>NZ_JBICXQ010000036.1:0-94409 GCF_043200375.1 Streptomyces sp. NPDC048434 | reverse complement strand
ACCCGGCTCGGCCGGACACTCCCCGCGCGACGCTGGTCGGCCCGACCAAGACCAGACCTGCCAGCCGGAAAACAACCTAAATCACCGGTATTGCGTCTAGACCCATAGCGCGCATCAGGTGGACCGAGAGGCTGTTCTTGCTGCGGGCGTTGTGCACCGAGTTCACGATGGCATCCGCTGGGCGGTGGACCAGGTCGCGGAGGTCCTCGCGGTGCAGGTGGGTGGAGTTCGTGCCGGGGCGACGGACGAGGGTCAGCGGGCTGCCGTCGGGCAGCAGCAGCCCGAGCAGAATCTGGGTGTATCCCTCGGCCTCTGGGACCATGGTCAGCTGGGCGCCGCCGAGCATGTACTCGACAGACCTGACGATGAAGGTCTTCCCGGTGTCGGAGGCGCCGTAGATCGTAGTGAGCTCGGGGCCGAAGACGATTTGCGCTGATGGCTTGCCCGAGCCGGCGTAGGTGAGGTGGACCAGCTGGAGACTACCCACGATGGCCCTCTAACGGGCGGGTGGTCACGGGGGCGGGGGGAATCGTTAGCAGGGACCGGGTGGTGGCGCGTACGTCGGTGTCCGGGGCCCATTGGTGGACGGCCCACTCGGCGCGCTCGCGGAGCCGCAGGACGTACGGGGCTTCGAGAACGTCCACGAAGGCCGGGCCGCGTTCAGTGGCTCGGTAGACTAGGCCGGTCCCGTCAGCTTCGAGTTCGGCCAGGCCGGCGCGGATGAGCACCAGAAGTGCCTGTTCGAGGACTGTGCGCTTCAGGCCGAGCTCTCCCGAGTGAGCTGGCAGGTCCGGGTGCAGGCTGGGCGGCCCGTCGAACTCTCCGCTGTGCAGCACGGCATGGTCCAAGAGCGCGAGCTGGGCCAGGTCCAGAGCATCGGGATGGCTCTCCGAGAGCAGTACCAGTGCCCGCACGCCGATCTCCAGTGGGCTGTTCAGCGGTTTCATGTCCCTTCTCCCTCACACCACGTGAGCTCGTTCTCGTTCGCCAGGTGATGACATACCCCGGTACGGTCCAGAGTTCTCACGTGCTGAGCGAAAACCGTCTGCGTCAGCCCGGCACTGATCGCCTGCGAGGTGACGGCCTGCAGGCGCTTCCACCCCGTGGGGTGGTCATCCCTCGCCACGTCGATCACGGCGTCGTATACGTCCTTGACAATGGCCTCGAAATGACCCGCGGGGTATGCCTCCTCCCCGAAGCGGCGCAGAGACTCGGCGCTGAAGAACGCTTCACGCTGGTGGCGCAAGTGAGGGCCAGCCGTGGGATGCTGCGCAATCTGGGTAGCGGTGCTGGCATCACTGGGCCAGCGCTCGGCGTAGACTTGGACGAGCTGCTGCACGTAGCGGGCCTCGCGCGGTTCCAGCTTGTCGGGCGGTTCCATGACGGCCGGGCGGGGCGGGGTCTCCGGCGGGAATCGCTTCACCCAGAAGTCAGTAGTCTTGTGCTGTTCAAGCATCTGCTTCATGTTGACGGTCTGAAAGATCTCGAATGACGTAACCGCCGCCAACTCCTCGACCTCGCGCCTCAACCGCGGTCCCAGGTCCGTGATGACCTTGTCCGTGGTCTTGCCTAGCGCCTCCACGAAGTCCTTGCGAGTACCGACCGGGCGTTGCAGGGCCTGCTGCAGACTGGGGCCGATGGACGGAGCAACGAAGGTGTACTGCTCCGGCACGATGAACTCACCGGTGACCACGCCCGCGAACATCTTCCGAATCTCACCCGCGGCGGTGCTCCAGGCCAACGTTCCCTTGTATCGCTTGCACTGGTAGTTGTGCCAGGGGCCTTCCAGGCCCTGGCGAGTGAGGAATGCGGCCACGTCGATGCCGTGGTCGCCAGCGCCTCCCTGGCGCACCACCCGCACGTACAGGCTGTCCAGCGCGGGTACCCACTCCTCGACGAACCTCTCGAACTCGTCAGGATCGTAGGTGAAGACGATCTTCTCAGGCGATGGCATGGCCGGAAACTGCATGGCCGTTGGATAGTTGAGGATGAGCGACGGGGCACCTGCCCGGCTCCCTGCATCCTGCGGGCCCTGACTCGGATCCAACATCTCCCCCTGAATGCCGCCGCCATTTTCCGCGATGGGCCCACTAGAGGTATCACTGGCAGGTCGTTCACGAAAAGACCACGACCGAACGAGTACGAGCCAGGGACCGGGGCGCCCTGCGGGCAGACACATGTGACGGGTGTGACCTGGTGATTCGTCGGCTGACCGGCTCCCGCGCTGGACGGTCAGCCCTCCGGCGGCGAGGTCGGGGTCCCTTGCCGCCGCCCCTCGGTCAGTAGAACTGGAAGTGTTCTTCCCGCTCAGCATGTCTCATGAGACATGCGCCGTGCAGCGAACGACAGATGTGGATAGTTGAGACGCAGGAAATCCCGACGACCGTTAGCTAGGAGGCGAAGGCGCACCGATGGGGTCGCCGAACCCGTTGCCCTTGTGGAAGTCCAGGCGCTTGATCGCGGCTGCGACAACTGGGGTGATCAGCTCCGGCTCGTCCTCGGGGCGGGTGAGGTCGACAGCACCGAGTTCGCGTGCCCAGCCGGCAAGGCGGAACCTGTTGGAGGCCAGCCGGAATACGCCGGAAACGTGCCGTAGACCGTCTGCGGTGGTGATCTGAAGCTCGCTGGCCCACCGGCGGATCACCCGCTCGTGGGTTCTTCTGATGATTCGCGGCGGGGTGGCTGGGGCTTCTTCGCTGGTCATGTGCTTGTGGTGTCTGTGATCGACTCGGCTGCGTGTGCTTCGTATGAGTGAGCGGCCGGGATCATGCGGCGCATGGCTTCGGTGGAACGTACCGCGTATCCGCGGTTCAAGCGCACGATCTCCTCTCGCGAGTTGCACGAGGCGTTCACCCCCGGCACGGCCGAGGTGGCGTGGGCGCGGGGCAAGGCGCGCTCGCCGGAGCATCTGCTGGCGCTGGTAGTGCTGCTGAAGAGCTACCAGAAGCTGGGCTACTTCCCGGATCTGGGCGAGGTGCCGGAGTTGGTGGTCGGGCATGTGCGCGGTCTGCTGGAGCAGGACGAGAGCGTGTCACCGCGGCACGACTCGGTGCGTACGGCTGCGCGGCAGCGGGACTTCATCCGTGAACGGATCGGCGTGGCCTACGACATGGAGAAGGCCCGGGAGGTCGCTGCAGTGGCGATTAGGGAGGCCGTGCAGACCAAGGACAACCCGGCCGACCTGATCAACGTGGCGCTGGAGAAGCTGGTCAAGGCGAGGATGGAGCTGCCCGGCTACAGCACGCTGGACGAGATGGCCTCGGCGATCAGGACCGAGGCGAACGAGGACTTCTTCGCAGCGATCGTGTCGCGGATGGACGAGGTCGACCGCGCCCGGTTGCTGGGACTGCTGCGGGTGCCTGCGGGCGGTCGCAGCAGGTTCGACGAGCTGAAGCGCCCGGCGAAGGCGCCGACGGTCTCCCACCTGCGCGAGCACCTTGCCCACCTGGACAGGCTGGAAGCGATGGGGGCGACGGCGACATGGCTTCAGGGGGTTCCGCCGGGGAAGGTGGAGCACTTCGCTGGGCAGGCGAAGGTGCTGGATGCCGCCGAGATGTCCAAGGTCGGCATGGTGCAGCGGTGTGCGCTGCTGGCGAGTCTGCTGCACATGGCGAAGGTGCGGGCCCGGGACGAGCTGGTGACGATGCTGTGCAAGCGCATGGGTCGATCACGAAGAAGGCAAAGGAGGATCTGGAGAAGATCCGTGAGCGGCACCGGGCGGAGTCCGAGCGACTGATCGCGGTGCTGGGTGAGGTGCTGGAGGCGGCCAAGGACGCGGTCGGCTTCGACGGGGAGTCGGTCACCGTCCCCGCCAGTGCCCGCAAGCAGAACGCGGTGCACGCCGAGTGCGGCAAGGCGGTGCTGGAGCGGCTGGAAAAGGCCGGCGGGCTGGCCAAGCTCTCGGAGGACCACGAACTGGTCTCCGCCCACCACGGCGACAACTACGCGCCGCTGATGCGACGGCACTTCCGCAGCCACCGTAAGGTTCTGCTCGACCTGACCGAGACCTTGTCGATGGTCGCCACCTCCACCGACGACACGGTGCTCCAGGCGGTGGGGTTCTGCCAGGCCATGCGGCACCGCGGCAGCCAGTGGGTGCCGGTGACCTACACAGTCACCCAGGGGGACGGCACTGAGAAGACGAAGACGGTCTCGGCCGACTTCGCCTCGCAGATGTGGCAGCGCATTCTGTTCGACAAGCACAAGCCGGGGAACATCAACCGGCGGCACTTCGAGGTGTGCACGCTCTTCTACCTCACCCAGGAGCTGCGGACCGGAGACGTGGCGGTCATCGGCTCGGAGTCGTACGCCGACCTGCACGACCAGCTGCTGTCCTGGCAGGCGTGCGAGCCGCTGGTCGCCGACTACTGCGAGCAGGCTGGGCTGCCCGCCACCGCCCCGGCGTTCACCGCGGCGCTGAAGCAGAAGCTCACCGCCACAGCCGCGAAGGTGGACGCCGGGTACCCGGACAACGCGGACCTGACCATCGACACCGCGTCGGGGAAGATCGTGCTCACCCCGCGCAAGGGCAAAGACCGCCGCAAGTCCGCGCAGGACCTGGAGGCGGAGATCCTGCGCCGGCTGCCGGAGTGGAGCCTGCTGGACGTGCTCGCCCGCACGGCGTACTGGATCCGGTGGTGGCGGCACTTCGGCCCGGCCTCCGGAAGCGATCCGAAGATCCGCGACAAACTCGCCCGCTATGTCCTGACGGTCTTCTGCTACGGGACGAACGCGGGGCCCGCGCAGGTCGCCCGGCACATGCGGCAGAAGGTCTCGGTGCACGAGCTGTCACTGGCGGGCAATCAGCACATCACCACGGAAAAGCTGAACGCCGCCTCGGCGGACGTGATCGACATGTTCATTCAGCTCGACCTGGCGCACGTGTGGGGCGATGTCGGCAAGGCCGGGATCGACGGCTCCCAGTACTACACCTGGGAGAACAACATGCTGGCCGAGTCCCACATCCGGTATGGGGGATTTGGCGGCATCTCGATGAGGCACGTGTCCGATACCTATATCGCGCTCTTCAGCCACTTCATCCCGTGTGGCGTGTGGGAGGCGGTGTATCTGTTCGAGGGCCTGTTGAAGAACCAGTCCGAGGTGACCGTGGACATCGTCCACGGAGACACGCAAGGCCAGTCGCTGCCTGTCTTCGGGCTCGCGCACATGCTCGGGGTGGAGCTGCTGCCGCGCATCCGCAACTGGAAGGACCTGACCTTCTACCGGCCCAGCGCCACGATGAAGTACCAGCACATCGACCCGCTGTTCGGCGACCCGCAGAAGGACGTCATCAACTGGCGGCTGATCGAGAACCACTGGCAGGACCTCATGCGCGTGGTGCTGTCGATCCGCGAGGGGCGGCTGTCCTCGGCCGCCCTGCTGCGCAGGCTGGGCAACGAGTCCAGGCGCAACCGCATCTACCAGGCGTACCGCGAGCTCGGCCGGGTCATGAGGACGATCGTGCTCCTCAGGTTCTTGTCGGAACCGGAACTGCGCGAGTCGATCCAGGCGATGACGAACAAGGTCGAGGCGTTCCACAAGTTCAGCAACTGGCTGATGTTCGCCTCCGACGTGCTCCAGGACAACGACCCGGACCACCAGGAGAAGACCATCAAGTTCAACGAGCTGCTGGCGAACTGCCTCATTTTTCATACCGCGGTGGACATTACGAAGGTGGCCAATGACCTCATCGACGAGGGGTGGGAGGTGGACCCGGTGGACCTGGCCACCGTCACCCCGTACATCACCAGCAAGACCCGCCGCTTCGGTACCTGGCACCTGGACATGGAGCCGCCCGAGAACGAAGCGGTAGGGCGGCTGCGGATGGCCGCGTGACGTTGTGGTCCATGCCATGAACTGCGCCAGTACAGCCGAAGGGGCACCCGAGCTCCAATAGCGCGCGCTCTGCAACCACCTTGTCGAAGACGGCCCGCAGCTTCGGCTCACTGTTGGGCAGCTGCTTGTCGAAGACCCTATTGCCGGCCGGGGTGAGTCCGTGGCCATGGTGAGCGGTCTCGCTGACGTCCATCCCGAGGAAGACGCACACGTCGCCGATGTCGACATCGTGCTCCCAACTGCTTCGGTGTGGTGCTGGCCAGGGAGCTGGAGACGGCTCTGGTGGCGAACTCCCGGCCGTGGATGCACTCGGTCTTAATCAGCATGATCGCGGTCGGGACGGCCATCGGGCCTTCGCGAAGTGCGCAGGCCGGTGATCACGCCTAACGTGGAAAGGGCGAATAGTGCAAGAGGCCCCAAACGGTGTTGTGTTGCGTGCACTGCCGAAGGGAACCGACCTTCGCCCCCGAGGTCGGGTGCTCGCGCTTCGGCCGCGCTCACGCCGACCCATCCGACCGACGAAGCCTCGACGGCAGGGACGTTCCGATGGACATCGAAATCATGAAAGCCGCACAGCGCATCACAGCCGGCCAGGCGGTCCGCACCACAGGATCAGGCACCGTCACCCCTGCTATCAAGACGGAGGAGTTGCATACCAGTCCGTTCTTCGGGGTTGCTCTGGAAACGGTGGATCCCCCACACAACGTCAAAGTCAGAGTTCAAATAAGTGGTGTTTTCACCCTTCGCAGCCTGGGCCCCGATAAGCCCGGCGCGGTTGGCGCGGTTGGCATCGACAGTTCGGGACAGCTCGTCCGCGCTGCAAGTAAGAAATGCGTGAGCGCTCCGAACTGGATCGGCGACTGCGATGCTTCAGGCACGGTGACAATCCGCCCCCGCCGCGACACGCGCCTGAGCGTGCTCGACTTCGGAGCAGTGGGAAACGGCAAAACCGATGAAGGCGCCGACGACGCGGACGCGATCCAAAGTGCCCTGGACTGCGCGATGCGATTCGACACTACTGACGGCAGTGTCGTCTACCTCCCTCCGGGAGACTACCGTATTAAGAAGCCTCTCCGTATCTCGAACGGTTGCATTCTGGAGGGTGCCGGCCTTGCTTATCATGACGAAACCAGCCGCATACTCGCAGATGTCAAATCCGGAAATTTCAACCTCTCTGTCTCGACTAAAATCGGTGAAGTCGGCGGGGGGACAGCGCGGGAGACCGTTTATTGCGCAATTGCCCTGGTGGGCTATGAGACCGGATTGGCCATGACGCCCCCTCGCGGGCGTGGGGACTATGCTGTGCTTCGTCAGCTCGCCCTCCATTCGATCCCCGATCAAGGGACGCCGGCCGCCAGCTTCCAGGCTCCACAGATGGATGGCATACGAGTTATGGCGCACGGCGCATGCATCGAGAGCATGAGCGTGGTCAGTTTCAGGCGCAACGGAATAGCGATATCCTCAAGCGAGGTCGCACCGAAGGTTAACGCCAGCGGCGTGCAGATACGTGATTGCCGCCTTACCAGCAATGGCCAAAATGGGCTCGACATCGGCAGCCTGGGCAACGACAACGCCAGTACCATGCTAGTTATGAACGTTGATGCCTCATCAAATGGGCGTGATGGAATTTACGATAATTCGTTCTTGGGCTCCACCTTCGTTTCGTGTCACACTGCAGCAAACCGACACCGAAACTATAGCTGTGAGGGCGGCCCGAGGCCCTCCGTGTACGTCGGCTGCTACGCCGAAGCCGATGCGCCATCGGTATTCAATGGTAGGAATATCGCTGTCATTGGAGGAGATATAGACACCACCTCCGACTCGGTGTTTTGGGGCTTCAACCCTATCGGCAAGGGACCTTCTGCACTCAAGGTGACAAATAACTATTCCAAAGTGCACAAGTATTGGATCGCCGATACGGGGGTCGATATCGAGGAAGGCGAGGTGCAGACACCCGGGAACGGATACAAATATCGAGCAATTCACGCCGGGCATACTTATGGAAAGAACGGCCTACCTCGCGAAAAGAAGGGCATGCCCGACTTCCCGCAGGTGAAGGGCGAAGTGCTGCCAGAGCTCGATGGTTTGGTGTGGGAGTGTGAGGGAAAAAATGAGCCTCAGGTCACAACGTCCAACACCCTCGGCAGCTATGGTGAGGATTCCACGATCATTCAGGATATTCAGTCCTTGAGGGTGGACGGCATGTTGCAAGACGCGGGGAACTCCCTCTTCCGCACCCAAGTCCGGATAAACCCGCGGGATCCTATTAATATTAATAAAGACCCTCTTATTGGCAGGATTCAAACGTCCCTTATCAGTAATGGGTCTTTCCATACGTACTATCAAACCGCGTACGAAAACGGTCCGGTTCCCGGCAAGCTGATGCTTCCGGAAGCCTGGATTGGAAACTACATCTACGGCGAGCGGCGAATCTGTGTAGTTACTGGCGGAACTCCCTTCGATACCAAGGTGGGTAGCTGCAACTTCTACCGCCCGGGTGATCTGCTTATCAGTGCCAAGGGAGATTCAACGCGCCGGGACGAGATCGGGTGGACGGTGACGGCTGCGTGTGGAAGCCGGTCGCTGGCTTCTGGCTGGGCTCCAGGGAAGCATTACGACATAGGGCAAACCGTCACGCCGACGCCCCCCAATGGCTTTGTGTATCGGCTGAAGGAGTACAACGCCGACGGCCCGTTGAACCCGGGTGACAAAATCTCCGGAGGTCCAGAGCAGCCGCGGTCCTGGAACCTGGACCAAGCCCAGGCCCAGAGGGTTGGAGGCGTGACTCACGACAACCACCTAGAGTGGGAGACGCTCTATGACTTGGATGTTCCCGCAAACAGAAAGTGCATTGAACCGATTCCACAGCGTGTGGCAGATCAGAAGAACTCGACCGCGACGGACATTGACCATCTGAAGAGTGATTTCAACGCACTTCTTGCCAAGCTGAGAGCGGCGCACCTGTTGGAAGGAGAATAAGCGGAGGCGGACGGGACTCATACCGGGGATGCCGCATCTCATCGACTCCGCCATTGCGTGAGCTGAGCGTGGTGAACGTTGACGGCACAGCGGGCCGGTGGCACTTCGAAGGCGGCGACTGTTCCAGCAGGACTCTTGTCGCCAACTATGCGAGCACACGCGCGTCGTGACGGTATGACACGTGCAGGGACGCATGAGCGGCGGTTCTGCTTACCGGACATCCCGCACCTGTTGGCTCGTCAGGGTGGTGCCGCAGTAAATACCGGATTTACTGCGGCAGGGCCTCTACCGTGATCACCACGACCTGCGGCGGGGTATTCCGGCCACCGGGGTGAGGTGTACGCATTTACTGCGGCAGCGCTGAGTGGGGCGGGGCGGGCGTGACGATCGAACCATTGACCAAACTCGGGGCCGGGGGCGCGCTTCGGTTGCCGCGCGCCCGAGTGATGCCGCTGTCCGCCCCGCCGGCGTCGTACACCGCGGCGGTCGAGCGGTATCTCACCGGCGCGGGCATCGCGAAGTCCTCCGCGCGGATCTACCGGATCTCGCTGACGACGTGGGGGTGGATGCTCACCGGCGAACCCGCGCCGACCGGACCCGCCCGCCGGGGCGCGAAGCCGCCCGTCTTCCTCGTCGCGGCGATCGACGACCCGGCGCTGCCGGAGGTGCTGGCCGAACTGGCGGCGGCGCGGGCGGACGAGATGGACGCCGACACCGTCAACCGGGAACTGTCCATCGCGCGCAAGGCGATCGGCTGGTGGCAGCGCCAGGGCTGGATCGAAGGCGATCCCACGATCGGCATCGAGCGGCGGCCGGCGCCGCCGGACCGCACCAAGGCCCTGGCGGAGAATCAGATCGCTGCCCTGTGGCGCCTGGACGTCTCACTGCGTGAGAAGACGTTCTGGAAGATGCTCTACGAGTCCGCCGCACGGGCCGACGAGGTGCTGTGCCTGAACGTGGAAGACCTGTACTCGCAGGACAAGCGCGGCAAGATCACCGCCAAGGGCGGCGCGACCGAGTGGATCCACTGGCAGTCCGGCGCCGCCCAGCTCCTGCCCCGCCTGATCGCCGGCCGCACCCGCGGGCCCCTGTTCCTGACCGGTCGCAAGGCCCCAGCCGGAACCGCGACGCTGGACGTGTGCGAGGAGACCAGCCGGGCCCGGCTCTCCTACCGCCGGGGGGAGGAGATCTTCGAGGAGTCCACCCGGCTGCTGGCGAACCCGCTTGCCCGGCCCGAGGACGTCGAGGACCTGGCGGGATGGACATTGCACCGGCTCAGGCACAGTGCGTTGACGCACGACGCGGAGAACGGCACGTCCACGCCGATGCTGCTGGCCCGCTCCCGCCACGCCTCCGTACGGTCCCTGGAACGCTACGCTCGCCCCGGCGTCGACGCGGTCGCCCGGCACGTCGCTGAGCGCGACCCCGCCGCCCGCCGTCGGGGTTGACCCCTGCGGCACGTTTCTGGCGTATTCCGGCTGCCCTCCCTGTTGATGCTCTCCACGACGGCCAGCGACGAACCGCGGGCCAGTTGCGCGGCGAAATCAAGCGTCCCCGCGTCTGGCACGTATGCCAGGACCGGACCGACAGCCAGCACGCAGCAACTCCGAGAAGAGCGGCTCAAACTCGACCGACACCCGAACGCGCCGCATCTCTACGGGCGATATCTCGACCAAATCCAGCTGGCAGATAACAAGGAGTTCATGGACTTGAACGCAGTCGCGAGCGCTATGGCTATCGCCCAGAGGAGAATTACGGGATTCCTGTAGCGTGCTCGGGTGATCGTCGACGTAAGGCCGAACGCCGCATGACTTGGGTAGGTTTGAGTGGTATCCGAAGAATCTAGCGATATAGCGTCTCGCCAGCCGTTCCGGCCGAGGTGGCGCCGGACCGGCCCCATGCAAGTCGACTTCCCGCCGGTCCGCAACGGCATCGACTACCTCGTCAGCGTCGTGGAGCATCTGGACGCCGACACTCACACCGGGCCGCGCGAAATCAAGTACGCCGTCCTGCACCTCCAGGCTGCAGCCGAGGTCCTGCTGAAGTCGCGCCTGCTGCGGGAACACTGGAGCTTGGTGTTCAGCGACCCTGGCAGGGCCACCTCAGAGAAGTTCAGCGCCTCCGACTTCAACAGCTGCGGAACGGACGCCGCCGTAGAACGTCTGAGGAACATCTGCGGCCTCGACATCAACAAGAAGGACGCCGCGGCTCTCAAGGACCTCGGCAAGGACCGGAACGCTCTACAGCACTACGGGCTGACCCACAGTGCAGAGGCCGTGGAGTCACGAGCCGGTGCAGTGCTCGACTTCCTGCTCCGCTTCCTCGACGCCGAACTACTCCCACTGCTCGACGCGCCGGAGCGCAAGAGCATCGAAGAAGACATGTTGCGAGTACGCGGCGGCCTGAACACCATCGAGGCGTTCGTCAACGAACGCATGAACCGACTGCGGGGCAACGAACTCAAGGGCACGACCGACTCGGTTCTGCCTTGCTCCGTGTGCGGGCAGTGGGCTCTCGCCGTCATTCCGAACGGCGCCCATTGCCACTTCTGCGTCACCACGATGAGCGCCGAGGACTTGGCCTTGGCCTTCCAGGAGTTCGAGCCTGGCCATCCGGCCAACGAATGCCCCCAGTGCCACGCTTCGACACTGGCCTGCTTCGCATTCATGGACGGCCCTGGCGAGGAGATGCACTACTGCTTCACCTGCCAAGCCCGCTACAGCCTGGAAGAGTTGGCAAACTGTGGGGGGTGTGGATGCCTCTGGCCCAATGAGGGTGACAACGACGGGACTGCGCAGACCCTATGCGGCGACTGCCGGCGCCGCATCGAAGACGAGGAACTGGCTAGCCGATGGTGACACCCGTACCCGTCACGGCGTACGCGCTCACGTTGACGGTGGACGGCAACGAGCGGTCAGCCCGCTCCGTTCTCGCCATGACCACACCAGACCTGCGTGGTGAATCACCGCTCCACACACGCCGCCTGGACAAGTACCTGACCGCGCTCAACGGCGAGCACATTCAGGGTCAGTTGATATCCGAGAGAGATCGGCCCACCCTGTCAACCCTGGTCACCCTGATGATCTGAGCGCTCCGCAGCGTCTCAGGTCCTGGCCATTCGAGGGCCTGTGACTCACTGAGCAGGGGGCCGGGGCTGGCTCGGAAGGACGCGGACGTTGCTCGGTTGCTCGGTCAGCTGGAGCCGGAGCTGACGGTTCTCCATCACGACCTGGTGCAGTGCACCGACCAGTGCCTCGTTGTCGGCTTTGAGGCGTTCGAGCTCTTTCAGCGCCTCGGCTCGGAGCTCCTTGGCCTTGACCAGCTGCCGACGGAGTCGCTTCTCGCTGTCGGGCATCTCGCCGCGAGCCCGGACCTTCTCGTAGAACTCGTTCTTGAGGTCCAAGTGCCGCTGGGTGAGGGCATTGCGGGGGACGTCGGCCTCCGTAGCGAGGGCGACGATGGTGAGGGCTCCGTTCGACCGCTGCGGGGTTCCGCCGAGGATGCGGTCCATGGCCGCGCGGATGCGGTCGCGTTCGTCGGCCGCGGGGCTCATGCGGGTGTCTCCGAGAGGGGGATCCGTTTGCGGTAGTGCTTGTCCGCGAGGTCGCGCAGGCCCGCGGCATGGTCCCGGAGCCGTTCGGCCAGGGGGGCGGGGACGAAATCGCCGGTGGCTTGCTTGTCGAGTTCGTCGGCCTTGAGGGCGAGTTGGGCGGCGTGCTGGTCGGTGCGGGCGATGTTCGCGCAGGTCGACACGCAACGCTCAAGGATGGGGTTTTCCTGGCTCGCCCGGAGTCGGCAGAGCGCCTTGTCGGGGTTATAGACGCAGGTCAGGAAGGCGTTCGGGTTGTCGTGAACGGCCAGGGCGGGGTTCGTCAGGAGCTTGCGGGCCTGTCGGGCGGTGAAGACGACGCCCTCGAAGGCGGGGGCCTGGCTGGCGGCGAGGATTGCCCGCCGTGCTGCCGGTCCGGAGATTCCACCGCCGACGGCCCGGTCCGCGGCGAGGGTCGCGAGGGTGTCGGCGGTTGCTCTGGCGGTTTCGATGTCGAGCAGGTCGTGGATGCCGTCACGGCTGCGGGAGGCATAGCCGGCGCTGACGGTGGTTCGCATATGGCCGTACTGAATCGCCAGGGCGATCAGTCCTCCCGGACGACGGGCGATGTGCCAGGCCAGGGTGCGGCGGAAGCGGCCCGTGCCGATCGCGCCGTGCGGGTCCGGCGGAATAACCTCGTGCGGACGGTCCAAGCGGTGGGCCAGCTGCGAGGCCCAGTCCACGAAGTGCTCCACTCGCTCGCGCAGGGTCTCGGCGCGAAGCGCGACCTTGGTCCGCTGCCCGAAGCCGCCGAACTGGTGGAACTGGCTGCCGAAGAGGAGTTCCCCGGCGGGGACGACCCGCTCCAGCACGCGGATGGCGGAAACGACCGGGGCGATGGCGACCCAGGGGACGTCTCGCAGTTCACCAGTGGAGAGGTGGTTGCCGTCCTCGTCGACGGCCGTCTTGAAGACGTATCCGTGGATCACGTGCCGCTGGCCGGGCTCGTCTGGCTCGGGGCAGCATCCCGACCGCAGGCCGAGTACTTCGCCGGGCCGCATTCCGGTCAGGTAGGTCAGGACGATGAAGCAGGCCGTGCCCAGGTGGCGCATGAGCAACGGCGCTTCGTCGAAATCGATGTCCTCGGCCCATCTCACGTCGCCGACCTTGCCGTTGATGGGCGAAGGTAGCGGACATCCTCCCGGGTGGGCGGCCAGATACTCCTTCCACCGCTTCCGCTTGCTGGTTGCGATGTTGATCTGGGCCAGGGCCGAGTCGGTGAGGCCGGCGATGTAAAGGGACGCGGCCAGCCGCCGCCCGTTGACGTTGATCGTGGGCATCGGCCGACTGTGCTCGGCCAGCTCGGCGAGGTAGGTGTTCAGCCGGGCCAGGCCCTCCTTGGTCCGCGGGGCTGTCTTCGCGCTCGTGGTCAGCCGCCGATTCTCGGCCCAGGCGGCCAGGATGTCCTCGGCGAAGTCGTCGACCACCCGCAGGGCCCAGATCAGCAGCGGGCCCATCGTCTCCGGGCTGATCGCCTCGGTGAGGTTCTCCCCGCCGGCCGACGCGGCCGGGAGAAAGTCGTCGATCCCCTCGCGTTCCCAGGGCGGTTCGGGGATGTTCAGCAGGAACGCGCTGGTCCGGTCGAACATCCACAGCCTCGTGAGACCGACCAGGTCGGCGCCGACTGTGTTGCGGTTGGCTTTCGGTTTGCGGTTGAGCGACAGCGCATAGTCGCGGAAGTGCTCGTCGGTGCAGGCCGCCAAGCTCGTGACGTCGTGCTTGTTCAGCCAGATCGCGAACCGTCTCCACTGAAGAACCGTGCGATAGATCGTGGCCGCCGACTGTCTCGTCCGCATCGAGGGAGGACGCCCCTCCAGGAAGATATCGGGCAGCGCGATGTTGATCATCAGCCAGGCCAGGTAGCGGAACTCCTCGCGCATCGAGGCCGGGAATGGCTTCCAGAGGACGCGGACCCGTTCCGTACTCGGGTTGGCGTTGATCGGGTCCGTCGACCAGGCGTCGTCGCCGTAGCGGGACACCGGCCCGGTGTAGCCGTCGACGAACAGGGTCTCGGGGATGACGGAAGTGCCGGAGACCGGGACGGTCAGGGGAAGCTCGGCGGTCAGTGTGCTCACGAGTCGAAGTGTCCGTTCAGAAGGTCGTCGATGATCTGTCGGTCCCAGTCGCTGACCTGCTGCTGTGCCTGCTTCCAGACTGCGGTGCCGAGCCGCTGCCGCAGGTCCTCCAGCCGGGCATGGGCGTCGTACCAGTCCGCCATCCAGGTGGCCGGGTCCAGGACACTGCGGAGGTTTCCCAGGGCGGCGTGCAGATGGGCGAGCCGGGGGTGGTGGACAGGGGTGACCCGGGCGTTCGGACACGCGGTGCAGAGCAGGAACGATGCCCCGCAGCCCGCGCCGGGCAGCGTGAACGGGCTGTGCTCGAAGTCTGAGCACGACGTCGTTGCCGTCTCCTGGTCACCGGCCTGCGGAGCGTCGGAGAGCTGGGCCTGCAGCACGGTCCGGCGGGCCGCCTCGACGGCGTCGGTCACGCCGTCCGCGATGAGCTCACCCGCAGCCTCCTGGACTTGAGGCTCGGGCAGCACGTAGACACGGTCGTGGGTGTCCTGGGTGTTCTGGCCGGGCTCGCGGCGGTGCACCACGTTCACGGTCTTGCGGCCCCGCCGAAAGACCTTGCCCGGCAGTCCCTGCTCCTGTGCCCAGAGAGCGGCTGCGTCGGTGCCGGCGCCGAGCCCGAACGGGCCCACCCGGATCAGTTCGCCGACCGAGTTGGTCGCTGTCTCGCTCTTGTTGCCCTTGCTCCGCCAGACCAGCAGCCGGTCGATCTCGGGGGCCTGGTCCGCGACGTAGGCGCGGGCGCTGGCCGTGGCCTCCAAGGCGTCCGAGATCAGCCGCCCGACCGAGTCGGCGCCGTGGTCGGTGATGTTGCGCGACTCGAAGTGGTGCCCGGCGTGACGCCGGCGCTTCTCCAGCTCCAGCCGGTAGACCTTCGCTCCGCTCTTCTCCCCGGAGTCGGGGACGGCCCGCGGGACCGGCATCTCGGCCATGGTGGTGCCGTTGAACCCGAACTCCGTGACCAACAAGACACCGAGCGCGGCCGCCTCCAGCCGCGTCAGGAACAACCGCTTCCAGGTGTGCTCCGGCCTCCCACCGCCCAGCACTTTCACGTAATGGGGGACGATTCCCCGTGTCCTGCCGGTCGCGCTGGTCCGGCGGGGCAGGTCCCCGGTCCGTGCCAGCAGGTCCAGGGCCTCGCCGACCGCCCACTCCTTGCTGCCCTGGGTGAAGTCGCCGTTGCGCCAGGCGTTCAGGTACTCGGTGTTCTCACGGATCCGCAGCAGCGCGGACCGGAAGGTCTGCCGGGCCGCGGCCTTGATCCTGCGGAACTCGTCCGGCTCGAAGGCTCTCTCCTGCACTTTCGGTTCCGGCAGGCGTCGGGCCATCACCGCCCTGACCTCCTGCGGCAGGCGGCTGTCGGCCCGCAGCAGCAGCTGCGTGACCATGATCTGGTCGTAGCCAGTCTGTGCCTTGGTCTTGCGGCTCAGCCGCCAGGCCGACCACATCGTGGCCGTCAGATCCGGGACGTCCGTCGGCGGGTTCTCCTGGCCGGACAGGAACTTGCCCAGGGCATGCAGGTGCCGCCACGTGCCCTCGCTCGTCTTCAGCGACGTCCAGGCGCCGTTGGTGCACTTCTCTGCGAAGAGCACCGCCAGCGAGCGCTGCATCGCCGCCGCCATCGGCAGCCGCCCGAAGTCGTAGGCGCGTGTGGTGCCCTGTTTGGTGGTGTGGCGTACCACCGCGTCGCTCGGGTCCTCGCCGAGAACAGCAGGACGGCGAAACGGCGTCGTGGGCAGGGCGGCCTCGCGGCCGCGAGGGCTCATGCCGACACCGCCGGGATGAGCTTGGCGTCGATGTCCTGGATGCCCTCGCTCTCCTGGGCGATCCGCGCCAGCAGCGAGGTGACCCGATCGTGGGACCACCCCTCGGCGCCGCCCTCCACTGGCTCGGGCTCCGCCATCAGCGACCGCAGTTGCAGGTCGGAGACGGGCGCGAGGTAGATCTCTCGCGTTGTCTCCAACTGGGCATGTCCCAGGAGGTCCTGGACCATCCGCCACGGGTCTCCATAGAGAAGCTGGAAGTCCCGTCTCTCCTCCGGTGTCAGCCCCATCCGCAGGTCAACGACATGGTGCAGGACCACCAGCATGAACAGGGCGAAGGAGTGCCTGGCCATGTGCGGGGTGCAAAACGGCGGCTCGGCGACGACGCCGTCCAGCACCTCGGCGCATCTCAGCGACGCGGCGCGAAAGACGTTCTCCCACGACGCCGGGCGGAACGGCAGACCGGACTCGTTCAACCACAACCACATTGGTTCCGGGCCTGTCGGCCCCTCGATGAACAGCGTCATCCGCTCGGCCACGTCCGCCTCGGACAGCGGCGTCCGCCCCTCGACTCCGTTCTGGTCCCGCCAGTACAACACCGTCTTACGCAGACCCGCGACCTTCGTGACCAGCCGCATCTGCGGCAGACTCTCGTAGCAGCCCTTAGCCTGGGCCCGGCGGATCGCGTCCGCCCGCGACGACTCCATGTAGCCCTCGACGCCGCCGACCACCGGCGCCGAGACGTAGAAGGTGCGGGCCCGCTTCGACTTCGTCACCACCGGCGCCAGGCGCCCCGGGTAGTAGCGGGCACCACCCAGCCGCGTGCGCGGCATCTCGATGGTCAGCAGTGATGCCGCCTCGGTCAGCCGCATTCCCGACGACAGCAGCAGGTCCGCGAAGGCCGCGTTGCGGTCCTCCAGCCGCCCCACCCAGTCCGCCGCCGGCACCCCCTGGGCTGTGTGGCCGCGCAGACCGACGTTCACCCAAAGGCGAAACGTCCGCGGTGTCAGCCAGTGGACATCGCTGGTCTTGGCGTCCTTCGCCCGTGCCTGCGGAACCCGGATCACCTCACCGGTGCGGCCGATGAGGTCGCGCATCAGCACCGGATTCCGTACGACGTGCTCGCGCCGCTCGGCCCACTCGTAGAGGCGGGTGAGCGCGGCCAGTCCCCGGTTCCAGCGGGACCCGCCGATCTTTCCCGGGTTCGCGCTGGCCCGGGTCCGCCAGTACTCGAAGTCCGCGAGGTCGTCGTCGGTGGCCTGGTTCCAGACCTTTCCCCGGTCCCACAGGAAGTCGAAGAACAGGCAGTAGTCGTCCGTGTAGTTGCGCTTGGTCTCAGGCGCCAGCTTCGCGAACCCCGACCGGCACAGGTACAGGCTCAGCAGCTCGTCGATCCGGTAGTCCGGCGACAGCATGATCGGGTCTCCCGGATGGATCCCGAGCCGGTCCTCACGGTCGGACAGATCCTCTATCCCCGCGAGTACGGGTACCCGATCCGCTGGTATCCATCGCCGCTCGGGTACCCAATACACCTGCCACCCCATGTGCCCCGCCTGTTAGTCGTGCCGCATCGACACGCTCATCCAACAGGGAATCGTCGACAGACCACGGCCCGCCACCCCGGCGGCGGCCAGCCGGTGAGGACACGGGTGAACGGGGCGGGGCGGCACACCGCCAGGATCATCGCCAGCACACACAGCACGCACAGCCAGGGACGGCGCAGCACCCTGCGTGCGACCGGTACCAGGACCACCATGGCAGCCGCCAGCACCAAGCCTCCGGCCCAGCCGTCCGGCCAGTCGAGCTCCGCCCCCGGCAGCGCCGCTCCCGTACGGGCGACGCCGGCGATCCACTCGGCCGGCCAGCCCGCGCACCACGTCAGCGCCTGGGCGACCGGCAACGCGATCGGGGCGGCGGCGAGGGCGGCGAAGCCCAGCACCGTCGCGGGCGCCACGGCCACTTCGGCGAGCAGATTGCAGGGCACCGCGACCAGGCCCACCCGGGCCGCCAGCACGGCGACGACCGGTGCACAGACTGCCTGGGCAGCGGCCGCTGCGGCGATCACCTCGGCGATCCGGGGCGGTACCCGGCGCCGTTGCAGGGCGGCGCTCCAGCGCGGAGCGAGCAGCAGCAGCGCGCCGGTCGCCAGGACGGACAGCAGAAAGCCGTAACTACGGGCGAGCCACGGGTCGTAGAGCACCAGCAACAGGACCGCGGCGGCGAGGGCGGGGAGCAGCGAGCGACGGCGACCGGTGGCGATCGCCAGCAGTGTGATCAGGCCGCAGGCGGCGGCCCGCAGCACACTCGGGTCCGGGCGGCACACCACGACGAAGGCGAGGGCGACGGCGCCGCCGATGACGGCCGTGCCGCGCAGTGACAGCCCCAGGCGCGGTGCCAGCCCGCGGCGCTCGGCGCGCGTCGCGAGGTGCGGCGGCCCAACCAGCAGGGCGAGCACAATCGTCAGATTGCTGCCGGAAACAGCCAGCAGATGCGTGAGATCGGTGGCGCGAAAGGCGTCGTCGAGATCCGGCGGCACGCGTGAGGTGTCACCCACCACGAGACCGGGCAGCAGCGCACGGGCATCGGGACGCAGCCCGTCGGTGGCCTCACGCAGCCCGGCACGCAGGTGTCCCGCCAGCCGCTGGAGAGGGGACGGGTCACCGACCTTGACCGGCGCCGCGTCCGCGGTGACCCGGAGCACGGCGGCAGCCTGGTCGGCCGACGACAGGGGCGGTGCGGCACGCGCCACCACCCGGATACGCGTCGACGGCAGCAGCCCGCGCCATGCAGACGAGAGGCTCTCGCGAGCTTCGCGGCCGCGCTCTTCGCTACCCCCTCCACGCTGCTGTACGACCACCAGCACCGGCGTGCGTACGGCCGTGACCTCACCGTCCGGTGCGGTGACACGGACGGCATCGGCCGTGAACACCAGTACCGGGGGCGTCCGTTGAGATCCGTGCACCTTGGGACGGGTCAGTCGTGGATCACCGCTCACCGCCAGCTCCGCCGTGACCCCCGCGTAGCGCTCCGCCAGAGCCGGCAGCGGCCCGCGCCGCACATCCGACGCATGCAGCGCCGCGGACGCAGCTCCCGCCGCGGCACACAGCAGCACCGCGGCCAGGGCCACGAACGCCCCTGCGGACCAGCGACGGGGAGAGCGGAGGCCGGCCGGCCCCGCCCCTGCCCGGGCGGTACCGGCGCCAGGCCGCTCGGCCGCCTCCGGGGCACGATCCGCCCTGCGTCGGACCACCGCCATCCGCCACGCGAACAGCCCGAGCGCCACGGCCACGCCGCAGGCCACCGCCACTCCCCCACCAGGGGCGCCCAGGCTGATCACCGCCGCCGCCCAGGCCGCCAGCGCGGGCGCGACCAGCCGTAGATCGGCCGGGCCCTCTTGATGCGGATCCGAGGCGCCGTACGGCGACACCGCCCTGGTGTGCACGGCGGCACGGACACCGGTCATGGCTGCACCAGGGGGCGCAGATCGGCGAAGCGGCGGTAACCGATGCCGGTCACCTGGCGGAGCTGGTCCACCGAGGTGAACCCGCCGTGCTGGGTGCGGAATTCGACGATGTGCCGGGCCAGGACGGGGCCCACTCCGGGGAGGGAGTCGAGCTGCTGCTCGGTGGCCGTACTCAGGCTGACCGGTCCGGCCGGACCGCCTCCAGCACCCGGTGACCCGCTTCCCGTCCCGCCGGTCCCCGCACCGGCGGCGGCACCGCCCCCGCCGCCGACCGCGCCCCCGGCCGCGCCGGGGGCGCCGACCACGAGCTGTTCGCCGTCGGTCAGCAGACGCGCCCGGTTCAGCCCACCGGTGCTCGCGCCGCGCAACACCCCGCCCGCGGCCTGCAGCGCATCGATCACCCGCGACCCCGGCGGCATCCGGTGAATGCCCGGGTGCCGCACCTTGCCCGTGACGTCGACGACCAGCTGCCGCCCCGCACCGCCCGGTGGACCATGCGCGGCGGCGGACGACGACGGCAGCGACGGTGAGCGCGGGGCGGGGCCGGCTGCCGCCGCGGACCGTTCGGCCTCCGGGGCCCGTACCGGCTCGGGGCGACCGGCCCAGAAATGCTGCACGGCGAATCCCACTGCCACTACGAGCACCAGGACCAGGGCGGCGAGCGTCTTCGGGTCGGTCCCGCACCGTAACTGCACCCAGAGCGGCAGCCGTTCGCGCACGGCGAGCCACATCCGCTCCCGACGGCGCGAACCCGGCGGATCGTGCCCAGGGGGCGGCGGACCGGCCCCGGCCACCGCACCCGCACCCGCACCCGCACCCGCACCCGCACCCGCAAAGATCGCCGCAGCCCGAGCTCGTACCCGCTCGCGCTCCCACTCCCGCCGCTCCGACGCACCGGACGGAGCCAAGGTGCCGGAGGAAGCGGAGAGAGCCGACGCGGGGGCCGATGCGGAGGCTGCGGCCGAGGAGTCCGAAGCGGCACGGGAGAACACCGGAGGCTTCGGAGGCTCCGGAACCGACGAGGCCAGCGACGCCGACGAGGGCAACGGGACAGAAGCAGCTGACGAGGCCGGGGAAGCCACCCACACAGATCGAGACGAGTTCATACCGCTCGACGCTAAGGACCTCGCGCAGATCTCGCCGATCTGCGTCAATTCCGGTGGACAACACCCCAGTTGTGGATAACTCCGTCACCCACAGGGCGTCCCACCGCCCCGCTCACCGCGGCGAAACCACGACCCCCAACAGCCCCGGGCCCGTATGCGCGCCGATCACCGCGCCGACCTCGCTCACCAGGAGCTCGCTCAGCCCCGGCACCCGCTCCCGGAGCCGCTGGGCCAGGGCATCCGCGCGCTCCGCCGCGTCGAGATGGTGGACCGCGATATCGACCTGGCCCCCGCCCGCGCGCTCCACGGCGATCTCCTCCAGCCGGGCGATGGCCTTGGACGCCGTACGGACCTTCTCCAGCAGTTCGATCCGCCCGTCGGCCAGTTGCAGGAGCGGTTTGACGGCGAGGGCGGAGCCGAGCAGCGCCTGGGCGGCACCGATACGGCCGCCGCGGCGCAGATAGTCGAGGGTGTCGACGTAGAAGTAGGCGGAGGTGGCAGCGGCGCGCTTCTCCGCGGCTGCCACCGCCTCGTCGATGTCCCCGCCCGACTCCGCCGTCTCCGCTGCAGCCAGGGCGCAGAAGCCAAGAGCCATCGCGACCATGCCGGTGTCCACGACGTGTACGGGTACCGGCGCTTCCTTGGCCGCCAGCACCGCCGCGTCGTACGTACCGGAGATCTCCGAGGACAGGTGGAGCGAGACGATGCCGCTCGCGCCGGCCGCCGCGACCTTGCGGTACGTGTCCGCGAATATCGAGGGGCTGGGCCGGGAAGTCGTCACGGGCCGGCGCTTCTGGAGCGCCTGGGCGACAGATCTCGCGGAGATCTCGGTGCCCTCTTCCAGGGCCTGGTCCCCCAGGACAACGGTCAGCGGAACGGCCGTGATGCGGTGACGCTCGATAGCCGCCCGCGGCAAGTAGGCCGTGGAATCGGTGACGATCGCGACATGGCGGGACATGACTGGGAGGTTATCCGGGGATCCGGACGCCGCACAGTGCGGGCCCCTCCCCAAGATCTTCCAGGTTTCCCCAAGGCTCTGCCAAGACCCCCCGGGAAGGTGCTGTTCCCGTCCCCGGATCCGCGCGACATCGCTGACGCACCCGGCCCCGCATCGCCGTCTCCCCCGGGCCCCGCCCCCACCCCCTCACCTCTCCAAGGTCCTACGGCCTCACGTAGTCGTACCCTCCGTCCGTGACGACCGCGACGCCCGTGACGCCGGTGACGACCGTGTCGGCCGCGACGTCCGGGGCTCCTTCTGCCACGGGTAGGACGGCTGGGCGCGCGGGTCCCGGGCGGTGATCGCCGGCGGGTCCTCGGAGGCCGCACCCCCGGAGCGACTCTCGGCCGAAGCGCGGCCCGGTCGGGCAGCAGCGTCCGAGGGGTCACCGGCGGCACGCGCCCGTGACTGCCCGTCCGCAGACGGGCGTACGGGCTCCCGCAGCGGGTCCACGGCATCCTCGACCCGGGTCCAGTGGCGCAGCGCCCCCGCCTCGACATCGATCTGGTCGCTCAGCGATGCCAGATCGTCGTCCGCGAACTTGCGGGCGCGGTCGCGGGCGGCCCAGCGCAGCGACTCCGCGGAGTGCGTGAGCCGTTCCAGACGCTCCCGGAGCTCCGGGAGGCGGGCGGCGATGGTGGCCCGGTCAGGCTCACGTTCGAGCCGCTTGAGCTCGTCGTCAAGCTCATGGCCATGGACGCTCAGGCGCTCGAAGAGCCCGATCGCCTCGCTGAGGGAGGCATCGTCGGAGGAGCCGGCGTAGAGCGCCTCCTGGGTGGCACGCATGGACGTACGCAGGGAGAGCCGCAACTGTGCCAGTTCGCCGACCACGCCGGGCTGGGCGAGCTGCCGGGCCCGGAGGGTGGTGTCCTCGACGGTTCTGCGGGCCTGGGCAACCGTCCGGTCGACGCCGCGCTTGGCCGCCTTCACGGCCTTGACCGTGACGAACACCCCTGCCAGGACGAAGAGCACAAAGAGCAGTCCGAGGATGGCGACAGCAGCTTCCATGGGCTCTCCCCAGACGTGTCGGCGGCGCCGGTTTCCTCGCCCGCGCCCTGTACCTCCACGGTAAACGGCTCGGGCAGGTCACGGGTTCCGAACGAACCCCCAACCTGCCCGTAGGGGAAACCACCCATGGCGCCGGCGAGGCAACGGCACGGCGCGTGCGACAACGTCGCCGCCACCGGCCCCGCGGAGCGCCGCGACCGGCCGAAACCCCTGGCCGGGCGCCCGGGAGTCGTCCCGGGCGCCCGCCGGCGACCTACGCCGGGACGATGTTCACCAGCTTCGGCGCCCGGACGATGACCTTCCGGATGCCCGCGCCGTTCAGCGCCGCGACCACGGCGGGTTCGGCCAGTGCCGTCGCCTCCAGGTCCGCGTCGGAGATCGACGGGGCGACCTCCAGCCGCGCCTTGACCTTGCCCTTGATCTGGACGACGCAGGTCACGGTCTCGTCGACGACATACGCCGGGTCGGCCCCCGGGAAGTCCGCGTGCACCACGGTGTCCGTGTGGCCCAGCTTGTGCCACAGCTCTTCGGCGATGTGCGGGGCCAGCGGGGCAATCAGCAGCACCAGCCGCTCCGCGACCGTGCGCGGGATGGGGCCGCCCGCCTTGGTCAGGTGGTTGTTCAGCTCGGTCACCTTGGCGATGGCGGTGTTGAAGCGCAGGTTCGCCATGTCCTGGGTGACACCGTCGATCGCCTTGTGCAGGGCTCGCAGGGTGGCCTCGTCCGGCTCGGCGTCGACGACGGTGACCTCGCCGGTCGCCTCGTCGACGACATTGCGCCACACCCGCTGCAGCAGGCGGTACTGGCCGACGACGGCGCGGGTGTCCCACGGTCGCGACACGTCCAGCGGGCCCATCGCCATCTCGTACAGGCGCAGGGTGTCCGCGCCGTACTCCGCGCAGATCTCGTCCGGAGTGACGGCGTTCTTCAGGGACTTGCCCATCTTGCCCAGGACACGGCTGACCTTCTCGCCCTGGTAGTAGTAGCCGCCGTCGCGCTCCTCGACCTCGGCGGCCGGAACGGCGATGCCGCGGCTGTCCCGGTAGACGAAGGCCTGGATCATGCCCTGGTTGTACAGCTTGTGGAACGGCTCGGAGGACGAGACATGTCCCAGGTCGTGCAGCACCTTGGACCAGAAGCGGGCGTACAGCAGGTGCAGTACGGCATGCTCCGCGCCGCCCACGTACAGGTCGACGCCGCCGGCCGGCCGGCCCTCGCGCGGTCCCATCCAGTACTGCTCGATGTCCGGGGCAACCAGCGCATCGGCGTTGCCGGGGTCCAGGTAGCGCATCTCGTACCAGCACGAACCCGCCCAGTTGGGCATGGTGTTGGTCTCGCGGCGGTAGCGCCGGATGCCGTTGCCGTCGCCCAGGTCCAGGTCGACATTGACCCAGTCCTCATTGCGGGACAGCGGGGTCTCCGGCTGGGTGTCGGCGTCGTCCGGGTCGAAGGTGCGCGGGGAGTAGTCCTCGACCTCGGGCAGCTCCAGCGGCAGCATCGACTCGGGCAGCGCGTGCGCCACGCCGTCCTCGTCGTAGACGATCGGGAACGGCTCGCCCCAGTAGCGCTGCCGGCTGAACAGCCAGTCGCGCAGCCGGAAGTTGACGGTGCCCTCGCCGATGCCCTCGGCGGCCAGCCAGTCGGTGATCTTCGCCTTGGCCCCGGTCACGCCCAGGCCGTCCAGCGAGATCGCCGCGCTCGACGAGTTGACGATCTTGGCGTCGTACGAGGCGAAGGCGTCGTCCCAGGTCGAAGGGTCGGTGCCACGGTCGTCCGACGGCTCGACGACACAGCGCATCGGCAGCTCGAAGGCGCGGGCGAAGGCGAAGTCACGGCTGTCGTGTGCGGGGACGGCCATGATCGCGCCGGTGCCGTAGCCCATCAGGACGTAGTCGGCAATGAAGACCGGGACCTGTTCGCCGCTGACCGGGTTGGTCGCGAAGGCGCCGGTGAAGACGCCGGTCTTGTCCTTGGCCTCGGCCTGCCGCTCGACGTCCGACTTGGACGCGGCCTGCTTGCGGTACGCGGCGACGGCATCGGCCGGGGTGGCGTGCCCGCCGGTCCAGACGTCGTGGGTGCCCTCGGGCCAGGCGTCCGGGACGAGGGAACCGGTGCCGGTGCCGTTGTCGGAGCCGGCGACCAGCGGGTGCTCGGGCGCCAGCACCATGTAGGTGGCGCCGAACAGGGTGTCCTGGCGGGTGGTGAAGACGGTGATCCTGTCGTCGCCCACCGGGAAGTCGACCCGGGCGCCCTCGGAGCGGCCGATCCAGTTGCGCTGCTGCAGCTTGATGGCCTCCGGCCAGTCCAGCGCGTCCAGGTCGTTCAGCAGCCGGTCGGCGTAGGCGGTGATGCGCATGTTCCACTGGCGCAGCTTGGCCTTGAAGACCGGGTAGTTGCCGCGCTCGGAGCGGCCTTCGGCGGTGACCTCCTCGTTGGCCAGCACCGTGCCCAGGCCGGGGCACCAGTTGACCGGCGCGTCCGAGGCGTACGCCAGGCGGTACTCGCCCAGGACATTGGCCTGCTCGATGGGGCTCAGCCCGGCCCAGGGACGGCCGTCGGGGGCCAGTCGGGTGCCGGCCTCGAACTGGGCGACCAGCGTGTCGATCGGGCGGGCCGCGTCCGCCTCCGGGTCGTACCAGGAGTTGAAGATCTGCAGGAAGATCCACTGGGTCCACTTGTAGTACGCCGGGTCGATCGTCTCGACCGAGCGGCGCTGGTCGTGGCCCAGGCCCAGGCGGCGCAGCTGGCGCCGCATGTTCACGATGTTGGCCTCGGTGGAGGCCCGCGGGTGGGTGCCGGTCTGCACCGCGTACTGCTCGGCGGGCAGGCCGAAGGCGTCGAAGCCCAGGGTGTGCAGGACGTTGTGGCCCGTCATGCGCTGGTGGCGGGCGTAGACGTCGGTGGCGATGAAGCCCAGCGGGTGGCCGACGTGCAGCCCGGCGCCCGACGGGTAGGGGAACATGTCCATGATGAACTTCTTGGGGCGGGCCACCAGCTCGGCGTCGCCGGCCAGCTCACCGCTGGGGTTCGGGGCCTCGTAGGTCCCGTTCGTCGCCCAGAAGTCCTGCCAGCGGGCCTCGATGTCGGCGGCCAGCGCGGCCGTATAGCGGTGCGGCGCTGCCGTCTCGGCGGCGTTGGTCGTCTCGCTCATCGTCCTCAAAGCTCCATCGATCGTCTCTGCCTGCGGAAACGCGCCAAAATCCCCGGCACGCCGGAAACAAAAAGACCCCTCGCACAGGAGGGGAAGCCGCGCCGATTCCGACGGGTTCTGTCATCCGTCGGTACTGATCAGCGCGGCCCGCTAAGCAGAAGGCGTACGGCACGCATGGCGTCAGGGTACCGCAGGGCGTACGAGGCCCGCGCTGAGGATTCCCCCAACGCGGGCCCCGCCCCCGTTACCCCTTACTCCTACCGCCGCCCCACCGGGTCACGGACGGCGCGGGGAGGCGGTGCCGCGCCCGGTGTCAGGGGCGGTAGGAGCTCACATATCCGGTGCCCGGCGAGCCGACGCCCGTGACGTCGTCGTAGCCGACACCCGCGTGCAGAGAGCTGTCCTTGCCCAGGCTGCGCAGCGAGGTCGTGGTGCCCTTGCTGCCGTCGGCGCCGTTGACGTAGTCGACGCGGACGACCGCCAGGTCACGGCCGGCACCCAGCGGGTGGTCGGTGACGTCGTGGTAGGCGGCGGTGCCGTAGCGCTGGTAGATGCCGGGGTTGGCGAAGCCGATGGCGACGCCGTGCCGGGCCTGCTGGGCGAGCGCCTGGACGCCCGCGATCACCGGCGCGGCCAGGGAGGTACCACCGATGCGGTACTCGTCATAGCCGAGCTTTCCGCCCGCCAGGGTCTGCGTCTGGCCGACGAGGAAGCCGGTGTTGGGGTCGGCGACCGCGGCGATGTCCGGGACGCTACGCATCGCGCCGCCGCCGTTCGCCTTCGCGAGCCCGTCCGGAACGATTCCGCGCTGGTAGAAGGGCTGCGCGATGGTCTTGCTGGTCCCGCCGCCGGCGCCACCGTTGAAGGCCCCGGGGAATCCGGTCCAGTTGTTGTCCTTGGAGAGCGCGGCCTTCAGAGTGCCCCAGCCGGTCTCCCACTGGTAGGAGTCGTGCTTGCCGACGGCCAGGGAGGTACCGCCGACCGCGGTCACCCAGGCGGAATTCGCCGGGGTGTCGACCTGCTTGGTGCCGGTGTTGGCGACCTCGTCGCCGTTGTCACCCGAGGAGAAGTAGAAGCCGATGCCCTGCACCGCGCCCTGCTGGAAGAGCTGGTCGTAGGCGGCGGCCACGTCCGGGGTCTCGTTCGCCTCGATGTCGCCCCAGGAGTTGGAGACGATGTCGGCGAGATGCCCGTCGACGATCTTGCCCAGGGAGTCGAGCAGATCGTCGTCCATGCAGGAGGCGCCGCCGACGTAGACGATGTCGGAGTCGGGGGCGACCGCGTGGACGGCCTCGACGTCGAGGGTCTCCTCGCCGTACCAGCCGGCCGCGCCGCACTCCTCGATATGCGTGTAGTCCTTGGGCAGCACCTGGGAAAGCTGGCCGTGGCGGTAGCGGGAGTCGCCGTTACGGGCGGCGTACGTGCCCGCGTCCTGGGCGATGGTCGGCGAGGCGTAGGCGTCGGTGATCGCGACGGTGACGTGCTTGCCGGTCCACTTCTTCGCCCCGTAGGCGGCACGCAGCTGCTTGCCGGTGTAACCCTTGATCGCGTACGGCGCCTTGCTCCCGTAGGCGGACGGCAGCTTCTTGTCGGTCTTGGAGCCGTAGTACGACGAGAACGGCCCGGAGTTGCGGAAGACGCCCTCCGGCGGCGGCAGTTCGCTGGAGTGGTGCTTGGCGAGCCGCGGCGCGTTGTCCAGGCCGGTGACCGTCAGCACCGCGCCGGCCAGCGAGGCGGGCGCGGAGGCGGTGGTCGACGGGGCGTGGTAAGTGTGGCCGCTCTTGCGGTAATTGTGCAGATCGGTGGCGAAGGCGCGCTCGGCGTTGCCCGCGTCCCCCTTGACCGTCACATACCGGTTGGTGGTGCCGGTGACCGTCAGGCCGGACTTCTTCAGCCAGTCGGTCACCTTGGTTATCTGGTCGCGCGTGGCGCCGTACCGGGCGCGCACCTGGGCGGCGCTCAGGTACTTCCCGTACGCGGCGGAGTGCGGGTCGGACACGGCCGCTGCGTAGTCCGCGAGACCCTTGGCATCCCGGCCGGCCAGGTAGACGCGGGCGGTGACGTCCGCGGAAGCGGAGGTGGCGCCCTGGTCGGCCTGCCGGGTGGCCCACAGGGGCTTGGTGCCCTGCAGCGCGTGCCGGCCGCCGTCGTGGCCCGCGGCGTCGGCGGCGGGTGCGCCGAGCGCGAGCGCACCGGCGACCAGCGGCAGCGTCGCTGCCCAGGCCAGACCGGCGCGGGCGCGCAGTGATCTGGTGCGGCTTGATCTCATGTAACCCCCTGCTGTGGCGATGCGGTGCGCTGCGGGGTGCCGCGCTGCGCCGGTGCGCAGGTGCGCGGCACCGCACAAGCGGTGAATGCGCGGGATGTGACGTTCACGCGATGCGCCACTCTTTCGGTGAACCGTTCATGTCAGGGGCATGCGATCACCAAGAAGAGACCAAGGAATGGCAAGGACTGGCCAGGAATGGGCAGGGAGCGAACACTCAACTCGCCATAACGGACGCCCCACTGAGGGGATATCAGCGCAATCCGGGAGGAACTCCCGCGGGGCCGGACCGCCAGGGCGCCCGTCGCCGAGCACGCATGACAGAGCGGGCCGTCCACATCGGACGGCCCGCTCTGTTCACTGTGGAGCTAAGGAGAATTGAACTCCTGACCTCCTGCATGCCATGCAGGCGCTCTACCAACTGAGCTATAGCCCCGTATTCTGTTCCCGCGCGGCTCCCCGCTGCGGCATCGCCTACATTACACGGACCTCCCCGGCTTCTGCCAAATCGTTCTGCCCGCCCCCCTTGGCGCGACGCGCGGTACTGTCAGCGAGCCGTGTCCGATTCGTCCTGGGGAGCCGTACGCCGTGACCGCGCTGGAGCTGGACGCGCCCATCGACCCCGGCGGCACCCATCCCGGCAGGGGCATCCTCCGCCGGCACCCGACCCGCGTGGCGGCCCTCGCCTGCCTGATCTCGTTCGCCGTCTTCTGGACCGTGCAGCGCCTCGCCCAGGTGACGATGCTCGACCTCATGGTCTACCGCGCCGAGGGTTTCACCGTCCGCAACGGCGGAGCCCTCTACGACATGGCCGCGACCTCGGCACACCTGCCCAACACCTACCCGCCCTTCGCCGCGCTGCTGTTCACCCCGCTCACCCTCCTCGACGTCCCGGCGATGCGCACCCTCGCCACCGCCGGCAACCTCCTGCTGCTCCTCGCCGTCGTCCACCTCTCGCTACGCCTGGCCGGCCGGCCCCGGCGGCTCCCCGGGCCCGCCGCGACGCTCGCGGTCTCGGCATTGCTGGTGTGGTGCGAGCCGGTGTGGACGACGCTGCGCTACGGACAGATCAACCTGCTGCTCACCGCACTCGTGCTGTGGGACCTCACCCGCAAGGACACCCACCGGCTCGCGGGCATCGGCATCGGTATCGCGGCCGGCTTCAAGCTGACCCCGGCGCTGTTCGCCGTGTTCCTCGCGCTGGCCGGCGCCGTCCGTGCCGGGCAGCTGATCCGCTCCGGCGCGGGGGCCCGCGCCGCCTGGAACCCCTGGCTGCGGCAGGCCTCCGTCGCCACCGCCGCCTTCCTGGCCACCGCCCTCCTCTCCGCGCTCGCGCTGCCGCGCGACTCGCACCGCTTCTGGACCGAGATCGTCTTCGCCGCCGACCGGGTCGGTGAGGTGGAGATCACCGCGAACCAGTCGCTGCGCGGCGCTCTCGCCCGGCTGCTGCACACCCACGACCCGGGCGGCACCTGGATCGTGGTCGCCGGTCTGGCCGCGGCGCTCGGCCTGGCACTGGCGGCCGGGTCACTGCTGCGCGGCCAGCGTGCCTGGGCGGCCGTCGCCTGCGCCGCGACCGCTCTGCTGGTCAGCCCGATCTCCTGGTCCCACCACTGGGTGTGGTGCGTACCGATGATGATCCTGCTCGGCTCCGAGGCGCTGCGCCGGACCGGCACCGCCGCCCGCCGCTGGTGGGCCACGGCCACCGCACTGGGCCTGCTGTTCTGCTCGTTCGCGCTGTGGTGGGTGCCGCACCGCTGGCACCACCACGAGGAACTGCACCAGAACGGCGCCCAGCTGCTGCTCTCCGACGTCTATCCGATCGCCGGTCTTGCGCTGCTGGCACTGACCGGTGTCCGGCTCCGGCGGCTCGCCGGGCGACCGGGGCCTGACAACGAGCCCCGGACGGCCGGCGCCGGCAGTGGTCCGTGAACCGGGCGGCCACATTGCGGAATTGAGCGGTGAGGATCGCACAGTGTCACAACGCCACGTCCCGCGACGCCAGTTCCGTCCGACCGAAACCGCGCGGTACCGCCCGGGATGGCTCAGCACTGATCGATGCTGACCCGTTTTCCGACCGGAACCGTCCGCATCACCCCGGCCCTGCCCAAAGCGACGTCAGGCAACAGGGCGGGCGGACCGGGCGGACGGCTTCCCTCCGCCCTCGCGGGGGCCGACCTCGCTCACGCCCTCGCCCGCCGCCCCCGCCGACGGCACCGCTCAGGCCGTCGCGAACGAGTAGAAACGCTTCAGCGTGCAGTGCTCTTCCAGCAGCCGTCCGTAGATCGGCTCCCCGTCGAGCTCCCGGTAGGTCTCGATGGGGTCGCCCTTTATGACCAGGGCGCGGGCGCACTCCTCGCACCAGTACTGGTAGTCGATATTGACCGGTTCCATGTCGCGGACAATCGGCGTACCGCTGCCGCACCAGTCACATTTCCTGCTGTGGGCGCCCATCCATCAGCTCCAACTGTGGCCGCAGGCCGTACAAACGAAGGAAATGCCCCCGTTGTCACCCAGCACCTGCGCCACATGGGAGGAGCCGCAGGAGGGGCACTGCAGAGCGGAACCGTCGTCGCCGCAGACTGCGGAGACGGGACCGTCAACGGGGCAGGTGAAGCGGAGCGCGTACTCCGGTAGCCAGTCATAACCTTGCGCCTCGGCCACTTCGAGCAGGTCATTGACCTCCTCGAGGATGCTCGTGGGCATCGCGATCTCTCCTCCCCTGCCGGCGCCGTCCGATTCTGCCACGGACCACGGACCGGGTCAGGCCCGCCTTCCCGCCATCCCGGCGAGCCCGCCCGCCGCTGCCGCACCCGCCAGCGCGAGCATGCTGCCCCAAAGTGCCCGCGACGCCGCGCCGGCTCCCGCCTCCGCCAGCCGGTTAAGGAAGAGTGTCCCGAAAAGGGATGTGCCCAGCAGCAGTCCGACCTGGTTGACGGTCACCACGAGACCGCTCGCATCCGACGCGTGCTCCTTGCGTACGGTTCCCAACGCGGCGGCAAGATTGGGGCTGTGGGCGAAACCGAGACCCGCACCGATGCCGACGTACGCGGCGAACAGCCGGACGCCGTCTCCGGCTCCGCCGTCCTTGAACGCCAGCCCGATCCCCACCAGCGCCGCGGACACCAGCACGAACCCGCCCGGGACCAGCAGGGGGTGCAGTCGCGGGGGCAGCCGCCGCCACCACAGTCCCACCGCCCCGTACGCGAGGGCCGTCGGAACGAACGTCAGCCCGGTGCGCAGCGCGCTGTAGTGGAGCGTGTTCTGGAAGTGCAGCGTCAGCACGAACATATAGCCCGCGTTGACCGCCATCACCAGGACAAGACGGATCACCGACAGCGGCATCCCTGGCGCGCCGAGCACCCGGGGCGCGATCAGAGGAGCCCCGCCCCGTCGCGCGCGCCGGGCCTCGTACCCCGCGAACGCCCCCAGCAGCACCCCACCGGCGGCAAGCGACCACCATGTCCACGCCGGCCGGCCCGCCTCCTGGCCGAGCACCAGGGGCACCGTCACCAGTACCAGCGCTCCCGCGAGCAGGACCAGGCCCGGCAGATCCAGGCCACGTGCCGAACCGGACGGCCGGCCCCGGGGGATCAGCCGCGGGCCGGCCGCCAACAACAGTGCCCCGATCGGCACGTTCACCAAGAACACCGGCCGCCAGCCCGCACCGAAGAGATCGGCGCTGACCAGGACGCCACCCGCGATCTGCCCCACCACCGCCCCGACGGCCATCACGGCGGTGTACGCACCGAGTGCCCGTGTCCGCGCCGGCCCCGTATAGGCACGCTGAATGAGCGCCAGCACCTGCGGGATCATCACTGCCGCACCGGCCCCCTGAACCGCCCGAAAGGCGATCAGCTGGCCGGCTCCCGCGGCCAGTCCACAGGCCAGCGAGGCTCCGGAGAAGACCGCGAGCCCGGCCAGAAACGTCCGCCTCGGGCCCAGCAGTTCGCCGATCCGTGCGCCGGTGATCAGCAGCGCCGCATACGTGATGGTGTAACCGGCGATCACCAGTTGCAGCGCTGCGCCCGAGGCATCCAGGTCGGCACCGATCGACGGGGCCGCGACATTGACGATGAAGGCATCGAGCAGGGCCATGAACTGCCCGGTGAGGAGCACCGCCAGCATCGGCCGCGAACTCCGGGCACGGATGCCTCCGTTCCCGCGCACGGAGCCGTTGTCCGTGCCGTTGTCAGTGCCGGCACCTTTAATGGCCGGTGGAGTCGGCACAGTGAGCACGGGCGTCGGCGGCGCCCCCGAGGGGATGTTGTTGTCCGTCATGCCGGTGAGCCTGTCGGCGAACGGATACCCCTCACGAGAGCCCGCCGATGCTGGTACCGACAGCACCTGGCAGGCCCGCGTGCCTGCCCCGACGATGGGGGTGTGAGCAGCATGGTGAGCTCGTCCCGGCGATCGGTCGAGCGACGTCGTCCCGAACTGGCGGCGTTCTTGCGCGGCCGCCGCGCCCGGGTGACCCCTCAGGACGTCGGCATGCCCCCGGGGCTGCGCCGCCGTACTCCCGGCCTGCGCCGCGAGGAGGTCGCCCAGCTCTCCGGTGTCGGCGTGACCTGGTACACCTGGCTGGAGCAGGGCCGCCCCATCAACGCCAGCGGCCAGGTGCTGGACGCCGTGGCCCGTACGCTCCGGCTGGACGACACCGAGCGCGAGCATCTCTACCACCTGGCAGAGGTGCCCTACGCCCCCGCCCGTGAGGCGGACGCACAGTCGGTCGGCCCGGAGGTGCAGGGCATCATCGAGGCACTGGTGCCGCTGCCCGCGGTGGTCTACAACGCCCGCTATGACGTCCTGGCCGCCAACGCGGCCTACCAAGGGGTCTTCCCCACCATGGCGTTGGCGCGCGGCCCGTCCCGCAACGTCCTCTGGCAGCTGTTCACCATGCCGCCCTGTTGCTGCACGATCCTCAACCGCGACGAGGAGTTCCCCGCCCTCGTGGCGCAGTTGCGTGCGGCGTACGGCCGGCATGTGGGCGAGCCGGCCTGGGAATCGCTGATCGGGCGGCTGTCACGGGCCAGTGCGGATTTTGCGCGGCTGTGGAAGGCCGGGGACGTCTCGCCGCCGGGGAAGCGTATGAAGGTGATCCAGCATGCCTCCGTCGGTGAGATACGTCTGATCTCGACGTCGCTGGCGGTGGGCGGAGTCCCGGAGACCCGGATCGTGGTCTACACCCCGGCCGATGAGGAGAGCCGGGAGCTGACGGCGGCGCTGCGCGCTGTCCACGACCCGCTGATCGGCTGCCCGGAGCATCTGCGGCCCGCCTCGGAGGCCCGCGCGGAGCTGGAACGGAGGTGGGAGCGCAGCGGCAGCGCGCACGCGGGCGCTGACCGCGCAGCCCCGGCCCCGGCCCCGCAGGGATTCGGTACGGGTCGCTGACCGTGCCGCCCCGGCCCCCGGCGATTCGGCATAACGCAGAGATCCCGCCTCCGTCTGGAGGCGGGATCATCCGGGCTGTGGAGCTAAGGAGAATTGAACTCCTGACCTCCTGCATGCCATGCAGGCGCTCTACCAACTGAGCTATAGCCCCGGGTCTTGTTCCGCTCCCCCGGGTTTCCCCCGGCGGCGCCGCGAACAAGAAGAACTTTAGCCTGCGACCTGCCCGGATGTGAAATCCGGTCGGCCGGGGCCGCCCGGCGGGCTCAGTCGTCGTCGCCGAGCACCGGCTCCGGCAGGGTGCCGGCATTGTGCTCCAAAAGGCGCCAGCCGCGTGCGCCCTCGCCCAGCACGGACCAGCAGCAGTTCGACAGACCGCCCAGGCCCTCCCAGTGGTGGGCTTCCAGGCCGAGCAGCCGCCCGATGGTGGTGCGGATCGTGCCGCCGTGGCTGACGACGACCAGGGTGCCGTCGTCGGGCAGCTTGTCGGCGTGGTTGAGCACCACGGGGGCGGCCCGGTCGGCGACCTCGGTCTCCAGTTCGCCGCCACCGCGCCGGACCGGCTCACCGCGCTTCCAGGCGGTGTACTGCTCGCCGTACTCCACGAGGATCTCGTCGTGCGTCAGCCCCTGCCAGGAGCCCGCATAGGTCTCCCGCAGGGCCGCGTCATGCGTCACCTCCAGCCGGGTGAGCACGGCCAGCTCGCCGGCGGTCGCCGAGGCCCGCTGCAGGTCGGAGGCGATGATGGTGTCCGGTCCGAGGGCGGCGAGCAGCCGGGCGGCGCGGCGCGCCTGGCCGAGGCCTTCCTCGGTCAGCTCGATGTCCGTCGACCCCTGGAAGCGGCGTTCCAGATTCCAGGCCGTCTGGCCGTGGCGCCAGAGGACGATGCGGCGGCCCCGGCCGCCCTTGGTGCCGTTCAGAGCAGCTCTCCGTCCTGCTCGCCCGCCCTGGCGTCGGCGTGCTCCGCGGCCTTGCCGCGGGTGGCCTTGGCCTCCTCGGGGAGGTCGATCTCGGGGCAGTCCTTCCACAGGCGCTCGAGCGCGTAGAAGACCCGCTCCTCGCTGTGCTGGACGTGCACCACGATGTCGACGTAGTCCAGCAGGACCCAGCGGGCCTCGCGGTCGCCCTCACGGCGGACCGGCTTGGCGCCGAGGTCCTTGTTGAGCCGTTCCTCGATCTCGTCGACGATCGACTTGACCTGGCGGTCGCTGGGTGCCGAGGCCAGCAGGAAGGCATCGGTGATCGAGAGGACGTCACTGACGTCGTACGCGATGATGTCGTGCGCGAGCTTGTCGGCCGCGGCCTGGGCGGCGGCGTTGATGAGCTCGAGGGAACGGTCCGTGGCGGTCACAAGCGGCTTTCCGGGTCGAGGGCAGCCTCTCCGGCCGGGCGGGGCAGCTGGCTCACTGCTGAGCCGCGGCGCGCGCCGCAGTCCCCTTGGGCGACCGGATCGGCGGTCAAGTACCCCTCAAGGGTCTCACGGACCACCGACACTCCCGACTGGGTTTTCGAACCAGTGGGTCGGTTTTGGTGTCCGTGCTGGTCAGCGCCGGGGTGGGGGCTGCCCGGCCCCGCCGGTGGAGACCGACGGAGCCGGGAGCGCCTTGCCCGTCAGCCCTTGTAGTCCTGCCCCAGGAACACGGTGATGTCGGCGTTCGCGGCGCCCTTGCCCTGCTTGACCACGCCCGCCGGCAGGCCCAGTGTCTTGGCGACCTCCGCGGCCTTGGTCTTCTGGGCGGCGTCCGCGTAGGTGATCCGGGACGTGGCGGCCGCGCCGCCGGTGCCGGCGTCGACGAAGCTGTAGCCGCCGTTGAGCAGCTCGACCTGCGCCTTGTTGGTGGCGCCCTTGTTGCCGGTGCCGTTGCGGACCGCGACCCGGGCGGCCGCGTCGGGGGCGGTCTTCTTGACCGTGCCGCCGAGCACGTCCTTGACCACGCCGGTCGCGGCGGCCTGGCTGAGCGTGCCGTTCGCCTGCACGGGCAGCAGGGCCGTGCGGTACGCGCCGGTCTTCACCAGCTCCGCCCGCTGCGCCAGCGAGCTGCCCAGCTGACCCTCCGTGAGCGGCGGGTCGAGCACCTGCAGCAGCGACTTCACGGTGGCGGTGGCGCCGTCGGAGTCACTGGAGACCTTCTTCAGCGTCGCCTGCATGACCTGCCCGAATCGCTGCAGCTGCCGGGTCTGGGGCTCGCCAGGCGCCTGATAGGTGGCATAGGCGACGGCGGCCTGGCCGTTGAGGTCCTGGGCGCTGCCCTGCTTGACGACCGGGGAGGCGCCCTTCTTGGCGCCGGGCACGGTGGCGTCGGTGTCGAGGGTGACCCCGCCGACCGTCTCGACGAGGTTCTCCAGATACGGGGTGTCCAGCCGCCAGCTGGCCTTGAGGTCGGCACCCAGGAGGTTGTTGAGGGAGTCCCGGGTCGGCTCGGTGCCGTCGTCCTTGACGGACTTGCCGAGCGTCGTGGTGCTGCCGTCGTCCTTGGACACGATGAGGCTGTTGGGCAGGAGGACGGTGGTGCCCTTGTGGGTGGTCTCGTTGTCCACGAGCAGCGCCGTCGAGCTGTTCCCGGACTTGGTGTCCCGCAGATGGACGACGAGGACGTCGCGCTTCTGTCCGCCGGCCGCGGCCGCCTGCCCGGTGCCGGGACCGGCCAGGCCGGGCAGTTTGCCCGCCCACCACAGATAGCCGACGCCGCCGGCGGCCAGCAGGGCCAGCACGACGGACAGCGCGACGATCCGGCTGCGGCCGCGCCGCTTGGCCTCCTCGCGCCGCTCGGTGCGGCTCTCGGTGAACTTCAGCCAGTCGATGACGTCTTCGGAGTCCTCGTCCGGCTCCTCGATGAAGGAGAACTCGTCGGTACGGTACTCCGGGTCGCCGGGGGAGGAACCGGGAGAGCCGCCCGCGGCGGCCGGCTCCGCGAGGTCGTCCGCCGGGGCGCGGCGCTGGTCCGGCGGCCGGGGCTGCTGGCCCTGGCGCTGCGGAGCGGGCTCGTCGTAGCGGGGCTGGTCCCCGTAGGAGACCTGCTCGTACGGGGACTGCTGGGACTGCTGCGGGACCCACTCCTGCTGGTGCGGCTGCTGCTGGTGCGGCTGCTGCTCCTGGGGCCGGCCGTACGGGTCGTACTGCTGCGGGTAGCCGGGCTGCGCCTGCACCTGCTGCCGGCCGTACGCGTCGTAGCCGTACTCCGTCTGCCCCTGGTACGTCGGGTGGTCCTGCTGTCCCTGCGGGGCCTGGCCGCCGCCCTGTTGGCCACCGTAGGGGTCATAGCCCTCATAGGCGGAGGGGGCGGCCGGCTGCCCGTAGGCGTCGTAGTGCTGCTCGTACGACGCCTGTGCGGCGTCGCGGTACACCGGCTGCCCGTAGGCGTCATAGGTGTAGCTCGTATGCCCCTGCTGCTCCTGGGCATAGGGATCGTGGGCATACGGGTCCTGCGGCCCGTACGGATCCTGTCGGTCGCTCACCGGTGCCCCTTTCCGTCAGCCCCGTCAGCGGTCGTTGCGGTACAGCTCTTTTTTGTCGATGTAGCGCACCACACCGTCCGGCACCAGGTACCAGACCGGATCCCCCTGGGCGACCCGCGCCCGGCAGTCGGTCGAGGAGATGGACAGCGCCGGCACCTCGACCAGGGACACCGCTCCCTCGGGCAGCCCGGGGTCCGCGAGGACATGGCCGGGCCTGGTCACCCCGATGAAGTGGGCGAGCGAGACCAGCTCCGCGGCATCGTGCCAGGTCAGGATCTGGCTGAGCGCGTCGGCGCCGGTGATGAAGAACAGATCCGCGTCACGGTGCTCCGCACGCAGGTCACGCAGCGTGTCTATCGTGTACGTCTTGCCGCCGCGGTCGATGTCGATACGGCTGACGGAGAACTGCGGATTCGACGCGGTCGCGATGACCGTCATCAGATACCGGTCCTCGGCCGGGGACACCTTCTTGTGGCTCTTCTGCCACGGCTGTCCCGTCGGCACGAAAATGACCTCGTCGAGGTGGAATTGGCTGGCCACCTCGCTGGCGGCGACCAGGTGTCCGTGATGGATCGGGTCGAACGTGCCGCCCATCACTCCGAGTCGCCGCTTCACGGGCCCTGTGTGCTCTCCCATGCGTGCAGACCCTACTGGGCGGCGCGCGATGCCGGGGGCCGGGTGCCGGGGCTCAGCGGTCCCGGTTGAAGCGGGTCGTGATCCAGAGCAGGAGGAGCAGGACAAACAGGGCGCCGCCGCCGGTGACGAAAGGGCTGAGGCTGGCGTGACCGCCCTCGTGGCCGGGTTCGGCGGCGAGGGAAACCAGGGACTGTGCAGTGGTGTGCAGGCTCATCGTCAGCAGAACCAATCCGGGCTGGGGTCGGGCGGAGACTTCCACCACATCGTAAGCGCCGCCTCACCGGGGGCCCACGGCGACTCCGCCCCGGACGCGTCCGGAGAGGCCCGCGGCGGTCAGTCCTGGCCGTAGCCGCGCAGCAGGAACCAGGCGAGCAGGGCCGCGCCCACGAAGCCGACGATGATCACGGTGCGCAGGATCCATCCGGGTCCGCCGTCCCTGGCGGTCTCCTGGGCTGCGGCGAGCAGCACGCTCGGATACGGCATGACGGTGCGCTCCCTCTGGTACGGCCCGTACGGTCTTTTGTACGGGCCTGTGCGGTCATTGGTGCGATCGCCAGCGTACGCCCGAGCATCCAATCGCCTGTCGGTGGCGTCCTCTAGTCTGAAACACACGCAGTCGAACAGGGGGAGGCCCCAATGACGGAGAGCCCAGACGGCAGCGCGAACGTTCCGAGCCGGGACCGGCGGCGATTCCCCGGAATCTCGTCGCGGTCGTACGAGCACCCGGCGGACCGCTCGGCGCTGGTGGCGCTGCGCAAGTTGAGCGGGTTCGACACCGTCTTCAAGACGCTCAGCGGCTTGTTGCCGGAGCGCAGCCTGCGGCTGCTGTTCCTGTCGGACTCGGTGCGGGTGAGCGACCAGCAGTTCGCGCACCTCAACGACATGCTGCGCGATGCCTGCTACATCCTGGACCTGGAGAAGGTCCCGCCGATGTACGTCAACCAGGACCCGCAGCCCAATGCCATGTGTATCGGCCTGGACGAGCCGATCATCGTGGTGACGACCGGTCTGGTCGAGTTGCTGGACGAGGAGGAAATGCGGGCGGTCGTCGGCCACGAGGTCGGCCATGCCCTGTCCGGGCACGCCGTTTACCGCACGATTCTGCTGTTCCTGACGAATCTGGCCCTGAAGGTCGCCTGGATCCCGCTGGGCAATGTCGCGATCATGGCGATCGTGACTGCGCTGCGCGAATGGTTCCGCAAGTCGGAGCTGTCAGCGGACCGCGCGGGGTTGTTGGTCGGGCAGGATCTGCAGGCCTCGATGCGCGGGCTGATGAAGCTGGCCGGCGGCAACCATCTGCACGAGATGAATGTCGACGCCTTCCTCAAGCAGGCGGACGAGTACGAGTCGGGCGGCGATCTGCGCGACTCCGTGCTGAAGATCCTCAACCTGCTGCCGCGCAGCCACCCGTTCACGACCGTGCGGGCGGCCGAGCTGAAGAAGTGGGCGGCCAGCCGCGACTACCAGCGGATCATGGACGGCCACTACCCGCGCCGGGACGAGGACAAGGACACCTCGGTCTCCGACACGTTCCGGGACTCCGCGGCGCATTACGCCGACTCGGTGCGCAACAGCAAGGACCCGCTGATGGGTCTGGTGCGCGACATCGCGGGCGGTGCGGGCGATCTGGGCGGCAAGCTGCGCGACACGGTCTTCCGTGGCGGCACGCGCCCCGACGGCGGCTCGGGCGGCGCCAACGGCAGCAACGACAGTGGTGGATCCGACCGCCCTGAGGGCTCCTAACGAAGCGGATGGCTCGGCTTCGGCTGGGCGGCGGGCGCCAGCTCACCGCAGAGTGAGGGGTTGGCCCGGTCCCTGGCGTAGGGGTCGGTGCCCGTGGGCCGCTCCTTGCCGGCGTGCTGTCCCGCGAACAGCGGGCGCAGCGCGTCGGCAGGCTGCGAGGAGCAGGCCAGCGGCCCGGCCTGCAGGCTGCTCTGGACCACTTCGAGCCGGTGGTCGTTGAGGTTCTCGCGGCTCAGCCGGAAGTGCACCTCGCGCCGGACGGTGACCAGCGAGGCCGCGCCCGGGGTGGCCTTGCCGGCGCCCTGGCCCGAGGCGGCCTCCGACGCGCCGGGGGCGGGCCGTACGGCATAGACGAAGGTGTAGTCGGCGGTGACATCGAGCGCGTCCGGGCTCAACTCCGAAGCGGTGAGCGTGCCGTTGACCCGTACGTTCCGGTCGGCGAGGCGGGTCTGCTTCGGGTCGAAACGGACCAGCCAACCGGTCGCCGCATCGTGGCCGTTGTCATCGGGGCGCGCCAGACTGCGGTCGAACTGGTCGAGTTGGCCGGTGTCGAGCAGCAGCCTCACCGGCCGTACGGCGCCGCCGGTGAGGGTGTCCGGGTCCAGCGAGGAACGGACGATGTAGTCCTTCGCGACGGTCAGGGCGGAGACGATCTGGCCGTCGGAGAAGTGCTCGGTGCGGGTGACGGCGGGCAGATTGACGCCCGCGGCGCCGATCCGGTAGTTGGCCGCGGGGCTGTGGGCGAAGAGATCACCGGGAGTCGCGCCCGGTACCTTCCCGGCCGGCGCCAACGGCACCACCGCGGACCGCAACGGCTGCGCCCGGACCGTCTCGGGGGTTTTGTACGGGTGGCGTACGCCCATGTAGACGGCGGTACCGAAGGCGAGAACGATCAGCAGCACCAGCAGGACGGCCTGCCGGGAGCCGCCCAGCCGCATCCACGCATGCCGGGTTTTGACGGCCGGCGAATGGTGCTCGCCCAGCCGCTCGTCAGCGGAGAATTCCTGCAGCCGCGCAGCCCGAACAAACGATTCGTCGAAGACGACGGATCGGTATTCGTCCTCACCACCTCCCGGGGCGCCGTTGGGCGTCCCTTCGGGAGGGTCACCAGGCCCGGTCATACAACAAGAGTAGGTCTGCCGGGGCGAAGGTAAACGCCGGGGCGATGGGCAACTTCGCCGGTCGATTCCGTTTCGGAAACCCGTTTTGCGGGCACCGTGCCGCGGCGTCAGTGCGACCTGGGCACCGTGGAGAACGACGGGCGCAGGGACTCCGCCGACGGCAGCGAGGGCAGGCCGGGGCGAGCCGTCCGCACGCTGTCCACACCGCCCGTGGCGGGGGCGTCCACCCCGCTGGACGTGGGCGCAGGTGCCGGGCTCTGGGTGCGCCCCGAGGAGCCGCGGTAGACGGCACTGAAGGCCAGCGCGACCAGCCCGATGCCCATCACCACGGCCAGCACCCAGGCGACCGGACGGTGCCAGCGGGTGCTGCTGCGGTAGGGGCGCAGCGCACCGCCGTAGGGGCCGTACGGGCCGTACGGCGGGTAGTCGCCGTACTCACCGTCGTCCTCGTACTCGGCGTAGTCGGTGTACCCGTCGTAGTCGTCGGTCCCCCGGATGCGGCGGTGGCCGCGGGGTCCGATCTCGTCCGGGTCGTCGCCGTCGGAGCCGAAACCGGGCCCGGAGCGGGCCGCCTCGGCCTCGGCGCGCGCCTCGGCGGCGGCCAGCATCCGCTCGACCGCCGAGGGTTCATGAATCCGTGCGGACCGGACGAATTCCTCGTCGAAGACCACGGAGGCGAATTCTTCGTCCGCTTTTCCGTGGCTCCCGTGGTGGTGCTCGTCGGGCTCTTCACCGTCCGGGAACGGCTTGCCCCCCACGTCGTCCGGCACCCGTCCAGGTTAGCCCCGAGCGGTCATTTTGGGCAGAGAGAACGGGGAATCCGGGGGACGCTTCAGCGGGTGTGGCCGTCGCCCGTGAGGATGTACTTGGTGGACGTCAGCTCGGGCAGTCCCATCGGCCCGCGGGCGTGCAGCTTCTGCGTCGAGATGCCGATCTCCGCGCCGAAGCCGAACGCGCCGCCGTCGGTGAAACGGGTCGAGGCGTTGACCGCGACGGTGGTGGAATCCACCAACTGGGTGAAGCGCCGGGCGGCGGCCTGCGACGTGGTGACGATGGCCTCGGTGTGGCCGGAGGTCCAGCGCCGGATGTGCGCCACGGCCGCGTCCAGGTCGGGCACCACGGCGGCCGCGATGTCGTACGAGAGGTACTCCGTCGCCCAGTCCTCGTCGGTGGCGGGGGCGACCAGCCCGGGGCCCGCCTGCTGCCAGGCGGCGTCACCGTGCACGATCACGCCGGCCTGGGTCAGCGCCTCCAGGGCGCGCGGCAGGAACTTCTCGGCGATCCCGGCGTGCACCAGCACCGTCTCGGCGGCGTTGCAGACGCTGGGCCGCTGGGCCTTGGAATTGACCAGGATGTCGACGGCCATGTCGAGGTCGGCGGCCTCGTCGACGTAGACGTGGCAGTTGCCGGTGCCGGTCTCGATCACCGGGACCGTGGACTCCTCGACGACCGTACGGATCAGGGACGCGCCGCCGCGCGGGATCAGCACATCGACCAGGCCGCGGGCGCGCATCAGCTCGCGCACCGAGTCGCGGCTCTCGCCGGGCACCAGCTGCACCGCGTCGGCCGGCAGCCCGGCGCTCTGGACGGCGTCGCGCAGCACGTCCACCAGGGCGCTGTTGGAGGCGTACGCGGAGGACGAGCCGCGCAGCAGCACCGCGTTGCCGGACTTCAGGCACAGGGCCGCGGCGTCCACCGTCACATTGGGCCGGGCCTCGTAGATGATGCCGATCACACCGAGCGGGACCCGGACCTGCCGCAGGTCGAGGCCGTTGGGCAGGGTCGAGCCACGCACCACCTCGCCCACCGGGTCGGGCAGCGCCACGACCTGGCGGACGTCCGCGGCGATGGCCGCGATCCGCTCGGGGGTGAGGGTGAGCCGGTCCACGACCGACTCGGCGGTGCCCGCCGCCCGCGCCTTGGCGATGTCCTCGGCATTGGCGGCGACGAGGGTGCCGGTTTCGGCCACCAGGGCGTCGGCGATGGCGAGCAGCGCTGCGTCACGGGCCGTACGCGGCAGCGGCGCCAGAACGGCGGCGGCCTCCCGCGCGCGGCGGGCGGTCTCGAGGACGGGCGAGGTGTGCGATGCGCTGCTGGTCATGGCCGCAGCCTAACGGGGCGGCAGGCTGCGGCCATGCGGTATCTCACAGCGCGGGACGCGGACGACCGCGGGTCAAAAGGGGTGGACGCCGACCGGTGAGGCCGGCGGCGGGCCGTACCCCTCCGCGATGCGCTGGTGGTAGGTCTCGCGGCCGATGACTTCCAGGCCGACGATCTCCCACGGCGGCAGCCTGGCCGTCGAGCGGTGCTCGCCCCACAGCCGCAGCGCGACCGCCGCGGCGTCGTGCAGGTCCCGCGCCTCCTCCCAGTAGCGGATCTCGGCGTGGTCGTTGGCGTAGCGGCTGGTCAGCAGGAAGGGATGGTCGTGGGCGAGCTGTTCCAGCGCCCGCCGGACCTCCTTCAGCGGGGCCTCGGCGCCCGAGACGCTGAGGGTGATGTGCCACAGCCGGGACACCTCGCGGCGCCCGCCCTCCGGCCCGTGCTGCGCCGCTCCGTCCCGCTGCGCGCCCCGGTCCTCCGGCAGGCCGGTGTCCTCGCCGGTTCCGACGCTGGTCAGTGCGCGTTCCGCCGTCCCTCGGGGCAGCGCCCCTGGGCGCCCTCGTCTCACCGGCGGCCTCCTGTGATGCGAATCGCTCCGCCCTCGGGGGGTGCGGAGCCGTCGTACGTCGGCGGGTGCGCTCGCGCGCTGCGGGCGCCGCTCCCCTGCGGCGCCTCCGCAACAAAGTTGACCAGCCCGCGGCCCGTCGCGGGGCGTTTTCACCAAGGTCTGTACGGAAAGGCTGGTCTCCGCACCACGAGGGTGGGGGGTGTGTACGGAGCGTGACGTCCGCCCGCCGGCGGACGGCCTCAGCGGTGCAGCAGCACCAGATCGTCACGGTGGACGACCTCCCGCTCGTACGCGGGGCCCAGCTCGCGGGCGAGATCGCGGGTCGAACGGCCCATCAATCGGGGGATTTCCCGGGCATCAAAATTGACGAGCCCGCGGGCGACCGCGCGGCCCTCGGCATCCCGCAGCTCGACCGGGTCACCGGCGGAGAACTCGCCGTCCACCGAGGCGATGCCGGCCGGCAGCAGGGAGGAGCGCCGTTCGACGACGGCCCGTACGGCTCCGTCGTCCAGGACCAGGGCGCCACGCGGCGTGGAGGCGTGCGCGAGCCACAGCAGCCGGTCGGCGGAGCGGCGGCCGGTACGCAGGAAGTGGGTGCCGGTCGAGCCGCCGGCCAGTGCGTCCGCGGCGTGCACGGCGGAGGTCAGGACGACCGGGATGCCGGCCGCGGCCGCGATCCGGGCCGCCTCGACCTTGGTGACCATGCCGCCGGTGCCGACACCGGCCTTGCCCGCGCTGCCGATGGAGACGCCCGCCAGGTCCTCGGGCCCGTGCACCTCGGCTATCCGGGAGGTGCCGGGGGTGGCCGGATCGCCGTCGTAGAGGCCGTCCACGTCCGAGAGCAGGATCAGCAGGTCGGCGCGGACCAGGTGGGCGACCAGGGCCGCCAGCCGGTCGTTGTCGCCGAACCGGATCTCGTCGGTGGCGACGGTGTCGTTCTCGTTGACGATCGGTACGGCGCCCATGGCCAGCAGCTGGTCGAGGGTCCGGTAGGCGTTGCGGTAGTGGGCCCGGCGGCTGGTGTCGTCGGAGGTCAGCAGGACCTGGCCGACACGGCGGCCGTAGCGGGCGAAGGACGCGGTGTAGCGGGCGACCAGCAGGCCCTGGCCGACGCTGGCGGCGGCCTGCTGCCGGGCCAGGTCACGGGGCCGCTTGGCGAGCCCCAGGGGCGCCAGACCGGCCGCGATGGCTCCGGAGGAGACCAGCACGATCTCCTTGTCCTCGTGCTTGGCCAGCACATCCACCAGCGCGTCCACGCGGTCCGCGTCCAGTCCCCCGGCGGCCGTGGTCAGCGAGGACGAGCCGACCTTCACCACGATCCGGCGAGCGTCCTTCACGTCCTGCCTTGCGCCTGCCACCTGCATACCCCTCGCCGATCCCACCGCCGTACGGGGGATCATTGCCCGACCCGCACCACGGCCCTACGGGCGCAATCTACGGCAGGGCGGCCTGCGGGCGCTTCGCGATATCGCCTGGCGGACGCGCCGCGGACACCCTGCGGGGGCGGGACCGGCCGGGCCCGGCACGGCGGAGAGGCGCGCAGAACAGGGGCCGCACCTCCTGGATTTTTCCCACCCACGCGGTTTCCCTTAAGACGGCAGCCGAGGCCGAGAGGTTGCGTTCGATTGGTCCGCTTTCGCGGTGATGAGAGCCACAGCAGATTGTCACCAAGGCCAACAAGGTCATACGGTCGGGTGTCCATCGGTCCCGTTTCGCCGCTCCGGCGGCGTCGCAGCGCGGGACCCGGCCGCCCCCCTCGGCCTCCCCTTTGACCATTCGTGCTGCCAGGAGCCCTCCCCCGTGCCTTCCGCCGGAATCGCCCCCCGCCGAGCCGTCCAGCTCGCGGCACTCTTCGCGATGATGGTCGCGTTCACCGCCCAGTTGGTCGGTGCGCTGCTGCCCGTCATTCCGCTGTTCATCGCCGCATCCGTGGTCAACCTCGGTCTCGACCTGGTCCTCCAGCACAAGCAGCCCGGCCTGCTCGCGGTGCTCGGCCGGATCCGGTTCGATGTCACGGTGCGCCAGTTGCTGCGCGACATGCTGATACTGGTCGGCCTGCTGCACATCGACGGCATCAACCCACTTGAGGAGCAGGCGCCGCTCACCATCACCCTGCTCCTCTTCTACGGCACCCACTTCGTGTGCCAGGCGGTCGCCGTGCTGGTCCGCAGGACCCGCAGCCTGCCGTTCGTGACCCGCAACATCGATGCGAGCGAACTGCGGCTGTCCGACGCCCCGCCGCGCATCCTCTCCCGCCAGACCGGTCGCCGGCTGCTGCGCTTCTCCGTGCCCACCACGGTCGGCATGATGCTCACCTCGATCACCACGGACGCGTACTGGGGCGGCATCGGCCTTGCCGTCTCCCTGGCCCTGTCCGCCGGCGGCACCCTCTACCTGGGCACCTGGCTGCTGCCCAAGAGGCGGGTGGCCAGCGAGAAGCAGGCCCTGGAGTGGCTGGACAACTGGCTGGCCGAGTACCGGCCCACGGTCGGCATGTACTTCTCCGGCGGCTCCTCCTCCGCCTACCAGGCCAACATGTGGCTGAGCACCCTGGCCGCCCTGGACGGCAACCCGATCATCGTGCTCCGCGAGCGCTTCATGGTGCAGAAGATCGAGGCCACGGACGTACCGATCGTCTGCATCCCCAAGGTCGCCAACCTGATGCGTCTGGAGCACTCCGCGCTCAAGGTCCTGCTGCACCCGGCGAACTCCGGCAAGACCTCGCAGATCCTGCGGATCCCCTCCATCAAGCACGCCTTCACCAACCACGGCGAGAGCGACAAGCTGTCCTCCTGCAACCCGTACGCGAAGGCGTACGACGAGGTGTGGGTGGCGGGCCCGGCGGCCCGTGACCGCTACCAGCTCGCCGACATCGGCGTCGAGGACAAGGACGTCGTCGAGGTCGGCCGCCCCCAGCTGGCCCCGATCCGGCCGATCCAGCAGCAGGACAGTGCCCCGGCCGACCGGATGACGACCGTGCTGTACGCCCCGACCTGGGAGGGCTGGGACGGCAACCCGGGCAACACCTCGGTGATCCTGGCGGGCGAGAACATCGTCCGCGAGCTGCTCGCCGACGAGAACGTGCAACTGCTGTACAAACCGCACCCGATGACCGGTTCCGTGGACCCGCGCGCGGGCGCCGCCAACAGCCGTATCCAGGCGATGATCACGGAGGCGAACACCCGGCGCAGCGGGGCGCAGACCGGCCCGGAGGCCGCCGCCGAGCTGGCCCGCTGCTCCGAGGAGCTGAATGGGCTGACCACGTCCGCGTTCCGCAAGAGCGCGGACGAGCTGGAGCGGATGCGGCTGCAGGGCACCCCGGAGGAGGGCCGTGCCGCCGCCGTCGAAGCGGCCGTCACCGCCTGGGAGGCGGCGTACTGGAACTCCTTCCCCCGGTGGGAGCACCGCATCATCACCACCGCCCGCCCCGGCATCTTCAGCTGCTTCAACCAGGCCGACGTGCTGATCAGCGATGTCTCCAGCGTCGTCTCCGACTACCTGACCAGCGAGAAGCCGTACGCGGTCGCCAACACCTCGGGGCTGAGCGAGGACGACTTCCGGGCGAACTTCCCGACGGTGCGGGCGGCGACGATCCTCACGCCCGAGGCGCGCGGTGTGGCCGGTCTCCTCGACGCGGTCCGCAACCCGGAGCAGGACACCCTGGCCGCGGAGCGGGCCGAGCTCAAGGAGCATCTGCTGGGCCCGTCGGACCCGCCGTCGTCGGTCCGCTTCAACCAGGCCGCGCTGGATCTGGCCGCGAAGGCCGACGAGCGGCGCGTCCGGATGGAGAACCGGCTGTCCGGTATCCCCGGCCAGCGCTCTCAGGAGGACGTGGACGCCTCCGAGACGGCCGAGCACGAGGCCAACGGCGCCTCGGACACCACGGCCGCCGTCTAGGCCGCAGCGGGCCGCTCACGGCTTCGGCCGCGGCGCAGCCACAACGGGGAAGGCCCCCGGGAGTTCTCCTCCCGGGGGCCTTCCCCGTTGTGGCGTGCCGTGGACCGCCGGGCGGCTCGGTCACGCGGACCGTCAGAAGGGCCGGAAGCCGTCGTACTCCTGGTCGGCCTCGTCCCGCGCCTCGTCCCGGTCCCGGCGGCGCTGCGCGGCCGGCCGGGGCGCCTCCAGGCGGTGGTCCTCGCCACGCCGTCCCAGCATCTCCGCACCGGCCGCCATCATGGGCTCCCAGTCGAAGACGACCGCGTTGTCCTCGGGGCCGATGGCGATGCCGTCGCCGGCGTGCGCGCCTGCCTTGCGCAGCGCGTCCTCGACACCGAGACGGTTGAGGCGGTCGGCGAGGTAGCCGACGGCCTCGTCGTTGCTGAAGTCGGTCTGACGGACCCAGCGCTCGGGCTTCTCGCCGCGCACGCGGAAGAAGTTCTCGCCCTCCTCCGTGATCGTGAAGCCGGCGTCGTCCACGGGCTTGGGCCGGATGACGATACGGGTGGCTTCCTGCACGGGCTTGGCGGCGCGGGCCTTGGAGACGACGTCGGCGAGCGCGAAGGACAGCTCCTTCAGGCCCATGTGGGCGACCGCGGAGACCTCGAACACGAGGTAGCCGCGCTCTTCCAGGTCGGGGCGGATGATGTCGGCGAGATCCTTGCCGTCCGGAACGTCGATCTTGTTGAGGACGACCATCCGGGGCCGGTTCTCCAGGCCGCCGTACTGCTTGAGCTCCTCCTCGATGATGTCAAGGTCGGAGACCGGGTCACGGTCGGCCTCCAGGGTCGCGGTGTCCAGGACGTGGACGAGCACCTCACAGCGCTCGACATGCCGCAGGAACTCCAGGCCCAGGCCCTTGCCCTGGCTCGCGCCGGGAATCAGGCCGGGGACGTCCGCGATCGTGTAGACGGTCGAACCGGCCGTCACCACACCGAGGTTGGGCACCAGGGTGGTGAAGGGGTAGTCGGCGATCTTGGGCTTGGCGGCGGAGAGCACCGAGATCAACGAGGACTTGCCGGCGCTCGGGTAGCCGACCAGCGCGACGTCCGCGACGGTCTTGAGCTCCAGCACGATGTCGCGGGACTCACCGGGCTCGCCGAGCAGCGCGAAACCGGGGGCCTTACGGCGGGCCGAAGCCAGCGCGGCGTTGCCGAGGCCGCCGCGGCCGCCCTGGCCGGCGATGAAGGTGGTGCCCTGGCCGACGAGGTCGGCGAGCACATTGCCCGCGCGGTCCAGGACGACGGTGCCGTCGGGGACCGGCAGGACCAGGTCCTCGCCGTTCTTGCCGGAGCGGTTGTCGCCCGCGCCCGGCTGGCCGTTGGTGGCCTTGCGGTGCGGGTGGTGGTGGTATTCGAGAAGCGTCGTGACGTCCTGGTCGACGACCAGGGTCACGTCACCGCCACGGCCGCCGTTGCCGCCGTCCGGGCCGCCCAACGGTTTGAACTTCTCCCGCATCACGGAGGCCACGCCGTGGCCTCCGTTACCCGCGGCGACGTGCAGCTCGACGCGGTCCACGAAGGTGGTCATGGTGGGGGTGCCTCCAGATAACTACGGGTATGTCGCTGTACTGCGCGAATGTCTCTGTACTAACACGCAAGGGCGGACCGGCCTTCCCGCTCTCGCGGGAAAAGGCGGTCCGCCCCTGAGTGATGCTGATGCTGAGCTATCGCTCGGTCAGGCCGGAATTACTCGGCGACCGGGACGATGTTCACGACCTTGCGGCCACGGTGGGTGCCGAACTGCACCGCACCGGCAGCCAGGGCGAACAGGGTGTCGTCGCCGCCACGGCCGACGCCCGAGCCCGGGTGGAAGTGGGTGCCACGCTGGCGGACCAGGATCTCACCGGCGAGGACGGCCTGACCGCCGAAGCGCTTCACGCCGAGCCGCTGAGCATTGGAGTCGCGACCGTTCCGAGTGGACGATGCGCCCTTCTTGTGTGCCATGTCTCCTCAGTCCCTTACTTCGCCGGAGCGTCGATGCCGGTGATCTTCAGCGCCGTGTGGAGCTGGCGGTGGCCGATCCGCTTCTTGTAACCGGTCTTGTTCTTGTACTTCTGGATCCGGATCTTGTCGCCCTTGTGGTGGTCCACGACCTCGCCCTGGACCTTCACGCCGGCCAGGACCCACGGGTCGCTGGTAACCGCGTCACCGTCGACGACCAGCAGCGTGGAGAGCTCGACGGTGTCGCCGACCTTGCTGGTGGAAATGCGGTCAACCTCGATGACGTCGCCAACAGCAACCTTCTGCTGGCGTCCGCCGGTGCGCACGATCGCGTACACGCGGAACTCTCTTTCGCTAGGAACGGATCCTCTGATGCCAGCCGCTCACACGGGCTCGGGAAAGGGCCCGTGGAATCCGAGTGGACGAGCGGCCTCCCTCGGCGGACCGAGAGGTGTTTGCTCAGGGGTTTGGTGTCACAGACACCGACGGTCAAGGTTACGGGGCCTTGACCAGGGGGTCAAACCGGCCCCGGACCGCTGACGGTCCGGGGCACGGCCCTGCTGCTCAGTCCTCCGTGGAAGCCGACACCGACGCCACCGAGGCCTGCTCGGCGGCAGCGGTCTTCTTGGCCGCCGCCTTCGTCGTCTTCTTCGGAGCCGCCTTCTTCGTGGTGGTCTTCTTCGCCGTGGCCTTCTTGGCGGTGGTGGTCTTCGCCGCCGTCTTCTTGGCCGTGGTCTTCTTCGCCGCGGTCTTCTTGGCCGCGGCCTTCTTGGCCGTCGCCTTCTTCGCGGTCTTCTTGGCCGCGGGCTCCGCCTCCGCCTCGGCGCCCTCGGCGGGCTCCGTGACCTCGGCCGGCTCGGTGACCGGCTCGGCCTGCACCACGATCGCGGCGGCCTCCTCGGCAACCTTGGGAGCACCCGCGGGAGCGGTCGCCTTACGGGTCGCCCGACGGCGCGGACGGGCCGGTGCGGGCTCAGCGGCGGGCGCCTCGGCGACCGGCTCCGGGGCCTTCTCCGGCTCGGCCGGCACCACGATCGCGGCGGCCTCCTCGGCAGCCTTGGGGGCACCCGCAGGAGCGGACGCCTTACGGCTCGCCCGGCGACGGCCACGGCCGCGTCCGGCGGCCGCCTCGGCCTCGGCGGGGCTGCTGAACCATTCGTCGGTCCCGTCCACCGCGGGCTGCAGCTCGGCCTCCGTCACGGGGGCGGGCTCCAGCTCCGGGGCGCCACCGTCCGGCGTCGGCTCGACGACCTCGGCCTCGTGGACATGCGGCTCGGGCTGGGCGCCCTTGCCCTTCTTCTTGCGCTTGCCACCGCCGCCGACCGCCGTCGGCTGGTCCATGTGGACGATGACGCCGCGGCCGTTGCAGTGCACACACGACTCGGAGAAGGACTCCAACAGGCCCTGGCCGACCCGCTTACGGGTCATCTGGACCAGCCCGAGCGAGGTGACTTCGGCGACCTGGTGCTTCGTACGGTCCCGGCCCAGGCACTCCAGCATCCGCCGCAGCACCAGATCCCGGTTGGACTCCAGCACCATGTCGATGAAGTCGATGACGACGATGCCGCCGAGGTCGCGCAGCCGCAGCTGGCGCACGATCTCCTCGGCCGCCTCCAGGTTGTTCCTGGTGACCGTCTCCTCGAGATTGCCGCCCTGACCGGTGAACTTCCCGGTGTTGACGTCGATCACGACCATCGCTTCGGTCTTGTCGATCACCAGCGAACCACCGCTGGGCAGCCAGACCTTGCGGTCCAGCGCCTTCATCAGCTGCTCGTCGATGCGGTACGTCGCGAAGACATCGACGTCCGAAGTCCACTTCTGCAGCCGGTCGGTGAGGTCCGGGGCGACGTGCGCGACATAGCCGTGGATGGTCTCCCACGCCTCGTCACCACTGACGATGACCTTGGAGAAGTCCTCGTTGAAGATGTCGCGGACGACCCGGACGGTCATGTCCGGCTCGCCGTAGAGCAGGCTCGGCGCGTTGGAGCTGCCGCCGCTCTTGGCCTTCTTCTGGATCTCTTCCCACTGCGCCTGCAGCCGCTGGACGTCGCGCGCCAGCTCGTCCTCGCTCGCGCCCTCGGCGGCGGTGCGGACGATGACGCCCGCGTCCTCGGGGACGATCTTCTTGAGGATCTGCTTCAGCCGCGCCCGCTCGGTGTCGGGGAGCTTGCGGCTGATACCGGTCATCGAGCCCTCGGGCACATAGACCAGGTAACGGCCGGGGAGCGAGACCTGGCTGGTGAGCCGGGCGCCCTTGTGGCCGATCGGGTCCTTGGTGACCTGCACCAGCACGGACTGGCCGGACTTCAGCGCGGTCTCGATGCGGCGCGGGCCGTTGGACATGCCGAGCGCCTCGAAGTTGACCTCACCGGCGTACAGCACGGCGTTGCGGCCCTTGCCGATGTCGACGAAGGCGGCCTCCATCGACGGCAGGACGTTCTGCACCTTGCCGAGGTAGACATTGCCGACGTACGAGGTCGCCTGCTCCTTGTTGACGAAGTGCTCCACGAGCACGTTGTCCTCAAGGACGCCGATCTGCGTGCGCTCGCCGCTCTGGCGGACGACCATCACCCGCTCGACGGCCTCGCGGCGCGCGAGGAACTCCGCCTCGGTGATGATCGGCACCCGGCGGCGGCCCTGCTCGCGGCCCTCCCGGCGGCGCTGCTTCTTGGCCTCCAGGCGCGTCGACCCCTTGATCGACTGCACCTCGTCGGCGCTGGTGCTCTCGTCCTTCTTGCGGGGCTCGCGGACCTTGACGACCGTACGCTCCGGGTCGTCCCCGCCTCCGCTCTCGCCCTCACCGGCGTCACCGGTGCGACGGCGCCGACGGCGACGACGGCGGCTGCTGCTGGAGCCGCCCGACTGCTCGTCGGACTCCTCCTGCGCCTCCTGCTCGTCGGCCTCCTCGGCCTCGGCCTGCGCGCTCTCCCGCTCCTCAGCACCGCGGCCCTCGGAGGGCTGCTCCTCGCCGCCCTCGGCGGACTCACCGCGACGGCGGCGACGGCCACCACGGCGGCGGCGGCGCGAGGGGCGGTCGCCGGACTCGTCCTCGCCGTGGACGCCCTCGGCCTGCTCGGCCTCCGGCTCGGCCACTTCTTCGGCTTCTTCGGCTTCTTCGGCCGCCGGCTCCTCGACGGGGGCGGCGGACACCTGCTCGGGCTCGGCCGGGGCGCCACGACGGCGACGGCGGCGCGCACCGGCGGCGGGCTGCTCCTCCACGGCCTGCTCGGGCTCGGCCGGGGTCTCCTCCTGGCGGGCCGCGGCATGGGCGGCGGCCGCGCTCTCCGGCGTCTGGAACATCGGCTCGGTGAAGACCGGCGCCTGGAAGACGGCGGTCGGCGGCCGCTGCGCCCGGCGGCGGCCGCGCTGCGGCGCCTCCTGGGCGGGCTCCTCCTCGGCGCGGGGCGCCTCGGCGGCGGGCTCGGCGGCACGCTCGCCACGGCGGCGCCCCCGACGGCGGGGGGCCTCGGCCGTCTCGGCCTCGGCGGCCGGCGCCTGCTCGGCTTCCGGCTCCGCGGCTTCCTCGGCGGCCTCCGGCGCACCCGAGGGCGCGGTGACCTTACGGGTGGCACGGCGGCGCGCGCGGGCCGGCTTGGCGTCCTCCGCGGGAGCCGGGGCCTCCTCCTCGGCGGCGGGGGCGGCCTGCTCGGCGCTCTCGGCGACGGCCTCGTCGGCGGCGCTCACCTGCGGGGCGCCGGCCGGAGCCGTGGACTTACGGGTCGCCCGGCGACGGGAACGGCGCGGTGCGGCGTCCTCGGTCTCCTCGGCGGCGGCCGGGGCGGCCTCGACGGGCTGCGCGGCGGGCGCGGTCTCCTCGGCGGCGGCCGGCTCCTGGCCGGCCTCGGCCTGCGGGGAGCCGGTGGGGGCGGTCACCTTGCGGGTCGCCCGGCGGCGGCCGCGGCGCGGCGCGGCGTCCTCGGCCTGCGGCTCCTCGACGGCGGCCGTCTCGACGGCGGGCTCGGGGGATGCCTCGACGGCGGGTTCGGCGGGTGCCTCGGCCGGCTCGTCGCCGGTCTGCGGGGCTCCGGTCGGGGAGGTGACCTTACGGGTCGCGCGGCGGCGGGTGCGGGCCGGCTTGGCCTCGTCCCCGGTGGTGACCGCGGATGCGGTGGCTTCCTCGTCGAGGGCCGGATCGGCCGCGGGCGCGTCAGCGGCTTCGGTGCTCACCACCGCGGCTTCGGCGGCACCGTCGGCCACCGGCGGACCGGCCGGCCGGGACGCCGCACGACGCCGGCGGCGTGGCGGCAGCGTGTCGCTGGGTGAGTGGTTGTCGTCGGCACCACGGTCCTCGGACTGCGTGGCGCGGGTGGGCTCAATGGGCTCGAGCATGCGGGCGGTTCTCCCGTCACGCTCCCGGGCGCCGCGCCTGATTCCGGCCGCGGTCCGCGTGATGAGCGCGGTCCCGCTGTCCGGGGCGTGGGCGCCGCACGGGAGCTGTCGTCTCGCTCGCCGATCCCCGTAGGGCAGGGACCGGCGAAAGTCTCCTGGTCAGTGCGTCTGCCGGACCGGGGTGGCTCCCTGGCTGATCGGCGACGCGACGACGGCGGTCCTACGCAGTACCTTCCCCGGCTGCCGGGGAGGCCCCACTCGTCACCTTCGCGGCACTCAGCCCGGCGGCCGTGGATGGGGCGGCCGTGGCAGCGTCGCGGTCGGGCGCTAGCGGGTCAGTCACCGCGCCGGACTCCTCATCGAGCAGCCCCTGCGCCAGCCTGGTCACCGCTGCGGGGACCGGCGGCGCCAGGTCGGCCGTAGCTCGGAGGCCGGACAGGACGTCGTCGGGTCGAACGGCAGGTGTCAGATGCCGAACAACCAGCCGCAGTATCGCACAGGCTTTGCCGTCAGGCCTATCGCTGTCGTGGTCGGCGGCCTCCAGACGCGCCACTGCGGCCCGCGCGTCAAAGGTCCGCATGCCGTTTTTCGTACGCCGCTCGACCTGTACTTCTTCGGCGGCGAGGAACGCCTCGACGGCGCGCTCGGCCGCCGATGCCTCGACCCCGTCGAGCCGGATCTCCCACACCGAGGCCTGGAGCCGGTCGGCCAGACCACTCGTGTGTGCCTCAACGGCGTCGGTCACATCGAGCCCGTCCGGAAGCGACTCGTCGAGAAGGGTGCGGAGAGCGTCCGGATCGCGGCGCTCGGCGAGCTGGATCTCCAGATACTCGGCCTCGCTGCCCGTACCGGTCGGGGCGGCGTTGGCGTACGACACCTTGGGGTGCGGGGTGAAGCCCGCCGAATAGGCCATGGGGACCTCGGCGCGGCGCAGCGCCCGCTCGAAAGCGCGCTGGAAGTCGCGGTGGCTGGTGAACCGGAGGCGGCCGCGCTTGGTGTAGCGCAGTCGGATGCGCTGCACCGCCGGTGCGGGCGGCGGGCCTTCGGGCTGTCGCTTGCCCAGTGTCGTTCAGTCCTTCGTGAGAGCGGTCGTACTGCTACCTAGAGTACGTGTCCGGGAAGCCTCCGGTTCCCGGCGGGGCTGCGCATCGGCCGCCTGCCGGGGCTCCTCGGGCGCCCCGAACAGCGCCCGCCGGATCTCCCTGCGGGTCTGCCGCACGGTCTCGCGGGCGGTGCGCAGCGCCTGCCGGACCGGCCGCCAGATGCCGTCCCTGATGCCGTGTCCGAGCGGGGTGAGCACGTTGCGGTACGCCCACCGGATCGGTTCGACGAGGAGCCACCGCAGCAGCGTGCCGAGGAACCGGCCGATGGCCCGGGAGACGATCCCGGCGGCCCGCCAGCAGTGCCCGAGCGCCGACCCGACCTCGCGCACGACCACCGTCACCACGGCGGCCAGCAGCCGCCCGGCCGGCGCCAGCACATACCGCCACAGAGCGACCAGCGGGACGATCACGAGCCACCGGAAGAGCGTGGCGAGAACGGTGCCGATACCGCGTACCAGCCAGGCGAGGCCGCGTCCGGCCGGCGTCAGCACATATGCGTACAGCCACTGCGCGGGGAGCACCAGCAGATACCGCACCAGCCACGCCAGGGCCGCGCCGATCCCCCGGCCGACGGGTGCCAGCACATACCGCCACAGGGCCACCCACGGCCATACGAACAACGCGCGGCCCAGCCACCGCAGGGCCGCCCCCAGGCCGCGCAGCACCCGGGCGATGCCGTGCCCGACCGGCGTCAGCACATACGTGTACAGCCACTGGGCGGGGAGCACCAGCAGATACCGCACCAGCCACGCCACCGCCGCGCCGATTCCCCGGCCGGCCGGCGCGAGGACGGCGCGCCACAGCCACACCAGGGGGGCGACGACCAGCGTGCGCCAGATCCACCCGATCGGGAGCACGACGAGGGTGCGCCAGGCCCACACCACGGGGATCACGATCAGCGTGCGCCAGGCCCACGCCGCCGGGACGGCCACGAGGGTGCGCCACAGCCAGGCGAGGCCGCGGCCGAGAGGGCGCAGCACGCTCCGCTGCACGGCCCGGCCGGCGGCGGTCAGTGCATCCCACACCAGGCGCACCGGCACCACGAGCACCAGCACCACGATCCGTACCGGCAGCCGGATGACCGTGGTCACACAGCCCTCGCCCGGCTCGTAACGGGCGGGCACCCGCCGGTCCTTGTCAGTGGGCTCCATCCTGTATCTCCCCCTGCGTTTCTGTCCTTGTCCTGCCTGCCCCGGCGCCTCAGACGGGCCGGTGCGGCCGCTGTGAGGCGGCGGCTCCCGCGGAGATCCAGTAGCGCAGCTTCTCGTCGCGCTGGTCCTCGAAGACCCCGCCGCAGGCCTCGATGACCCTACGCGAGCCGGTGTTGGTGTCATCGCAGGTGACCAACACCGGGTCGATGCCCAGCTCGTGATGGGCGACCGGCAGCGCGGCGCGCAGTATCGCGGTGGCGTGGCCGCGGCGGCGGGCGCCGGGTCGTACGGCGTAGCCGATGTGGCCGCCCCAGGTGAGGAGGGAGGGGGTGAGGTGGTGGCGGAAGGTGACCCGCCCCAGGTAGCTGTCCCCGTCCACCCACCAGCGGGTGGTCATGGGGACCACACCGTCGACGCGTGGGTCGCGCAGCACACCGCCGGCCAACTCGACGTAGGCGGCGAAGCCTTCGGCGGTCGGCCAGCGGCTGCGCCAGGTCGTCAGCTCGCGGGCCAGGCCGGAGTGCGGCACGGATTCCGCGCCCTCGGCACGGAACTCGTCCATCGCGGCGAGGAACGAGGCATGGACGGCGAGGGTGGGCGCGACGAGTTGCGGCGGCATCGCCTCATTGTGCGCGAGCATGCCACGGCCCGGCCACCGCGGGTGCGGAGCCGGGCCGAAGAGGCGTGCGGGAGGCGCTACTTGACGACGGTCAGCGGCAGCAGCTTCTTGCCGGTCGGGCCGATCTGGATCTCGGTGTCCATCTGCGGGCAGACGCCGCAGTCGAAGCACGGGGTCCAGCGGCAGTCCTCGACCTCGGTCTCGTCGAGCGAGTCCTGCCAGTCCTCCCAGAGCCAGTCCTTGTCGAGACCGGAGTCCAGGTGGTCCCAGGGCAGGACCTCCTCGTACTCCCGCTCACGGGTGGTGTACCAGGCGACGTCCACGCCGAAGGCGGGCAGCGTCTCCTCGGCGGCCTTCATCCAGCGGTCGTAGGAGAAGTGCTCGCGCCAGCCGTCGAAGCGGCCGCCGCCCTCGAAGACGGCGCGGATGACCGAGCCGATGCGGCGGTCACCGCGCGAGAGCAGGCCCTCGACGATGCCGGGCTTGCCGTCGTGGTAGCGGAAGCCGATGGAGCGGCCGTACTTCTTGTCGCCGCGGATCTTGTCCCGGAGCTTTTCGAGACGGGCGTCCGTCTCCTCCGCCGACAACTGCGGCGCCCACTGGAACGGGGTGTGCGGCTTGGGGACGAAGCCGCCGATGGAGACCGTGCAGCGGATGTCGTTCTGCCCGGAGACCTTGCGGCCCTCGGCGATGACCTTGACCGCCATGTCGCCGATCTGGAGCACGTCCTCATCGGTCTCGGTCGGCAGACCGCACATGAAGTAGAGCTTCACCTGCCGCCAGCCGTTGCCGTAGGCCGTGGAGACGGTCCTGATCAAGTCCTCTTCGGAGACCATCTTGTTGATGACCTTGCGCATCCGCTCCGAGCCGCCCTCGGGCGCAAAGGTCAGACCGGAGCGACGGCCGTTGCGCGTCAGCTCGTTGGCAAGGTCGACGTTGAAGGCGTCGACACGGGTCGACGGCAGCGACAGACCGATCTTGTCTTCCTCGTACCGGTCGGCGAGCCCCTTCGCGAGGTCGCCGATCTCGGTGTGGTCAGCGGAGGACAACGACAGCAGGCCGACCTCCTCGAATCCCGTGGCCTTCAGCCCCTTGTCCACCATGTCGCCGATGCCGGTGATGCTTCGCTCCCGTACGGGGCGCGTGATCATGCCGGCCTGGCAGAAACGGCAGCCGCGGGTGCAGCCGCGGAAGATCTCGACCGACATCCGCTCATGGACGGTCTCGGCCAGGGGAACGAGCGGCTGCTTGGGGTAGGGCCATTCGTCCAGGTCCATGACGGTGTGCTTGGACACCCGCCACGGGACGCCGGAGCGGTTCGGCACGACGCGGGAGATCCGGCCGTCGGCCAGATACTCCACGTCGTAGAACTTGGGGACGTACACGCTGCCGGTCTTCGCCAGGCGGAGCAGCAGCTCATCGCGCCCACCGGGCCGGTCCTCGGCCTTCCAGGCGCGGATGATCTCGGTGATCTCCAGCACCGCCTGCTCGCCGTCGCCCACGACCGCACAGTCCAGGAAGTCCGCGATCGGCTCGGGGTTGAAGGCCGCGTGGCCGCCCGCGAGGATGAGCGGGTGGTCCTCCGTGCGGTCCTTGGACTCCATCGGGATACCGGCGAGGTCCAGGGCGGTGAGGAGGTTGGTGTACCCCAGCTCGGTCGAGAAGGAGACACCGAGCACGTCGAAGGCGCCGACGGGGCGGTGCGCGTCGACCGTGAACTGCGGGACGTGGTGCTCACGCATCAGCGCTTCGAGGTCGGGCCACACGCTGTACGTGCGCTCGGCCAGCACGCCCTCGCGTTCGTTGAGGACCTCGTAGAGGATCATGACGCCCTGGTTGGGCAGACCGACCTCGTAGGCGTCCGGGTACATGAGCGACCACCGCACGTCACAGGAATCCCAGTCCTTGACGGTGGAGTTCAGCTCACCGCCGACGTACTGAATGGGCTTCTGCACATGCGGGAGCAGGGCCTCGAGCTGCGGGAAGACCGACTCGGCAGACATCTCGAACCTTCGTGAGCTGGCGGGGGCGACTCTCAAGCGTAACCGCTCGGAGCCACCCCCTCGGACGGTGACCGGATACTCCGCGGCGGCGGGGTGTACGAGGGCCGGGGCACTGCGCACGCGCCCCGGGGCGGATCACCGCCGCGTCTGCCGGGCCGCGGTGCACCGGCCGGGACGACCGGCGGCCCGTACGGCCGGTCACGGTCGGAGCGCGGCCAGGTGCTTGCGCCGCGAGATCTTCTTCCACAGGCCCGGCAGTTCCCGTTCCCGGTCGGCCGCACGGGCCTCCTCGCGCCCGTGGAGCAGACCGAAGGTGAAGCCGCCCTCACCGGCCTTGTGTGCCTGGACGGCCAGTTCGCGCAGCGCGCCGCGCGCCACCACGCTGTCCTGGTGGTCGCCCAGCAGCTGCTGGACCCGCTTGATCCGCTTGGCGAACTTCTTCGCCGGCCTGCCGAGCGCCGGACGGGCGGCCTCCGCCGCGTACCGCGTCCGCTTGGCGGCCTTGCGGGCGCCGTGCAGCGCCTCGTCCCGCTCCCGCCCGGCCGGTGCCGCCAGCGCGGCCTCCACACGGCGGGCCAGCCGCCGGTAGTCCTTCAGCACGGCCTTGGCCATCACGTCGGGGGCCGGCCGGCCGGCGGCCGGGAGCAGTGGCGGCGCCTCCAGGAGACCGTGCAGGGTCTTCAGCAGCGCCAGATAGCGGGGGCCGTCCAATACGGAGAGCACCTCCCGCCGCGAGCCGGTCCGGCGGCGCTCGGACCAGATGCGCAGCCGGGCGGCCACCGGGCCCAGCCGCAGCGTCCGGGGCACCTCGGCCAGCGCGTCATACAGCCGCGCGGTCAGCACCTCGCGGTCCCGGTCCACCCCCAACTCCGCCGCCAGCCACTTGAGTTCCAGGCCGATGGGCAGGGTGACGCCGCGGTCGAGCACCTTTGTGTACGAGCGGAAGGCGCTGCGCAGCCGGCGGGTGGCGACCCGCATCTGGTGCACCGAGTCGGGCAGATCCCGCCGTACCGCCGGATCCAGCTCGATGATCACCCGCACCTGCTCACGGACATAGCGGAGCACCACGTCTCCGGCGGTGGGCCCCTTCTTCTTCCCGGCCCCTTTGCCCTTGCCCTTGCCCTTGCCCCCGCGCTTCCCCTTGCCCCCGTGCTCGCCGGAGCCTCGGGGGCGCCGCTCGCCCTGTCCCGCGCCGGGGGGTGCGGGCCGGTCGCGCGCCAGGCCCGTCTCGGCCAGCGCCCGCGCCAGCTTCGACTCCGACGAGGCGGGGTGCGCCCCTGCCGCGACCAGTGCCCGGCCGATCTCGTCCAGCAGTGCGGTGTCGTCGCCCCCGACCAGCTCCGCCTCGATCTCGCGCCAGCGGGCCTCGCTCGGCCCCGCTCCGGCCTCCGCGGCCTCCCCCGTCCGCTGCGCGTGCACCTCGTCCACCGCCAGCTCCACGAGCGGTGCGCCCGCGGAGTCCTGCAGCACCCGGACCGTACGCCGCGTCCGCAGCCGTACGAGGGGGACCAGCTCCTGGTCCAGCACGCGTGACCGGACGAGCGCGATCAGCTCCCGGGGCGGCCTGTCGGACAGCGGCGCCCGCACTTCGTCGCGTACACCCGGCGCGACCGGCAGCTTCAGATGCCAGCCCGCATCCTTGCCGCCGGTGCGCCTGCGCAGCGTGATGCGGTCGGCGGCGAGGCGCTGGTCAGGAGTGTCGTAATAGAGGGCGTCAAGATCCTCGACACCCGCCTCCACCACGGTGACGACCCGGCCGACACCGGTCAGGTCGGGCAGCTGCGTGTCGTCGCCGACCTCGTACTTCCGTTCGATCTCCCGCACGGTGTCCGCCATGCATCGAGGCTAGCCACGCACCCCGGCCGGGGCCACCCGCCCGCCCCGGAGAGCCGCCGCGAGGCGGGATCCGGAGCAGTGGTAGCACGCGCCATGCAACATGACTTACCGTGTGTGACGAAGTAAATACGCAGAGTGCAACCGGCGCTCGCTCGACCCCTTCGGGGAGGGAGACACCCGTGCACCCCCCAACCGCACCCGTCGCCCGGACACCCATCCGCGTCTCGTCAGGCGCCCGCCCGTACGTCCTGACCGCACCGAGCACACCCGTCGCCCCGAAGGCCGCCCGCGATTTCGTCCGCGCCGTGCTCCGCCGCACAGCGCTCGCCCCGCTCCTCGACACCGCCGTGCTGCTCACCTCGGAGGCGGTGACCCGCGCCCATCTGCACACGCCAGGGTCCGCGGACATCCTGCTGCGGATGCTGACCGCGGGACACGGACTGCGGATCAGCGTGCACGACGAGGCGCAGGCCCGGATTCCGTCGCCGGCACCGGCGGCCGGCGAGCAGCCGGACGATTACGGGCTGCTGCTGGCCGACCGCCTCGCCGACGACTGGGGCACGGCGCCGTTCACGGGCCTGCCCAGGTCCACCTCGCTGTGGTTCGAGCTGCGCCTGGGGCAGTGACGCGGCGTCAGCGCGAGGCCGACAGGGGGCGCTGTACGCGGATCGACTGGAGCAGCCCGATCGCGATCCAGACCGCGAACATGGAAGTGCCGCCGTAGGAGACGAACGGCAGGGGGAGGCCGGTGACAGGCATGATGCCGAGGGTCATACCGACGTTCTCGAAGGCCTGGAAGGCGAACCACGCGATGATGCCGGCGGCGACGATCGTGCCGTAGAGCTCGGTGGACTCGCGTGCGATCCGGCAGGCGCGCCACAGGACCACACCGAGCAGCACGATGATCAGGCCCGCGCCCAGGAAGCCGAGCTCCTCACCGGCGACGGTGAAGATGAAGTCCGTTTGCTGTTCGGGGACGAACTGGCCGGTGGTCTGGCTGCCGTGGAAGAGGCCGGAGCCGGTCAGTCCGCCGCCGCCGATCGCGATCCGGGCCTGGTTGGTGTTGTAGCCGACACCGGCCGGGTCGAGGCTCGGGTTGGCGAACGCGGCGAACCGGGCGATCTGGTAGGCGTCCAGCAGACCGAGCTGCCAGATGGCGACACAGCCCACGACGCCGGTGCCGGCCAGCCCGAGGATCCAGCGGTTGGAGGCACCGGAGGAGAGCAGTACGCCCAGGATGACGGCGCCGAGCACCATGACCGAGCCGAGGTCGGGCATCAGCATGATCACGCCGACGGGAACGGCGGCCAGACCGAGGGCCTGGACGACGGTGCGGTGACCGGGGTGCGGGCGGTCCCCCGCGTCGACCCGGGACGCCAGGATCATCGCCATGCCGAGCGTGATGGTGATCTTCGCGAACTCGGCGGGCTGGAGCGAGAAGCCGCCGGGGATCGCCAGCCAGGAACGCGAGCCGTTGATGGTGGCGCCCAGCGGCGTCAGCACCAGCAGCGCCAGCACGACCGAGAGGGCGTACAGGATCGGGACCGCACCGCGGAGCGTGCGGTGCCCGAGCCAGATCGTGCCGGCGGCCAGCGTCAGGCCGATGCCGAGATTGAGCAGATGGTGCAGGAAGTAGTAGTACTCGTCACCGTGGTTGAGCTCGGTGCGGTTGCGGGTGGCGGAGAAGACCAGAATCGAACCCATCAGCGACAGCACCAGACAGGACAGCAGCAGCATCCAGTCCAGCTTGCGCAGCACCGAATCGCGCGCCGTCAGCTTGCCCCAGGTACCGAGCTCGGGGGTGTAGCGCCGGATCGAGAACGCCCGGGAGGTATGGCTGGTCGTCACTGTGGGCTCTCCGATGCGGACGGCGACGGCAGGACATACGGCTTGATGGGCTGAGCCTGGATGCTCCCGTCACCCTCGATCTTGGGGAGCGAGCCCTGGGGCTTCGGCAACAGGGCGGCCTTCGGGTTGATCCCTCCCTTCTCGTCGACTCCGTACAGGGCGTTGTAGATGTTGCGTACGGCCGGACCGGAGGCACCGGAGCCGGTACCACCCTGGGCGATCGTCATGACGATCGTGTAGTCCTTGGTGTACGTCGCGAACCACGAGGTGGTCTGCTTCCCGTAGACCTCGGCGGTACCGGTCTTGGCGTGCATCGGGATCTTGTCCTGCGGCCAGCCCTGGAAGCGCCATGCGGCGGTACCGCGGGTGGCCACACCCGCCAGCGCGGAATCGATCTGCCGGAGCGTCTTGGGGGAGTCGGGCAGCTTGCCGTGCGACTTGGGCTCGATCCGCTGCACCCTCTTGCCGTCGGGGCTGACGATGGCCTTGCCGACGGTCGGGTTGTAGAGCGTGCCGCCGTTGCTGATCGCGCCGTAGATGGACGCCATCTGGATCGGTGTGACGAGGGTGTCGCCCTGTCCGATGGCGTAGTTGATGGAGTCGTAGGCGTGCAGCTTCATGCCTTCGAGGCAGCCCTCACGGGCGAGCTTGGTACCGAAGTCCTTCTTCTTGGGCCAGGCCTTGGCCTGCTTGCACCAGCCGGCCTTGTTGGCCTTCCAGAAGGCGTTCTTCCACTTGCGGTCGGGGACCCGGCCGGTGACCTCGTTGGGAAGGTCGATGCCGGTCTCCTTGCCGAGACCGAACTGGTGGGCGGTCCGGTAGAACCAGTCGTTGGGGTCCTTCTTGGGCTTGTCCCCGCCGTCCTTCTTCCACTCCTCGTGCGAGAGCCGGTAGAAGACGGTGTCGCAGGAGACCTCCAGCGCCCGGCCCAGGCTGATGTCGCCGTGGCCCTCCCCCTCGAAGTTCTTGAAGACCTGGCCGCCGATGCTGTACGAGCTGGTGCAGGGGTAGTGGCCGTTGAAGTCATAGCCCGCGTTGATCGCGGCCGTGGTCGAGATGACCTTGAAGATCGAGCCGGGGGCGGCCTGTCCCTGGATGGCGCGGTTCAGCAGCGGATAGTTGGAGCCCTTGCCGGTGAGGTGGGCGTAGTCCTTGCCGGAGATGCCGCCGACCCAGGCATTGGGGTCGTAGTTGGGGTTGGAGGCCATGGCCACCACCCGGCCGGTCTTGGCCTCCATCACGACGACGGCGCCCGAGTCGGCCTTGTAGTTGGTGCCGGTGTTCTTGTCGTGCACCTTGCGGGCGTCCTTCATGGCCTGTTCGAGCTGCTTCTCCGCTATGGCCTGCACCCTCGCGTCGATGCTGGTGACGACGCTCGAACCGCCCTGGCCCTTCTCGCTGTTGGCCTGGCCGATGACCCGGCCCAGGTTGTCGACCTCATAGCGGGTGACGGCTGCCTTGCCGCGCAGCGAGCTGTCGTACGTACGCTCCAGACCGGACCGGCCGATCTGGTCGGAGCGCAGGAACGGCGAGCTGGTGTTCTTGGCCTTGTTGATCTCCCCGTCGGTCACCGGCGAGAGGTAGCCGAGCACCTGGGCGGTGTTGGCGTTGCCGGGAGCGGCGTAGCGGCGGACGGCGGTGGGCTCGGCGCTGATGCCGGGGAAGTCCTCGGAGCGCTCGCGGATCTGGAGGGCCTGCTGGGTGGTGGCCTCGTCGGTGATCGGGATCGGCTGGTACGGCGAACCGTTCCAGCAGGGCTGCGGGGTCTTGGAGTCACACAGCCGGACCTTGTTGCGGATCTCCTTCTCGGACAGGCCGAGCACGTTGGCCAGCCGGCCGAGCACGGCCTTGCCGTCGTCCTTCATCTTCAGCAGCTCGGTACGGCTCGCGGAGACGACCAGACGGGTCTGGTTGTCGGCCAGCGGCACCCCGCGCGCATCGAGGATGGAGCCGCGGGTGGCGGGCTCGATGACCTGCTGGACGTGGTTGTTCTTCGCCTCCGTGGCGTACTCCTGGCCGTTGCGGATCTGCAGATACCAGAGCCGGCCGCCGAGGGTGAGCAGCAGGGAGAAGACCAGGATCTGGATCGCGATGAGCCGGACGCTGACCCGGGAGGTCCGGGTTTCCGGGAGATTACTCATGGCGCGCGGCGCCTCCACGAGAGGTGGTGGTCGGGAAAAGGAAGGGCGTCACAGTCGCTTGACCCCCTTGATGCGGCCCACCTTGTCGCGGGCCGACTTGCCGAGCAGACTGCCGCGCTGGCTGCCGATGCCCGTCCCCGTGCGCAGGGATTTCATGGCGCCGCGGCTGGCCTTGAGTCCCGTACCGGTGGTGAGCCAGCCGTACCCGGAATCCCGGCCGCCGGCCACACCGCTCGGGCTGCCGGAGCCCTCGCCGGCCAGCGGATCGTGCTCCGTTCTCCGTGCCAGTGCCATCACCAGAGGAACGGTGAAGGGGGCCAGCAGCAGGTCGTAGAGGGTGGCGCTGAGCAGCAGTCCGACGATGCCGACGTGGCGGGCGGCGGTGTCACCGACCAGCGCGCCGACGCCGGCGTACATCAGCGTCGAGCCGACGGCGGCACCGAGGACGACGATCAGCGGCAGCGTCGCCGAGCGGTGCCGGCCCGAGTCCGGCTTGGTCAGGCCCGCGGCATAGCCGATGACGCAGAGCACCAGCGCATAGCGGCCGATGGCGTGGTCGGAGGGCGGAGCGAGGTCGGCCAGCAGCCCGGCGAAGAACCCGACCAGCGCACCACCGACATGGCCGTAGACCAACGCCAGACCGACCACGACGAGCAGCAGCAGGTCCGGTACGGCACCGGGAAGTTGGAGTCTGGCCAGCATGGTGACCTGGATGACGAGGGCGACGACCACCAGCGGGGCCGCGAGCAGGATCCGGTTGATGCGCATCGGTCAGCTCCTGGGAGAAGCGCTCGCGGAGGGGGTGGCCGTGACGGTGACCGTCGGCGTCGGCTTCGGCTTCGCGGGCGCCGGCGGCAGGACGGTGTCACGCGGATCCTGGCGGGGCGGTGCGACGACTACGCCGACGATGTCGAGCTGGGAGAAGGCGACATAGGGCCGGACCTGGAGGGCGCGGGTCAGATCGCCGTTGGACGGCTCGACCTTGACGACCTTGCCGACGGGCACGCCGGGCACGAACGGCTTGTCCTTGCTGGAGCCGAAGGTGACCAGGCGGTCGCCCCGCTTGATGTTGGCCTTGCCGTTGAGGAGCTGGACGCGCAGCGAGCCGACGCCCTGCCCGTTGGCGAAGCCGATCTCGTTGGTCTTCTCCATGCGGGTGCCGACGGTGAAGTCGGGGTCGGCGGCCAGCAGGACGGTGGAGGTGTCGGCTCCGACGGTGGTGACCCGGCCGACCAGACCGTCGCCGTTGAGCACGGTCATGTCGCGGGCGATGCCGTCACGGCGGCCGGCGTCGATGGTGACGGTCCAGGAGAAGCCCTGGGCCGAGCCGATGGCGATGACCTGGGCGCCCTTGATGCCGTACTGGCCGGTGCCCGCGGTCTTGAGGATCTTGTCGAGCTGGGCGGCGCGGCTGCGGTTCCGGTCGGAGGAGCCGAGCTTGGCCTTCAGCGCCTCGTTGTCGTGCTCCAGCTTGCTGATCCGGTCGTGCCGTCTGCCGGAGTCCCGCACGGCACCGACGGCGTTGCCGACCGGGCTGACGACGCGGGCGACGCCGCTTTCGACCGGGCCGAAGGCGGAGGCGGCGGCTTGCCGGGCACCATCGAGCGGGGACTGTTCGCCGCCGCGGATATCGACCGTGATCAGCGCGAACGCGATCGCGACCAGCAGCACCAGCAGCAGCCGGCTCTCTCGTGTGTCCCTCACGTGCGGCGGCCGTGTCCTTCCTCGTAGGACCGGCCGGCTGCGGGCCCCGCCGGTCTCGTTCGGGAGTTGAGCGTTGTGCCTTGATATGACGGTGCCGAGGTGAAGCGTCAGCGCACCGTGTCTGTCGGGATGTTGTGCCTGTATATCAGCGATCCGCCGGACGGACCGGCCGCGGTCGCAGGGGTCCCGACCGCCGCGGACGCCGCTCGACGGCCGCGGCGCGGATCGGGACCCGGGCCGTGCTACCTGCGCGGCTGGGAGTCGAGAACCTGCTGGAGCGCCTCGAACTCCTCGACGCACTTGCCGGAACCGAGCGCGACGGAGTCGAGCGGGTCCTCGGCGATGTGGATGGGCATACCGGTCTCGCGGCGCAGCCGCTCGTCGAGGCCGCGGAGCAGGGCGCCGCCTCCGGTGAGCACGATGCCGCGGTCCATGACGTCACCGGACAGCTCCGGCGGGCACTTGTCGAGCGTCGTCTTGACCGCGTCGACGATGGAGTTGACCGGCTCCTCGATGGCCTTGCGGACCTCGGCGGCCGAGATGACGACGGTCTTCGGCAGGCCGGAGACCAGGTCACGGCCGCGGATCTCGGTGTGCTCGTCCTGTTCGAGGTCGTACGCCGAACCGATGGTGATCTTGATGCTCTCGGCGGTGCGCTCGCCCAGCAGAAGGCTGTACTCCTTCTTGATGTGCTGGATGATCGCGTTGTCGAGTTCATCGCCGGCCACCCGGATGGACTGCGCGGTGACGATGCCGCCGAGCGAGATGACCGCGACCTCGGTCGTACCGCCGCCGATGTCCACGACCATGTTGCCGGTGGCCTCGTGGACCGGCAGGCCGGACCCAATCGCGGCGGCCATCGGTTCCTCGATGATGTGGACCTGGCGCGCGCCGGCCTGGGTCGAGGCCTCGATGACCGCGCGGCGCTCGACTCCGGTGATGCCGGAGGGGACACACACGACGACCCGCGGGCGGGCCAGATAGCGCCGCTTGTGGATCTTGAGAATGAAGTAGCGGAGCATCCGCTCGGTGATCTCGAAATCGGCGATCACGCCGTCTTTCAGGGGCCGTACGGCGACGATGTTGCCGGGCGTGCGCCCGATCATCTTCTTCGCCTCAGCACCTACCGCGAGGATGCCGCCGGTGTTGGTGTTGATGGCCACGACCGACGGCTCGTTGAGGACGATGCCGCGGCCCCTGACGTACACCAGCGTGTTGGCGGTCCCGAGGTCGACAGCCATGTCACGGCCGATGAACGACATGTTGTTCCCCATGAGGATACGTCTGGCCTTCCCAACTGGAGCGAATGCTTACTGGAGGTCGGCAGGAGGTGATGCGCTGTGCGGCGCGGAAGTCTCCATCGTAGTTCGTAGTGCGCCCACTCGAACACGTCGGGAGGCTGTTCCGCCATTGTCAGCCGTACACGCACCCGCCCCCCTTAATGGTGACGTCGTGTCGCGGTGATGCGTTCCCCCGATCGTGTCGTATACACCAAAGGGCGACCGATGATTTTGTCGGTCGCCCCTGGTCACGGGGGTTATGCAGCTGACGATCCGTCAGGAAATCCCGGGGAAGAAAATCTTGATCTCGCGCTCGGCGGACTCTTCGGAATCCGATGCATGGATCAGATTCTCTCGGGTGATCGTTCCGAAGTCCCCACGAATGGACCCACTCGGCGCGGCAATCGGGTCAGTCGGACCCGCGAGCATCCGTACGCCCTCGATCACCCGCTCACCCTCGACGACCATCGAGACCACCGGTCCGGAGGACATGAAAGCGACCAGGGGCTCGTAGAACGGCTTGCCGACATGCTCGGCGTAGTGCTGCTCAAGAAGCGCACGGTCCAGGCCGCGCAGCTCCAGCGCGCTGATCGTCCAGCCGGCCTTCTTCTCGATACGGCCGATGATCTCGCCGATCAGACCGCGCTTGACGGCGTCAGGCTTGAGGAGGACGAGGGTGCGCTGGCTCACGGAGGGACTCCCTGGATATGAACAACGGTCAGCGGGTGAACTTGAGGCTACATGGGTGACCAGGGCCTGCCCGGCCCCGCCCCCGGCCTCCGGCACGGCCCCTGAGGGCCTCCCCGCGGCCGGGCCGGGACGGCCCGCTAGGCCGGCTCCCCCGACGCCTCGGCCTGCGCCGCCCAACGGGCCTTCGCCTCATCGATCTTGCGGCCGAAGTGGACCGACGCCCACCACAGGGCCGCGAAGACCACACCCAGGAAGAACATCGTCGGGACCACGAAACCGCTGGCGATCAGGGCGAACTGCAGCACCCAGCCGAGCTGGACACCACCCGGACGGGTCAGCATCCCGCACAGCAGGATGGTCAGCAGCATCGCGATGCCGCTGACCGTCCAGATCGTGGCCGCCGGCAGTGCGGTCATCTGCATCGCGACCAGACCGGCGAAGCCGATCACGAAGAATTCGCCTATCAGAGTGCCGGCACACAGTGTCCGCATGTCAGCTCCTCCCCATCAGCAGCCGGGCCTCGCCGACCGTGATCACCGAGCCGGTCACCAGCACGCCCGCTCCGGAGAACTCGCCCTCTTCCTCGGCGAGGGTGATCGCCGCCTCCAGGGCGTCGTCGAGCCGCGGCTCGACCTGGACCCGCTCGGCGCCGAAGACCTCGACGGCGATGGCCGCCAGCTCATCCGGATCCATCGCACGATGGCTGGAATTACGTGTCACCACGACCTCGGCGAAGATCGGCTCGAACGCCTCCAGGAAGCCCCGTACGTCCTTGTCCCCGCTGGCGCCGACGACGCCCACCAGCCGGCTGAACCCGAACGCCTCGGTGACCGCCTCGGCCGCCGCCCGCGCACCCGCCGGGTTGTGTGCCGCGTCCAGCACGACCGTGGGGCTGCGCCGCACGACCTCCATCCGGCCGGGCGAGGTGACGGCGGCGAACGCGGAGCGGAGGGTGTCGATGTCCAGGGTGCGGGCGTGATCCGAGCCGACACCGAAGAACGCCTCGACCGCGGCGAGCGCCACCGCGGCGTTGTGCGCCTGATGGGCGCCGTACAGCGGAAGGAAGATCTCGGGATACTCGCCGCCCAGTCCGCGCAGCGTCAGCATCTGTCCGCCGACCGCGACCTCGCGGGTGAGCACCCCGAACTCCATGCCCTCACGGGCGACCGTGGCATCCACCTCGACCGCGCGCTTGAGCATCACCGAGGCCGCGTCCACCGGCTGCTGGGCCAGCACGACCGTGGCGTCCTTCTTGATGATCCCGGACTTCTCACCGGCGATCTGCTCGGGCGTCTCCCCCAGCCGGTCGGTGTGGTCCAGCGCGATCGGGGTGATCACCGCGACATCGCCGTCGATGACGTTCGTCGCGTCCCAGGTGCCGCCCATGCCGACCTCGACGACCGCGACGTCCACGGGGCTGTCCGCGAAGGCGGCGTACGCCATCGCCGTGAGCACCTCGAAGAACGAGAGGCGGTACTCCTGCTGGGAGTCGACCATCTCCACATACGGGGCGATGTCCCGGTACGTCTCGATGAACTGCTCGGCGGAGATCGGGGCGGCGTCCAGGCTGATCCGCTCGGTGATCGACTGGACGTGCGGGCTCGTATAGCGGCCGGTGCGCAGGTCGAAGGCGGACAGCAGGGACTCGATCATGCGGGCGGTGCTGGTCTTGCCGTTGGTGCCCGTGATGTGGATGGACGGGTAGGCGCGCTGTGGTTCGCCCAGGATGTCCAGCAGCGCCACGATGCGCTGGACCGACGGGTCGAGCTTGGTCTCGCCCCAGCGGCCGGCCAGCTCCTCCTCGACGGCGCGCAGTGCACGGTCGACCTCGGGGTCGGCCGGCCGGGCGGGAATCCCGTCCCCCTGCGGCGGCCCGGCCTGGGCGCGCAGGGTCCGGCTGCCGGCCTCGATCACCGCAAGATCCGGGTCACGGTCGGTCTCCGCCTCGACCAGTTCGTCGAAGGCTTCGTTCGGGTCGGGGTCGTCGTTCTGGGGGCGCTCGCTCACACCGACCAGTCTACGAGGCACGTGTGACAGCGGTGCGCTGCGCTGCCCTCCCCCGATACCGCGCCGTATGCCGGGGGCCGGCCGGCGCGACCGGCTCCCCGACCGCGCCCGTACGCCGGAGCCGCCCCTCGCCTACGTCAGTGCCGCCTTCATCATGGCCCGCGCGATCGGGCCCGCCAGGCCGTTGCCGGAGACCTCGTTGCGGGCGGCATGCCCGTCCTCGACCATCACGGCCACCGCCACCTGGTGTCCCTTGCCGTCCCCGGCGTACGAGACGAACCAGGCGTAGGGCGTACCGCTGTTGTCGACGCCGTGCTGGGCGGTGCCCGTCTTGCCGCCGACGGTCAGTCCGCCGATCTTCGCGCCGGACCCGGTGCCCTTGTCCACGACCGTCTGCATCGCCGACCGCAGCTGCCGGGCCGTACCCGCCGACATGGCCTTGCCGTCGCCGTACGTCGCCGGCCCGAAGTCCTGGACGGTGTTGCCGCCGCCGTCGGTCAGCTTGTCGACCAGCTGCGGGGTCTTGAGCTCGCCGCCGTTCGCGATGGCCGAGGAGACCATCGCCATCTGCAGCGGGGTCGCCTGGTCGTCGAACTGGCCGATCCCGGAGAGCGCGGTCTGTGCCTCGTCCATGTCGGAGGGGTAGACGCTCTTGCCGGCCCGCACCGGGGTGTCCATCTTGTCGTCGTTGAAGCCGAACTTCTCGGCCTGCGCCTTCACCTTGTCCTTGCCCAGGTCGACGGCCATCTTCGCGAAGACGGTGTTGCAGGAGTACTGGAGCGCGGTGCGGATGTCCGCGTTCTTGCAGGGCGCGGAGGTGTTCTCGTTGGAGAGCTTGGTGTGGGTGTGCGGGAGGGTGTACGGGTCGGGGCTGTCGGTGGGCTCGTCCACCGAGGAGTACAGACCGTTCTCCAGCGCGGCCGCGGCGACCACCAGCTTGAAGGTGGAGCCGGGCGGCAGCGGCTGCCGCAGCGCCCGGTTGACCTCGGGGTGTTCCGCGTCGCCGGACATCTTCTTCCAGGCCTTCTGGTCGGCCCCGGCGGACCCCGCGAACTTCCCCGGGTCGTACGACGGGGTGCTGACCATGCCCAGGGTCCGCCCCGTGGCCGGGTCCATGGCGACGGCGGCGCCCTTCTTGCCGTCCAGCGCCCGGTAGCCGGCCTTCTGCACCGCGGGGTCGACGGTGGTGGCCACATCGCCGCCCTTGGCCCGGGTGCGGGTCAGCGCGTCGGTGGGGCTCTGCAGCCGGCTGTCGGAGCCGTCGAGGAGGTCGCCGTAGAGGCTCTCCAGCTGGTTGTGGCCGTAGATCTGCGAGGTGAAGCCGGTGACCGGGGCGTAGAGCTTGCCGTCCTGGTAGGTCCGCTTGTACTTGAGCGTGGAGGAGGTGGCGGCGGAGCCGGTCACCGGCTCCCCGCCGACGAGGATGTTGCCCAGCGGCGCCGCGTACTTGCCGATCGTCACCCGCGGATTGTGCGGGTCCTCCTTGAAGTCACTCGCCTTTGCGCCCTGAAGCCAGGTGGCCCAGCCCATCAGCGCGACGATGAGGGCCAGACAGAAGATCGAGGCACGGCGCAGGGGCTTGTTCATGGGGCGCGGCTCCTCGTGGTGGACGTGCGGATCTGCCGGAACTACGGCATTCCGGTCCACCGTGCCTCGGCTTCATGAGAGGGCAATGAGAACGGCCGGATGCACCGGCCGGGACAACTTTCCGCCGCCTTTCGCCCTCTTCCACGGCGGGCTGTATTCCTCCCCGGTGATCACCACGAGGCAGCGCACGGAAAGGCAGGAGCTGAAGAGGGGTGCCGGCAATCAGTCAGCGGATGCACTTAATACTGCTCACCGCCTGGACGGTGCTGTGGTTCGTCGTCGTCGAACCGCACGGCGGCTTCTCCTGGCACTATCTGCGCACCGGCGGCGAACTGATCTACCAGGGCGACGCGGGCGACGGCTCCGGCGGGCTCAACCTCTACGCGCACCACCCCGAGCTCCAGATGGGCCCGCTCAGCTTTCTGACGGCCGGCCTGTTCAACCCCTTCCCCGAGGCCACCGGGCAGTTCCTGGCCGCGGCCCTGATGTCGCTGCTCGGCCTGGTCATCGTGGTGCTGGCGGGCCGCAGCGCCGCCCACCACTTCCTGGGCACCGGCACCAACCACCAGCGGCTGCGGCAGCGCGTACTGATCGCCGGGCTGGCCTTCATCCCCATGTGGATCGAGGTGGGGGTCCGCTTCGGGCATCTCGACGACGTCCTCGCGCTGTTCTTCACCGCCCTCGTGGTACGTGCCCTCACCCGGGGCAACGCCGCGCTCACCGGCGCCTGCCTGGCCCTGGCGATGGATTCCAAGCCCACCGCACTGGCCTTCCTCCCCCTGCTGCTCGCCCTGCCGAGGGAGAAGTGGCTGCGCGCCGGGCTGTGGTGCGCGGGTCTGGTCGCGGTCGCCTGGCTGCCGTTCTTCATCGGCGACTCCCAGTCGTTCGCCGCGGCGAAGTTCGCCATCCCCAACCATCCGGCGTCCGCGCTGCGTTGGCTGGGCGTCGGCGACCCCGAGACCCCCGGCTGGGACCGCCCCGCCCAGGCCGCCCTCGGCCTGGCACTGGGCTCGGTCGCCGTCTGGCGGGGCCGCTGGGCGGCAGTCGTCCTGCTGGGCGCCAATGCCCGCATCGTCCTCGACCCCAGCGTCTACACGTACTACACCGCGTCGGTACTGCTCGGCACCCTGCTGTGGGACGTCATCGGCCAGCGCCGACTGGTCCCCTGGTGGAGCTGGCTGGCCCTGCTCACCCTCTACGGCAGTGTCTTCGCGGTCCCCGACGATGCCGCCCGGGGCCTGATCCGCCTGGCGTTCGTGGCCGTCTCGACGGCGTATGTCCTGCTCTGGCCGGTACGCGAACGGGGGCGGCGGGGACCGGGACGCCGCAGGCCCCCCGCCCGTACGGACGAGGGGCCTGCGCACGACGGTCCCCTGGGCGGCCCGGGTCCCGGCCCGGGGCCGGGTGCCGCGCCTACGCCTTGGGCAGGGCCGCCAGCTGCGCGGTGATCCGGACGATGTCCGCCTCCGCGGCCTCCAGCCGGCCGCGGATCTTGTCCACGACCTTCTCCGGCGCCTTGGCGAGGAACGCCTCGTTGCCGAGCTTGGCGGTGGCCTGCGCCTTCTCCTTCTCGGCGGCGCCCAGGTCCTTGGTCAGCCGCTTGCGCTCGGCCTCGACGTCGATCACGCCGGACAGGTCCAGGGCGACCGTCGCGCCCGCGACCGGCAGCGAGGCGGTGGCGCTGAAGTCCTCACCGGCCGGCTGCAGTCGCAGCAGCGAGCGCATCGCGGCCTCGTGCGCGGCCAGTGCCGTGCCGGCCAGCTCCAGCCGCGCCGGGACCTTCTGGCCCGGCTGCAGCCCCTGGTCGGAACGGAAGCGGCGGACCTCGGTGACGACCTGCTGGACGGTCTCGATCTCCCGCTCGGCCGCCGCGTCCCGGAAGCCGCCCGGGGCGTCGGCCCCGGCGACGAGCACAGCCTTCGGCCAGTCGGCGATCACGACCGACTCACCGCCGGTCAGCGTCGTCCACAGGGTCTCGGTGACGAACGGGACGATCGGGTGCAGCAGCCGCAGCGTGACGTCCAGGACCTCGCCCAGCACCCGGCGCGAGGCATCGGCGGCCGGGCCGCCCGCCATGAACGTGGTCTTGGACAGCTCGACGTACCAGTCGAAGACCTCGTCCCAGGCGAAGTGGAAGAGGGTGTCCGACAGCTTCGCGAACTGGTAGTCGTCGTAGTACGCATCGACCTCGGCGACGACCGAGTTCAGCCGGGACAGGATCCACCGGTCGGTCGCCGACAGCTGCTCGACGGGCGGCAGTTCGCCCTCCACCGTCGCGCCGTTCATCAGCGCGAAGCGGGTGGCGTTCCAGATCTTGTTGGCGAAGTTACGGGACCCCTGGACCCAGTCCTCGCCGATCGGGACGTCGACACCGGGGTTCGCCCCGCGTGCCAGCGTGAACCGGACCGCGTCCGAACCGTAGGCGTCCATCCAGTCCAGCGGATTGACCGCGTTCCCGAAGGACTTGGACATCTTCTTGCCGAACTGGTCGCGGACCATGCCGTGCAGCGCGATGGTGTGGAACGGCGGGGTGCCGTCCATCGCGTACAGCCCGAACATCATCATCCGGGCGACCCAGAAGAAGAGGATGTCGTAGCCGGTGACCAGGACGGAGTTCGGATAGAACTTCTCGACGCTCGGGGTCTGCTCGGGCCAGCCGAGCGTGGAGAACGGCCACAGCCCGGAGGAGAACCAGGTGTCCAGGACGTCGGTGTCCTGCGTCCAGCCCTCCCCGGTGGGCGCCTCCTCGTCCGGTCCGACGCAGACGACCTCGCCGTTCGGCCCGTACCAGACGGGGATCCGGTGGCCCCACCACAGCTGCCGCGAGATGCACCAGTCGTGGAGGTTGTCGACCCAGCCGAAGTAGCGGGACTCCATCTCCTTGGGGTGGATCTTGACCTTGCCCTCGCGGACCGCGTCACCGGCGGCCTTCGCCAGCGGGCCGACCTTGACCCACCACTGCATCGACAGCCGCGGCTCGATGGTGGTCTTGCAGCGTGAGCAGTGCCCGACGGAGTGCGGGTACGGGCGCTTCTCGGCGACGATCCGGCCCTCGGCGCGCAGCGCGCCGACGATCGCGGAACGAGCCTCGAAGCGGTCCAGGCCTTGGAAGGGGCCGTGCGCCGTGATCACGCCGCGCTCGTCGAGGACGGCGAGGTTGGGCAGCCCGTGACGGCGGCCGATCTCGAAGTCGTTGGGGTCGTGCGCCGGGGTGACCTTGACAGCACCCGTGCCGAACTCCGGGTCGACATGCTCGTCGGCGACGACCGGGATCCGGCGGCCGGTCAGCGGCAACTCGATCTCGGTACCGACGAGATGGGCGTAGCGCTCGTCCTCCGGGTGGACGGCGACCGCGGTGTCCCCGAGCATCGTCTCGGCCCGCGTCGTCGCGACGACGATGGCGGTGTCGCCCTCGCCGTACCGGATGGAGACGAGCTCGCCGTCGTCGTCCTGGTACTCCACCTCGATGTCCGAGATGGCGGTCAGACAGCGCGGGCACCAGTTGATGATCCGCTCGGCGCGGTAGATCAACTCGTCGTCGTGGAGCCGCTTGAAGATCGTCTGGACGGACTTGGACAGGCCCTCGTCCATGGTGAAGCGCTCGCGCGACCAGGCGACGCCGTCGCCGAGCCGCCGCATCTGGCCGGAGATCTGTCCGCCGGACTCGTTCTTCCACTGCCAGACCCGCTCGACGAACGCCTCACGGCCCAGGTCGTGCCGGGAGACGCCCTCCTTGGCGAGCTCCCGCTCGACGACGTTCTGGGTGGCGATACCGGCGTGGTCCATACCGGGCTGCCAGAGCGTCTCGTAGCCCTGCATGCGCTTGCGGCGGGTGAGGGCGTCGATCAGCGTGTGCTCGAAGGCGTGCCCCAGGTGCAGGGAGCCGGTGACGTTCGGCGGCGGAATGACGACGGTGTACGGCGGCTTGTCGCTCTTCTCGTCCGCCTCGAAGTAGCCCCGCTCTACCCAGCGCTCGTACAGCGGCCCCTCTACATCGGCCGGCGTGTACTGAGTCGGCAGTTCGGGGGCGCTGTGGTTGCTCTGCTGAGTGTTCTCGGTCACGACGGACAGTGTACGGGCGCGGATGTAGCAGCTTCGAATCGGTTTCGCCCCCGGGGCCACGGCTGTCAGCGGCGTCGTACAGGATGTCGGGAGCGCATAAACATCACGCAGAACTCAACTGGCTCCAGTTGTCACGAGGGGAACCGTTCCATGAGCTTCAACCAGCCGCCGCCCGGCCCGTACGGCCAGCAGCCCCAGCAGCCCGGCCCGTACGGCCAGCCGCAGCAGCCGCCGGCCCCGCAGCCGGGTTACGGCTACCCGCAGCAGGGCGGCCAGGTGCCCGGGCAGCAGCAGGGCTACGGCTACCCTCAGCAGGCCCCTCAGCAGGCCCCTCAGCAGGGTTACGGCTACCCCCAGCAGGGCGGCCAGCCCGGCTACGGCCAGCAGCCCCCGTACGGCGGCCAGCAGACCCCCTACGGCATGATCCCGCAGGGGCCCCCGGAGACCGGCGGCGGCAACGGCAAGAAGATCGGCCTGATCGTCGGCGCGGTCGCGGTCGTCGCGGCGATCGGCTTGGGGGCGTACTTCGCGTTCGGGTCGGGGGGCGGGGAGGTGAAGCCGTACACGATCTCGTTGCCGAAAAAGCTGCTGAGTGGGCAGTTCACGAAGACTCAGCGAGCCGGCAACTCGGGTACCGAGGACTTCACCAACGACAAGGAAGCCAAGGCGCTGGGCATCACGAACGCCAAGGGCGTCAGCTCCGGCTACAGGGGCGACGGCGGGCTGCAGCTGACGATCAGCGGCGTGTACGGCACCGTCGCCGACCCGGAAGGAACCGTGGGCCAGGTGCTCGCCAAGGTGGACGAGGGACAGAAGAAGTCCTTCGCGGGCCGGGACGCCAAGATCGAGGACGTCACTCCGACCACCCAGTACTCGCCGAGCGGCTTCGACGGCGCCGTGATGAAGTGCAGGACCCAGAAGATCACGCTCTCTCAGGGCGGCGTGAGCGTTCCCGTCACGGCCTCCACCTGCGTCTGGGGTGACAGCAGCGCCATCGGCATCGTCCAGGTAGCGGCCGCGCCGTCCCCCACCGGTGGCACCACCGCGACGACGCCCAGCGCGGAGCAGCTCTCCGAGAAGACCGCCAAGATCCGCAGTGAGGTCCGCAAGGAGAAGTAGCGCTCCCGGCCCGTCACGGTGCAAGGCGTTCGGCGAGGATCCCTTCTTCGCCGGACGCCTCTCGCTTGCGGTGAGGAGAATCGGCGCACCCGGCAGAACCTCGGCCAAAACGGAGCCGCCCGGCAGCACCTGGCTGCCGGGCGGCTCTGGTACGACTTCGGAGCGCCTACGCGCTCTTCTCCTGCGGCTCCCCCGACTCGCCGCGATTGCGCGGTACCAGGGTCGGGTTCACATTCGAGTGCACGACGTCCTCGGTGATGACGACGCGGGCCACGTCCTTGCGGGACGGGATCTCGTACATCACCGCCTGGAGGACTTCCTCCATGATGGCGCGCAGACCGCGGGCGCCGGTGCCGCGCAGGATGGCCTGGTCGGCGATGGCCTCAAGGGCCGGGCGGTCGAAGTCCAGCTCGACACCGTCGAGTTCGAAGAGGCGCTTGTACTGCTTGACGAGCGCGTTGCGCGGCTCGACCAGGATCTGCAGCAGGGCCTCGCGGTCGAGGTTGTGGACCGAGGTGAGGACGGGGAGGCGGCCGATGAACTCCGGGATCATCCCGAACTTCACCATGTCCTCCGGCATGACGTCCTGCAGCTGGTCCTTGGACTCGATCTCCCGCTTGGAGCGGATCGTGGCGCCGAAGCCGATGCCCTTGGCGCCGGACCGGGACTCGATGATCTTCTCCAGGCCGGCGAAGGCACCGCCGACGATGAAGAGGACGTTGGTGGTGTCGATCTGGATGAATTCCTGGTGGGGGTGCTTGCGGCCGCCCTGGGGCGGGACGGAAGCGGTGGTGCCTTCCAGGATCTTCAGCAGCGCCTGCTGGACGCCCTCGCCGGAGACATCGCGGGTGATCGACGGGTTTTCGCTCTTCCGGGCGACCTTGTCGATCTCGTCGATGTAGATGATGCCGGTCTCGGCCTTCTTGATGTCGAAGTCCGCGGCCTGGATCAGCTTGAGGAGGATGTTCTCGACGTCCTCGCCGACATAGCCGGCCTCCGTCAGCGCCGTGGCGTCGGCGAAGGCGAAGGGGACGTTCAGCATCCGGGCGAGAGTCTGCGCGAGCAGGGTCTTGCCGGAGCCGGTCGGGCCGAGCAGCAGGATGTTGGACTTGGCGAGCTCGATGCCCTCTTCGCCGCGTCCGGGGCCGTTCTCGCCCGCCTGCACCCGCTTGTAGTGGTTGTAGACGGCGACCGAGAGCGCCTTCTTGGCGGGATCCTGGCCGACGACATAGCCGTTCAGGAACTCGTAGATCTCCCGCGGTTTCGGGAGCTCCTCCCACCGCACCTCGGAGGTCTCGGCGAGTTCCTCCTCAATGATTTCGTTGCAGAGGTCGATGCACTCGTCGCAGATGTACACACCAGGTCCCGCGATGAGCTTCTTCACCTGCTTCTGACTCTTTCCGCAGAATGAGCACTTGAGCAGGTCGCCGCCGTCACCGATGCGTGCCACGAGGTGCTTCCCCTTCGCCTGGGATCCGCATTGCTCCGCGGACCCGGGTGCTTGCCTATCGACGGTACCTTGCCGGGCCCCCCGTACGGGCCCCCCTTGGACCGACTCGGTTCACTCGATCCGGGTCCGGTCCAAGGGGGCAACGCTCCGGCTCACTTCGCGAAGATCGCTAGCCGATCGCGACGGACGACTTCCGCGTCGAGACGATCTGGTCGACCAGACCGTACGCCAAGGACTCCTCGGCGGTCAGGATCTTGTCACGCTCGATATCGTCACGGATCTTCTCGATCGGCGTGGAGGAGTGCTTGGCCAGCAGGTCCTCCAGCTGCGAGCGCATCCGCAGGATCTCGTTGGCGGCGATCTCCAGGTCGGAAACCTGGCCCCGGCCGGTCTCACTGTAGGGCTGGTGGATCAGCACACGGGCGTTCGGCAGCGCCATCCGCTTGCCGGGGGTGCCGGCGGCGAGCAGCACCGCCGCGGCGGAGGCCGCCTGGCCCATGCAGACCGTCTGGATGTCCGGCTTCACGAACTGCATCGTGTCGTAGATGGCCGTGAGCGCCGTGAAGGAACCGCCCGGGCTGTTGATGTAGATCGAGATGTCCCGGTCCGGGTCCATCGACTCCAGGCACAGCAGCTGCGCCATGACGTCGTTGGCCGAGGCGTCGTCGATCTGCACGCCGAGGAAGATCACGCGCTCCTCGAACAGCTTCGCGTACGGGTCGTACTCGCGCACGCCCTGCGAGGTGCGCTCGACGAAGCGCGGGACGATGTAGCGGGACTCGGCGCGCGGGCCGGAAAACTCGGACTCCGCAACCTGGGAGAGGCCGCTGCCGGGGTAGTTGTTCATCGTGGTGTTCACCGTCCTGGTGGCGATCAAGTGGGCTGGGGGCTGTAGGGCGAGTGGTACGGGGCTCAGGCCCCGGTGCCGCCCCCGCCCGGAACGCCGGCGGCGGAAGTCATCACATCGTCGATCAGGCCGTACGTCTTGGCCTCATCGGCGGAGAACCAGCGGTCGCGGTCCGAGTCCTGGGTGATCCGCTCGACGGTCTGACCGGTGTGGAAGGCCGTCAGCTCCGCCATCCGCTTCTTGGTGTGCAGCAGCCGCTCGGCGTGGATCTTGATGTCCGACGCGGAGCCGGCCAGGCCCGCGGAGGGCTGGTGGATGAGGATCTCGGCATTCGGCAGCGCGAAGCGCTTGCCCGGGGTGCCGGCGCTCAGCAGGAACTGCCCCATGGAGGCGGCCAGGCCCATCGCGATCGTCACCACGTCGTTCTTGATGTACTGCATGGTGTCGTAGATCGCCAAGCCGGCCGAGATCGATCCGCCCGGGGAGTTGATGTAGAGGAAGATGTCCTTGTCCGGGTCCGCGGCGAGAAGAAGCAGCTGCGCGGTGATCTTGTTGGCGATGTCGTCGTCGACCGGCTGGCCGAGGAAGATGATCCGCTCGCCGAGCAGCCGGTTGTAGACCTGGTCGCCGAGGCCACCGAAGGTCGGCTCAGCGGCGGCGGAAGGCATCGGGATCGTCACGTGTCCACCTGCTCGTTGTCGGACGGCTCCAGGCCGTCTCAGCGTCGTCTGCTGGGGCGTGGGGAGGCGGCGCCGTGTGTGGCCCCGGCGCGGTTTCAGGGACTCCCCTGCCCTCGTATCTACGGACCCTAACGCGCAGGTCGGACAACGCCATCCCGCATCGATAACTGTTCGCTGTGAGCGCAGGCTCACGGGGTGGTACGACCACGGGCCCGAACACGCGGACGTGCGTGTTCGGGCCCGTGATGCAGAGAACTGCGCGCAGGCGCGAGATGTCCGGGGCTCAGGCCTCGGGCTTCTCCTCCGCGCCCTCCGCCTCGACCTCGGCGGCCTCAGTGACCTCGACGGTCTCGGCGGTCTCGTCCTCGTCGTCGAGCTCGATGACCTCGCCGTTGCTGTCCTTGACCGTGGCGGACTCGACGACGACCGCGAGGGCCTTGCCGCGGGCGACCTCACCGACGAGCATCGGCACCTGGCCGCCCTCGACGACGGCCTGGGCGAACTGGTCGGGGGACATGCCGGAGGACTGCGCGCGGCGCATGAGGTGCTCGGTGAGCTCCTCCTGGCTGACGTTCAGCTTCTCCTTGTTGACCAGCTCGTCCAGGATGAACTGGGTCTTGATGCCCTTCTCGGCCTGCTCCTTGGTCTCGGCGTCGAACTCTTCCTCGCTCTTGCCCTGGATCTCCAGGTACTTCGCGAGGTCGAGGCCCATCTGGCCGAGCTGGTGGTTGACCAGGTTGTGCTTGCGGGTCTCCATCTCGTCCGCGAGCAGCTTCTCCGGCATCGGCACCTCGACGAGCTTGAGCAGCTCGTCCAGGACCTTCTCCTGCGCCTGGGTGGCCTGGTCGTACTTCTTCATCTGCTCGAGGCGCTTGCGGCTGTCCGCCTGGAGCTCCTCGAAGGTGTCGAACTCACTGGCAAGCTGCGCGAAGTCGTCGTCCAGCTCGGGCAGTTCGCGGGACTTGACCTCGGTGACCTCGACCTTGACCTCGGCCTCCTTGCCCTCGGCGGAACCGCCCTTGAGCTCGGAGGTGAAGGTGGCGTCGGCGCCGGCCTCCAGGCCGGTGACGGCCTCGTCGATGCCGTCGAGGAGCTCGCCGGAACCGACGGTGTAGGTGACGCCCTGGGCGACGCCGTCCTCCAGGACCTCGCCGTCCACCTTGGCCTCGAGGTTCAGCGTCAGGACGTCGCCGTCCTGGGCCGCACGCTCGACCGGGCTGGTCGTCGCGAAGCGCTCACGCAGCTGCTCGACGGACTTGTCGACGTCCTCGTCCGACACCTCCACGGCGTCGACCTCGACCTCGATGCCGGAGTAGTCCGGGATCTCGAGGGCGGGGCGGATGTCGACCTCGGCGGTGAAGGCCAGCAGCTCGCCGTCCTTCAGCTCGGTGATGTCGACCTCGGGCTGGCCGAGGACGTTCAGCTCACCCTCGTTGACCGCTTCGGTGTAGAACTTCGGGAGCGCGTCGTTGACGGCCTCCTCCAGCACGGCGCCGCGGCCGAACCGCTGGTCGATGACCCGGGCCGGGATCTTGCCCTGGCGGAAGCCCTTCACCGTGACCTGCTGGTTGATCTTCTTGTACGCCGCGTCGAGGCTGGGCTTGAGCTCCTCGAAGGGCACCTCGACAGTGAGCCGAACCCGAGTCGGGTTCAGGGTCTCCACGGCGCTCTTCACGGTTCGGTCTCCTTGGGGCTGACTTCTGGGGTCCTGCTTGAGATCTGCCGACGCCCGATGATCCGGGTCCGGCCGATCACGCCCGGTACACAGACACACGGGCACGCAGCTTGCATAGTAACCGCAAGGAGGATGACGCCCACAACGCGATCTTGGACGGCCGCCGATCTTGCGGCACTGCCATGGTGGGCCGAAGGTTCCGCCCGACTCCGTGCTGTCGGGCTGACCTGCTGCTGGTCGGGGTGGCCGGATTCGAACCGACGACCTTCCGCTCCCAAAGCGGACGCGCTACCAAGCTGCGCCACACCCCGTCGGTGCGACACGTAGGGTACATGGCCGCGGACGGTACGGCTGCCAGTTATCGGGAGCCCGCCGGGGCGTGTGCGGGTGAGGGCGGGCGGCACACACCGTCGGCGTGAAGGGATGTGCGGCGCACCGCCGCGACCCGCTAGGATGCACTGCGTGCCGAGGTCCTGCGACCTGCGGCGCTCGCGGGCGTAGCTCAATGGTAGAGCCCCAGTCTTCCAAACTGGCTACGCGGGTTCGATTCCCGTCGCCCGCTCGTAGAGGAAGCCCCAGGCCGGATGGCCTGGGGTTTTCCGCTTTCCGGAACGGGCTGTCGGGCTTCCGGAGCGGGCTGCGGGGTGTCTGCACCCCTCTTCGCCCGGCGGACGCGAGTGAATAGGGTGGCCGGCATGGAGATCTGGCTCAATCCCGCGTGCTCCAAGTGCCGTTCGGCCGTGGAGATCCTCGACGAAGAGGGCGCCTCGTACACCGTGCGCCGATATCTGGAGGAGCCGCCGGACGCCGATGACCTGCGCGGGGTGCTGGCGCGGCTGGGACTGGAGCCCTGGGACATCACCCGGACCCAGGAGGCCGAGGCGAAGGAGCTGGGCCTCGCGGAGTGGGAGCGCACCGACGCCGCGCGGGAGCGGTGGATCGCGGCGCTGGCGGCACACCCCCGGCTGATCCAGCGGCCGATCATCACCGCGGACGACGGGTCGGCGCTGGTGGGACGGAGCGAGGAAGCCGTGCGCGAGGCAGTGGCGCGGACCGGGGGCGAAGAGACCTCTGACGGCTGAACCGCGTGCGGCGTCCGGCACGGGGTCCGGCGGGCACCCGCCGAGGCGGAGCGCCTAGAAGCTGATGTGGTTGATGGTCTCCGCCAGGGAGTTGAGGAACCGGTTGATGGACGGCGCCATCCCCGTGGAGGCCAGGAAGAAGCCGAACAGTATGGCGACGAACGCCGGACCCGCCTTGATCGACTTCCCTCTGATCAGCACGATCAGAATGATCCCCAACAGCAGCACCACTGACAGCGAAAGAGCCACACTGATCACACCCTCGGTCGGAACGCCTCGCCGGCCCGGGGGCATGCCGCGCACACCCCCCTGCACCCATCGTGCCACCAACTCCATGCCCACTGCAGGCCGGTGACGAATCATCGGCCAACGCTTTGCCCGATTCCAGCCGGTGGTGGGCCGTGGGGCAGCGACAGGGTGACGCGGGGGCGGCGAGGTGACGTCCGTGCGGCGGGCCACGAGCGGCCGGGCCGGGGCGGGAATTTCCCGCCCGACGCGGTGCGGGCAATTCGCTCCGGTCATTCACCCGGGGGCATTCTGATCATTTTCCGGGCCGGATAATTTCCCGTCCGTGGTATCCGTCACTGCCTTACAGCGCACCACGAAGGCTTATTAGCATTCGGACATAAGACTAAGGAATCGGACATTCCCCCAGAGTCGTTTGCGGGGGATAGAGGACGATTTGAGATGACGATAGGGTACGAAACGGACAGCCGTGGGAGGGGGTCTCCGCGGTGTTAGCGGATTTTATCCGCGTCCCGTCCACGGCGGAACCCGGGGAAAAGGGGAATGCTTCCGATGCGGTTTTACGCATTCGCCGACCGCCGCTATCGTGCCTCCAATGTTTCCCGCTGCCCCGACACCCCGACGCGAACTTCCCCCTGCCCGGGCGGCGGAGGGAACCGATCGGCCGGAGCCCACGGACCGGCCGTCCGGCGCGGCGGAGGGTGCGGCGGCGCCCTCACCGAAGACCGGTAGCCGTCACGCGTTCTTCGACAACGCGAAGTACCTGGCCATCGTGCTGGTGGCGATGGGGCACTCATGGGAACCGCTGACGGACAGCAGCCGCGCCGCCGAGGCGCTCTACATGACCGTCTACACCTTCCACATGCCGGCCTTCATCATCATTTCCGGCTACTTCTCGCGCAGCTTCGACATGCGCAGGGACCGGCTGCAGCGGCTGGTCACCGGGGTCGCGGTGCCCTATGTCCTCTTCGAGACCGCGTATGCGTTCTTCAAGCGCTGGGCGGACGACGATCCCGGCCACCCCATCAGTCTGCTCGACCCGTGGTTCCTGACGTGGTTCCTGGTGGCCCTGTTCATCTGGCGGCTGACCACCCCGCTGTGGAAGGTCGTGCGCTGGCCGATTCCGCTCGCGGTGGCCATTGCCGTCCTCGCGTCCGTGTCCCCGGACATCGGCGATGATCTGGACCTCCAGCGGGTGCTGCAGTTCCTCCCGTTCTTCGTCCTGGGGCTGGCGCTGCGGCCGGAGCACTTCAAGCTGGTACAGCGGCGGATCGTGCGGATCGCGTCGCTGCCCATCTTCGCCTGTGCGCTGTTGATGGCCTACTGGGCGGCGCCCCGGATGAGCTCGGCGTGGTTCTACCACCGGGACAGCGCCCAGGAATTGGGCACCACCTGGTGGATCGGCGCGGTGATGACGCTGGCGCTCTTCGGCTGCTCGATCGTGATGGTGGCCTGCTTCTTCTCCTGGGTGCCGACGCGGCGGACGTGGTTCACGGTGCTGGGCGCCGGGACGCTGTACGGCTATCTGCTGCACGGCTTCCTGGCCAAGGGCTCGCGGTTCTGGGGCTGGTTCGACGACTACGCCTGGCTGCACTCGCCGCTCGGTGAGGTCGCGGTCACCCTGATCGCGGGGGGCATCGTGACGGCCCTGTGCACCCCGCCGGTCCGCAGGGCGTTCCGCTTCGCGATGGAGCCGACGATGGCATGGGCGTTCCGTAAGGACCCGGCCGATACGGCACGGGCTCGCGTCAGCGCCTGAGCGCGCGTCCCTCCCGGTCCGGCGGAGCCCGGCCAGGCGGGCGGGGAGAGTGCCCGGACCGCGTCCGCCCCAGGCGCCGGCAACCCAATCCCCGTCCCCGTTACGCGTCCCGGCAGATCAGCAGCAGCGCGCGGTCGTCGTTGACGTCCTTGGCGACGGCCTCGATCAGATGCCAGGCGGCCCCGGCGAAGCCACTAGCGACATAGCGGTCGGCCTCGCCGGTCAGCCGGTCGATGCCCTCGGCGATATCGCGGTCGGCGGCCTCGACCAGGCCGTCGGTGAACAGCATCAGGACATCGCCCGGCCGCAGCGTCCCCTTGACCGGGTCGAACTGGGCGCCGTCGTAGACGCCGAGCAGCGGCCCCTCCCCCGACTTCTCCTCCCAGCGGCCGCTGCCGGCGCTGAGCTGGAGGGCCGGCAGATGTCCCGCGGAGAGGAGTTCGTAGTCGCCGGACTCCAGGTCGAGGACGAGATGGATGGAGGTCGCGAACCCCTCGTCCCAGTCCTGGCGCAGCAGATAGCCGTTGGCGGCGGGCAGGAAGCCGTGCGGCGGCAGCGAGCCGAGCAGGCCGCCGAAGGCGCCGGACAGCAGCAGCGCGCGGGAGGCCGCGTCCATGCCCTTGCCGGAGACATCGGTCAGCACCACTTCGAGGATGTCGCCGCCGTGGGTGCGGGAGGCCACCACGAAGTCGCCGGAGAAGGACTGTCCGCCGGCCGGGCGCAGCGCCATCTCGTGGTGCCAGCCCTCGGGCAACTTGGGGAGTTTGCTCTGGACGCGGATCCGTTCGCGCAGGTCGAAGAGCATCGTGCCGCCGCGCCGCCAGGGCACCCCGACCCGGCTGCGGAACTGCGCGATGAGCAGCCCGAAGAGCCCGACCGCGGCGACGACCAGGACCGTGCCCGGAGTGATCCGGTCCGGTCCTTCGTCGTACGGGCCGAACAGCGCGGCTTCGACGACCAGCGCGGCCGCGGACGCGCCGTACAGGACCAGCAGGTTGGCCGGCCGCAGCAGCAGTCCGCCGGAGATGACCGGGAGGACCAGCGCCGTCGGGGCGATCCATTCGGGCCACCGGAGAGTGCCCGCGGCGATGGCGGGTATGGCGAGGAGGAGGACGGCCAGCGCGAACCGGTCGGAGCCCTCACCCCGGAAGTAGTCGACCCCGGCCTTGCGCACGCCGATGCGGGCCCGGTGCAGACCTTTGTGCATCCGGGCTGTCAGGGGTTCCGTTCCCTGGCCACTTGTCATTTCTCTGGGACCTTATCCACCCGTTCGGCGGCGCGTCGATTCGCCGCACGTCGCACCGTCGGATTGCCGGGAAACACCGTTCGAAATGCGGTCGCGCGGCCGGAGGGTGTCCTGCTAGGCATGGGGTATGGCGACGGAATTGCGCATGCTGCGGGACGTCGAATGGGACAGTTGGTCCGACGCGTTGGACCTGGCGTTCGGCGGGCTTCCGCTGTCTCCCGAGGAGCGCGCCCTCCGGCGTGACCTCACCGAGATCGGGCGGTCGTTCGGCGTCTGGGACGACGGCGACTGCGTCGCCACGGCGGGAGCGTGCTCCTTCGAACTCACCGTGCCGGGCAGGGCCGAAGTGCCGGTGGCGGGCGTCACGATGGTCAGTGTGCAGCCGACGCACCGCCGCCGCGGGCTGCTGCGTTCGATGATGCGGCACCAGATGGCGGACGTCCGGGAGCGCGGTGAGCCGCTGGCGGTGCTGACCGCCTCGGAGCCCGCGATCTACGGCCGGTTCGGCTACGGCCCCGCGGCTCAGAACATGCAACTGACCGTGGACACCGTGCGGCTGCCCGCCCCCGAGCTGCCCGGGGTGGACGGCGTACGGCTGCGGCTGGTGGACCCGGTGGCCGCGGTGGCCGACTGCGAGCGGGTCTATGCCCGGCTGGTGCACGCCCGGCCCGGGATGCTTGCCCGGCGGCCCGGCTGGGAGCGGATCCCCGTACAGGACGCCCCGGACAAGCGGCACGGGGCCGGGGTACTGCAGTGTGTGCTGGCCGAGGTGGACGGCGAAGTGCGGGGGTATGCGCGCTTCGCGGTCAAACCGGGCCACGACCACGCCGGGCCGTCGGGCACGGTGCTGGTGCGGCATGTCGAGGCGCTGGACCCGGTGGGGTACGCGGCGCTGTGGCGCTTTCTGTTCGGCATCGATCTGACGTCGTCGGTGTCGGTGTCCACCCGGCCGGTGGACGATGCGCTGCTGCATCTCGTCCCGGACATGCGGCGGTGCGGTATCCGGCTGAACGAGTCGCTGTTCGTGCGGCCGGTGGAGGTGGGCGCGGCGCTGGCGGCACGGACCTACCGGACGCCGGTGGAGGTGGTGCTGGAGGTCGCGGACCCCTTCTGCCCGTGGAACGAGGGGCGTTGGCGGCTGTCCGGTGACGCGGCGGGCGCTTCGTGCGAGCGGACCACGGACCCGGCGAGCTGGCCCTGTCCGTACGGGAGCTGGGGTCGGCGTATCTGGGCGGCTTCACGCTGTCGTCGCTGGCGGCGGCCGGCCGGGTCCACGAGCTGCGGCCCGGTGCGCTGACGGCGGCGTCGGTGGCGTTCGGGTCGGATGTGGCGCCCTGGCTGCCGTTCGGGTTCTGAGGCCGGCGCCGGCCCGGGCCGGCGGTCAGCCGCCGCCGGCGGACGGCTGGCAGCCCGGGCACCAGAAGAGGTTGCGGGCGGCGAGACCGGCGGTGCGGATCTCGCCGCCGCAGATGTGGCAGCCCTGGAGGGCGCGGCGGTAGACGTACACCTCGCCGCCGTGGTCGTCGACCCGCGGCGGGCGGCCCATGGCCTCCGGCAGATGTTCCGGGCGGACGGTGTCGATCCGGTTGTGCCGGACGCCCTCGGCCATCAGGAACACCAGGTCGGCCCAGATCGCGTCCCACTCGCGGCGGGTGAGGTCGCGGCCGGGGCGGTAGGGGTCGATGTGATGGCGGAAGAGGACCTCGGCGCGGTAGACGTTGCCGACGCCGGCGATGACCTTCTGGTCGAGCAGCAGCGCCGCGATCGTCGTACGGCTGCGGGAGATCCGCTGCCAGGCGCGGGTGCCGTCGTCCTCGGGGCGCAGCGGGTCGGGGCCGAGCCGGTCGTGTATCGCCTGCTTCTCGCCCTCGGTGATCAGCGCGCAGGTGGTGGGGCCGCGGAGGTCCGCGTAGGCGGACGGGTTCGCGAGCCGGAGGCGCACGGTGTCGGTGGGCGGCGGGGCGGGGGCCGTGCCGAAGCCGAGCTTGCCGAACAGGCCGAGGTGGACATGGATCCAGCGGTCCCGTCCGAAGCCGAGGAAGAGGTGTTTGCCGTGCGCCTCGGCGCAGGTCATGACCTGGCCGTCGACGAGGGCCGCGCCGCCGGCGAACTTGCCCTGGGGGCTGCTCGCCCGTACCCGTCCGCCCTCGAAGCGGGAGCGGTGGTCCAGGGCGAGGCGGTGGATCGTATGCCCCTCGGGCACGGGTGTCCTCCAGTGGGCGCGCCCGCCCGCCCCGGCGGCCGGGGGTGGACGGGCGGCGGCGTGAGCGGTGGTCAGCCCTGCGGGTGGTGGGCGGGGACGGGCGGCAGTTCGCCGGTGGTCTCGTAGGCCGAGAGCATGTCGATGCGGCGGGTGTGCCGTTCCTCACCCGAGTACGGGGTGTTGAGGAAGATCTCGACGAACTTGGTCGCCTCCGCCTCGGTGTGCATCCGGCCGCCCACGGAGATGACGTTGGCGTCGTTGTGCTCGCGGCCGAGCTTGGCGGTCTCCTCGCTCCAGGCCAGCGCGGCCCGTACGCCCTTGACCTTGTTGGCGGCGATCTGCTCGCCGTTGCCGGAGCCGCCGATCACGATGCCGAGGCTTTCCGGGTCGGCGGCGGTCTTCTCCGCGGCGCGCAGGCAGAACGGCGGGTAGTCGTCCTGGGCGTCGTAGATGTGGGGACCGCAGTCGACGGGCTCGTGGCCATGGGCCGTGAGCCACTCGACGAGGTGGTTCTTGAGTTCGAAACCTGCATGGTCGGAGCCGAGGTACACGCGCATGCGATGAGTGTGACACGGCCGGTGCCGGGTAGGCGCCGCTGGGTCTTCCCAGGGCTGCGTGCACAGAAAGCCACCCCCCGCCTTCCGTACGCAAGCGCATTGCGCAACCGTCCAGGGTTTCACACAACAATCCGGCTTCAGACCTTCCAATCAACGGATAACGAAGATCTAATGCGGGGGATCCATCCGCGAATCACAAAGGACGGTGCACATGGGCGCGCACCTTCCCCCGAGCTCCTCAGGAGCAGGGGGTACCCCCACCACCACAGCGGTCCCCGGCGCCGGTGGCCCCGGCGGCGGACCCACCGGGGGGCAGTCGCAGGACGGGCTGCAGGCAGGGCTGAAGAACCGCCATCTGTCGATGATCGCCATCGGCGGCGTCATCGGCGCCGGTCTGTTCGTCGGCTCCGGCGCCGGTATCTCGGCCGCCGGTCCCGGCATCCTGCTCTCCTACGCACTGACCGGTCTGCTGGTCGTGCTGGTGATGCGGATGCTGGGTGAGATGGCTGCGGCCTCGCCCACTTCCGGCTCGTTCTCCGCCTACGCGGACCGGGCGCTGGGCCGCTGGGCCGGGTTCACGATCGGCTGGCTGTACTGGTTCTTCTGGTCGGTCGTGCTGGCCGTCGAGGCGACCGCGGCCGCCGCGATCCTCACCGGCTGGGTGCCGGCCGTCCCGCAGTGGGCCTGGGCGCTGCTGGTGATGATCGTGCTGACCGGCACGAACCTGGTCTCGGTCGGCTCGTTCGGCGAGTTCGAGTTCTGGTTCGCCGGGATCAAGGTCGTCGCGATCGTCATCTTCATCGTGGTCGGCGCGCTGGCGGTATTCGGGCTGCCGCCGGGCGGCGCCCCGGTCGGCACGGAGAACCTGACCGGGCACGGCGGATTCCTGCCGCACGGTCCCGGCGCGATCCTCTCCGGCATGCTGCTGGTGGTCTTCTCCTTCATGGGCAGCGAGATCGTCACGCTGGCGGCGAGCGAGTCGCCGAACCCGGTGCAGGCCGTCCGCAAGGCCGTCAACAGCGTGATCTGGCGGATCGCGCTCTTCTACATCGGCTCGATCGCGGTGATCGTGACGCTGCTGCCGTGGAACTCCGCGGCGGTGAAGAAGAGCCCGTACGTGGCCGTCCTGCAGTCGCTGGACATCCCGTACGCGGGCACCGTGATGGATGTCGTGGTGCTGACCGCGGTGCTGTCCTGTCTGAACTCCGGGCTCTACACCGCCTCCCGGATGGCGTTCTCGCTCGGCCAGCGCGGCGATGCGCCGAAGGCGTTCGCCACCGTCAACAAGGGCGGGGTGCCGGCGGTCGCGATCTGGGCGTCGGTCGCCTTCGGCTTCGTTGCGACGATCTTCAGCTACACCTCGAAGGACACCATCTTCCAGTTCCTGCTGAATTCGTCGGGCGCGGTGGCGCTGTTCGTGTGGCTGGTCATCTGCTTCTCGCAGCTGCGGATGCGCCGGATCATCGAACGGGAGACGCCGGAGCGGCTGACGGTGCGGATGTGGCTGTACCCGTGGCTGACCTACGCGACGATCGCGCTGATCCTCTTCGTCATCGGCTACATGTTCTACGACCCGGACGGGCGCAAGCAGATGGTGCTGTCGGTGGTCGCGGCCGTAGTGGTGCTGGCGGTCGGGCTGATCCTGGACCGGCGGCGGCCGCGGGACACCGCGGCAGCGGACGCGGCAAGCACCCCGGGCGTCGGGGCGCGGGCCGGGGACCGGGTCTAGGTCCGGCGGGCCAGGGCCGGACAGGCCCTGGCAGGGCGTACGAACGGGCCGGGCCCCGCATGCACCGTTTCGGTGCGCGCGGGGCCCGGCCCGTTGTCTACGGGGTACGGCGCCTGCTCAGCCGCGGCGCCCGGCCAGCTTCCAGGCCGTCGGCAGCGCGCCCATGGCCAGCGCGGCCTTGAGGGCGTCGCCGATCAGGAACGGGACGAGTCCGACGGCGACGGCCTGGCCGAAGGACATGCCGGTGCTCAGCGCCAGGTAGGGGACGCCGACGGCGTAGATCAGCGCCGTGCCCGCTGCCATGGTGGCGGCGGTGCGCAGCACACCGCGGTCGCCGCCGCGGCGGGCCAGCGCGCCCACGGCGGTGGCGGCGAGCAGCATTCCCACGATGTAGCCGAAGGTGGCGCCGCCGGCGCCCGAGGCACCGCCGGCGAACCACGGCAGGCCCGCGATTCCCGCCAGGGCGTACAGCGCCAGCGACAGCAGACCGCGGCCGGCGCCGAGCGAGGCGCCGACCAGCAGGGCGGCGAAGGTCTGGCCCGTGACCGGGACCGGGGAGCCGGGGACCGGGACGGCGATCTGGGCCGCGACGCCGGTGAGCGCGGCGCCGCCGAGCACCAGCGCGGCGTCACGGACGCGGGCGCGGGAGGCGGTGGCGGCCGGCAGCAGATCGGCGAGGACCTCCCCCAGGCTCTCGGCCTGGCTGGAGGGGGTGCCCCCATCGGGACGGGAAAGAGCGGCAGTGCTCATCGGGGCTCCGCGGGTGTGAGAGGGACAGGACGGGACGCGATGACGTTAGTCCAGCGGACCGCCGGCGATCATCGTGTGGCGGCGACAAAGCCGCACCGGCCCGCTTGGAGAGTTCCGAACAACCGCCAGAATGCCCGGCCGTGGCGAGGCGCGAGACGTCTTTGCAGGTCACGTGATGCTCATCACGGCCCGGACCGCTTCCGGACGCCGGTTTTGTGGTAGCGCGCGACGTGCGGCGACACTGGGGCCGCCCCGCGGTGACCTGTGGAGTTCCCCCAACCTGCCGGCGGCCCCGCCGCCCCGGCCCTTGCGAGAGTACGAGCCCATGCACGACGCACCGACCCCAGCCGTCGAGTCCTCCCCGGGGAGGGGCGCCGACAGGAGCGAGCCCCTGTCCGCGGGCCTCAAGCAGCGGCATCTGACGATGCTGGGCCTGGGCGGAGTGATCGGCGCGGGCCTGTTCGTGGGCTCCGGTGCGGGGATCGCGGTGGCCGGGCCGGGGATCGTGCTGTCGTATCTGATCGCGGGCGCGCTGGCCATGCTGGTCATGCGGATGCTCGGCGAGATGTCGGCGGCGATGCCGGCCTCCGGCGCGTTCTCGGTGCATGCGGAGCGGGCACTGGGGCGCTGGGCCGGGTTCAGCGTCGGCTGGCTGTACTGGTTCCTGCTGGTCGTGGTGCTCGCCGTGGAGGCCACCGGCGCGGCGCAGATCGCCAACGGCTGGGTGCCGGCGGTGCCGCAGTGGGGCTGGGTGCTGATCTTCATGATCGTCTTCACCGCCGCCAACCTGGCCGCGGTGAAGAACTTCGGCGAGTTCGAGTTCTGGTTCGCGACGCTGAAGGTCACCGCGATCGTGCTGTTCCTCGTGCTGAGCCTGCTGGCGGTCTTCGGGGTGCTGCCGGACACCGACCCCGTCGGGACGGCGAACCTCACCGGGCAGGGCGGTTTTCTGCCGCACGGCTGGTCCGGGGTGATCTCCGGGGTCCTGGCGGTGGTGTTCGCCTTCGGCGGCCTGGAGGTCGTCACCATCGCCGCGGCCGAGTCGGACGATCCGGCGCGTGCGGTGGGCCGGGCGGTGCGCAGCGCGGTGTGGCGCATCCTCTTCTTCTACGTCGGCTCGATGCTGGTCATCGTGACGCTGCTGCCCTGGTCGTCGATGCAGCCCGGCAAGAGCCCGTACGTCGCGGTGCTGGACAGCATCGGGGTGCCGGGCGCCGGCCAGATCATGAACATCGTGGTGTTCGTGGCGCTGCTCTCCGCGCTGAACGCCAATCTCTACGGCTCCTCGCGGATGGTCTTCTCGCTGGCCGAGCGGGGCGAGGCACCGCGGGCGCTGCTGAAGGTGTCGGAGGGCGGGGTGCCGCGCCGGGCCGTGCTCGCATCGGTGGCCTTCGGGTTCGTCTCCGTACTGCTGAATCTCGAATGGCCGGATTCGGTCTTCCTCTACATGCTCAATGCGGTCGGCGCGGTGCTGCTCTTCGTGTGGGGCCTGATCGCCGTCTCCCAACTGCGGCTGCGTCCGCGGATCGCCCGCGAGGCACCCGGGAAACTGACCCTGCGGATGTGGGCGTTCCCCTATCTGACCTGGGCGGCGCTGGTGGCTATGGGCGCCGTGCTGGTGCTGATGCTGACCGATGACGCGGCCCGGCCGCAGCTTCTGTGGTCGGCCGGGGCGACCGGCCTGGTGCTGCTCGTCGCGGGCCTGCGCGCGCTCCGGGAGCGCCGCGCGCGCCGCTGAGGCTCGTGCGGCGGGGGTCACACCGCGTCATAACTGACGACGCATCGAACACACACAGTCGCGAAAACGTCTGAATACCGAACATTCGCTGCACGACTGTTGCCCTGAGCGGACACCGGCGCTCAAACTGAGCCCGCTTTGCCGAGGACCCCGGAGTTCAGCCGTCGGCAGGCCCCTGCGCGATCCGCCGCTCCGGCGGGGTCCGGGGGCCCGGCAGCACCGTCGCACCGGTCGCGGCCCGGGGAGAACGCAGTAACGCCTTGCTCCGCTCTCACCTACTGGGACAGGTACGACATGAATCGGACACCCTCGTCCGCCGCACCCGCGCGCGAGCACGGCGACGCGGTTCAGGGCCCCGGCCCCGGCAGCGGCTCCACGCTGTCCAACGGCCTCAAGCAGCGCCATCTCTCGATGATCGCCCTGGGCGGGGTGATCGGCGCGGGCCTGTTCGTGGGCTCCCGCGCCGGCATCGCGGCGGCCGGACCGTCGATCGTGCTGGCCTACGCGGTCTCCGGCGCGCTGGTCATGCTGATCATGCGGATGCTCGGCGAGATGGCCGCGGCGAATCCGGCCTCCGGCTCCTTCTCCGTGCACGCCGAGCGCTCCATCGGCTCCTGGGCCGGGTTCACGGCGGGCTGGATGTTCACCGCGCTGCTGTGTGTGGCGGTGGCCGCCGAGGCGCTGGGCGCCGCGGATGTGATGCTGCAGTGGTTCCCGGGCACCCAGCCCTGGATGTGGGTCCTGCTGTTCATGGTGATCTTCACGGGAACGAACCTGACCGCGGTCTCCAACTTCGGTGAGTTCGAGTTCTGGTTCGCCGCCCTGAAGGTCGCGGCGATCGGCATCTTCCTGGTCCTGGGCCTGCTGGCCATCTTCGGTGTGCTCCCCGGCACCCACGCCCCGGGCACCTCGCACCTCACCGGTGACGGCGGCTTCCTCCCCAAGGGGGTCGACGGCCTGATGGTCGGTCTGCTGGCCTCGGTGTTCGCCTACGGCGGTCTGGAGACGGTGACCATCGCGGCCGCCGAGTCCAAGGACCCGGTACGCGGTGTCGCCAGCGCGGTGCGCACCGCGATGTGGCGCATCGCCCTCTTCTACGTCGGCTCGATGGCGATCATCGTCACGGTCATCCCGTGGAGCGCCCCCTCGATAGCCAAGAGCGGCCCGTACGTGGCGGTCCTGGACTACCTCAAGATCCCGGCGGCCGGCCAGATCATGAACGTCGTCATCCTGGTCGCGCTGCTCTCCGCGGTGAACGCCAACCTCTACGGCTCCTCGCGGATGGCCTACTCGCTCATCTCCCGCGGCCAGGGCCCGGCCTTCCTCGGCAAGGTCAGCGGCGGCGTCCCGCGCCGCGCCGTCCTGATGTGCTCCGCCTTCGGCTTCCTCGCGGTCCTCCTGAGCTTCTGGTGGCCCACCACGGTCTTCCAGTGGCTGCTGAACATGGTCGGCGCGGCCGTCCTGGTGGTGTGGGGCTTCATCGCCACCGCCCAGCTGCGGATGCGGCGGCAGCTGGAGCGCGAGGCGCCCGAGAAGCTCGTGGTGAAGATGTGGGCCTTCCCGGTCCTGACCTGGGTGGCGCTGGCGGGCATCGTCGCCGTGCTGCTGCTGATGCTGCGCGATGAGAACCAGCGGATCCAGCTGCTGTTCACCGGCGGCTTCGGGGCGGTGCTGGCCGTGATCGGACTCGTCCGGCAGCAGTCGCTGGGCAAGGGCGCGGACCTGGCCAAGAAGTAGCGCTCCCCCACTCCCCGCAGGCGGGGGGGGGGGGGGCCCCCCCCCGGGCCCCCCCCCCCCCGCGGGCGGTGGGCCGCGCGCCGCCCCCCCCCCCCCCGGGGAATAACGCAC
>NZ_JBICXQ010000035.1:0-96712 GCF_043200375.1 Streptomyces sp. NPDC048434 | reverse complement strand
TTTGGCGTTGACTTTTGGCACGCTGTTGAGTTCTCAAGGAACGGACGCTTCCTTTGTGCCTGTTTCACCAGGCTCTCCGGGCGCTTCCCTTCGGTGTTTCACACTCTATCAGGCCTTTTTCGTCCTCCGAACCGCTGCTTTTCTGCAGACATGCAGAAGCGCGCAATTCTTGAGTCGTGATCAAGACGCTAGGAGTGCCGCCCACCTCAACCGGACGCAGTTGATTGCGTCCTGGCTGTCCGGGGCAGGTCTCAGACAGTACAGCGCTGCTGTGGGCGAGGCAAATCGATTCAGCGTGACGCGCGGTCCGCAACCGGCGTCTCTCATGCGGAACCGTCAGTTCTTATGACTTACGCTTCTGAACGGTGCGCCGTCCAGGACAGGTAGTGACGGCGGCCTGATGAATCTCCACCCCTGGGAGGCTTCCCATGACCACCGTGACGTCCCCTCTTGCCGGACGCGCCATCGGACTCGCGGCTGTGCCCGACCCGGTGTTCTCCGGAGCGATGGTGGGTCCCGGTACCGCCATCGATCCGGTGCGTGAGCCGTCTACTGCTGTCTCGCCCGTGGACGGTGTTCTCGTATCGCTGCACCCGCACGCGTTCGTCGTCGTCGACTCCGAGGGGCACGGCGTGCTCACCCACCTCGGTATCGACACCGTTCAGCTCAACGGCGAGGGCTTCGAGCTGCTCGTGAACAAGGGTGACACCGTCACCCGCGGCCAGGAGGTCGTGCGCTGGAACCCGGCCGCGGTCGAGGAGGCCGGTAAGTCGCCGGTCTGCCCGGTCGTTGCGCTGGAGGCCACGGCGGACTCGCTCGGTGAGGTGCGCGAGGACGGCGACATCAAGGCGGGCGACCAGCTCTTCGCCTGGCAGTAGCCGGGCGCCGTCGCGTACGGCAGGTAGGACATCCACCGCGACGGTTCGGCCGTCGCATCAACCGGAGACGGGTGCAATGGAGACAACGCTGCGAGGCGTCGGCGTGAGCCACGGTGTGGCCATAGGCGAGGTGCGGCACATGGGCACGGCGGTTCTCGAGCCGCCGGCCAAGCAGATTCCGGCGGACGAGGCGGAGCGCGAGCAGGGGCGTGCCCGTCAGGCCGTGGAAGCTGTTGCTGCTGACCTGATAGCGCGGGGAAACCTGGCGGGTGGCGAGGCGCAGGCCGTGCTGGAGGCACAGGCGCTGATGGCTCAGGACCCCGAGCTGATGGCGGATGTCGAGCGGCGAATCGCCGTCGGCTCCACCGCCGAGCGCGCGGTGTATGACGCGTTCGCCGCCTACCGGGCGCTGCTGGCGGGGGCCGGTGAGTACCTCGCGGGCCGGGTGGCCGACCTCGATGATGTGCGCAACCGGATCGTCGCCCGGCTGCTGGGTGTGCCGATGCCGGGGGTGCCGGACAGCGATGAGCCGTATGTGCTGATCGCGCGCGATCTGGCACCGGCCGACACCGCGCTGCTCGACCCGACGCTGGTGCTCGGGTTCGTGACCGAGGAGGGCGGGCCGACCAGCCACAGCGCGATTCTTGCGCGGGCACTGGGGGTGCCGGCCATTGTCGCGCTCCCGGGCGCGGGTGAGCTCGTCGAGGGCACGGTCATCGCGGTGGATGGCAGCACCGGTGAGGTCTTTGTCGAGCCGACCGCCGAGAAGCGGGCGGCGCTGGAGCAGGCCGCGGCGGAGCGGAGGGCGGCGCTGGCGGCGTCGTCCGGTCCGGGTGCCACCTCCGACGGGCACAAGGTGCCGCTGCTGGCGAATGTCGGCGGTCCCGGTGACGTGCCCGCGGCGGTCGAGGCCGGGGCTGAAGGTGTCGGTCTCTTCCGTACGGAGTTCCTGTTCCTGGACGACAGCAAGAACGCGCCGTCCGAGGAGAAGCAGGTCGATGCGTACCGCAAGGTGCTGGAGGCCTTCCCCGAGGGGCGGGTCGTGGTGCGGGTGCTCGATGCCGGTGCCGACAAGCCGCTGGACTTCCTGACGCCGGCCGATGAGCCGAACCCCGCGCTGGGTGTGCGGGGACTGCGGACCCTGCTCGACCACCCGGATGTGCTGCGTACGCAGCTCACGGCGCTGGCCAAGGCGGCCGAGGGGCTGCCGGTCTACCTCGAGGTCATGGCACCGATGGTGGCGGACCGGATCGACGCCAAGGCCTTCGCGGATGCCTGCCGGGAGGCTGGGCTGCGGGCGAAGTTCGGAGCGATGGTGGAGATTCCGTCGGCGGCGCTGCGAGCGCGGTCGATTCTTCAGGAGGTCGAGTTCCTTTCGCTGGGGACCAACGACCTGGCGCAGTACACCTTCGCCGCCGACCGTCAGGTGGGTGCCGTCGCGCGTCTGCAGGACCCCTGGCAGCCGGCGCTGCTGGATCTTGTGGCGGCTTCGGCGGAGGCGGCGAAGGCCGAGGGCAAGAGCTGTGGTGTCTGTGGTGAGGCGGCCTCCGATCCGCTGTTGGCGTGTGTGCTGACGGGGCTCGGGGTCACCAGCCTTTCGATGGGCGCGGCGTCGATTCCGTACGTACGGGCGACGCTGTCCAAGCACACGCTGGCGCAGTGCGAGCGGGCGGCGGCCGCGGCGCGTGCCGCGGACACCGCCGACGATGCGCGGGCTGCCGCGCAGGCGGTGCTCTCCGGGGAGTGATCACGCGCGGCGCGGTGCGTCGCAGGAGTGTTGATGGCCGTCCCGCCCTTTGTGGCGGGGCGGCCATGGTGTTGTGCGGAGCGCGGCGTGGTCAGCGGTGGTGGTGCGGGTCGGGTGGGGGTGTGAGAGGGAGGCCGGGGGCGTGGTCGACGCCGTGCTCGGGTGGGATCGGTTCGCCGGTGTCGGAGTCGGTGCAGTAGGCGGTGAAGACCTCGGCGGCGCCGAGGGGGCGCAGCCAGGAGTCGCCGAGGGACCAGCCGCGGACCGTGTCCCGGTCCAGGTCGCCGGTGGCGGCGCGGTCGGCGGGAGCGGTGGTGGTCCGGGAGACAAGGCCGCCGGGGGTGCGCAGGGCGAAGCCGACGGCGAGGACCGTGCAGAAGACGAGGGTCTCGGATTCGGCGAGCCGGGGCCGGGCGCCGTCGGGGCTGGTGGCATGCAGGACCGCCAGCAGAGAGGGCTCGCCGACCGCGACCGAGCAGACGAGGTGGTGGGTGCCGTCGCCGAGGGCGGCCAGGAGGTCCTGGAGGGCCTGGGTGGCGCGGGCGAAGGCGGCGTGGGCGAGGTCTTCGCCGCACTCCTCACAGCTGCCCGCGCGGGACAGGAGACCTGAGGCACGGTCCCAGGTCGCCTGGCGGTCGGCTTCTTCGACGAGTAACGGGAGCAGCTGGGTGAGCGGCTCGCCCTGGTAGGTCAGCGTGGCGCCGGTGCGGGCGACTTCGGCGGTGTAGCGGCTACGGCTGTCGGGGCGGTCCGGGTCCAGGGCGAGGTCCCCGCAGTATTTCTCGTAGGCGGCCGGGTCGAAGAGGCTGACGGTCGTGAGCACGCCCTGGGAGGCGAGGCCGCGCAGCAGGGTCTCCACCTGCCGGAGGTAGCTGCGGTGGTCGTCGAACGGGAAGGTGGGGTAGCGGCGCATGGCCGTGAAGTCCTGCTCGTCGGCCAGGACGGCGGCGCTGCTGGGGATTTCGCGGCGTAGTGCGCGGCGGGCGGTGGACGGGTCGGTGTGCCGGGATGTGGATGTCATGACTCCCCCTGAGTGAGATGCGCCGGCTCGGTGTGAGGTGTGGCGGCCGAACATCACTTGTCACTGAGAGTAATCGAGGGGTCTGACAATGCGGCCGGGCGCCGGACCGGAGGGCGTGGGTGCCCGGCGGTCCGGCGCGACCGGGGCCTACTGTGCGCTGTCGGCGGCGGCGCGGTCGCGGGCCACCCGCTCGTAGAACCGGAGCAGTTCGAGGTTGTCGACGGAGCCGGGGTTGACGGCCTTGTCGAGCGGGGTGCCCTGGAGGAGGCGCTTGACGGGGACCTCGATGCGCTTGCCGGTGAGGGTGTGCGGTACGCCGGGGGCTTCGATGATGTCGTCGGGGACGTGGCGGGGCGAGAGCTCTTCCCGGATGGTCCGCTTGATCCGGTCGCGCAGGTCGTCGTCGAGGGCGGCGCCGGGGGCGAGGTGGACGAAGAGCGGCATCCAGTAGCCGCCGTCGGGAAGCTCCAGGCCGATGACGAGGGATTCGCGGATCTCGGGGAGCCGCTCGACGGCCTCGTAGATGTCGGCGGATCCCATCCGGACGCCCTGGCGGTTGAGGGTGGAGTCGGAGCGGCCGTGGATGACGACGCTGCCGCGGGAGGTGACGGTGATCCAGTCGCCGTGCCGCCAGACGCCGGGGTACATGTCGAAGTAGCTGTCGTGGTAGCGGATGCCGTCGGGGTCGTTCCAGAAGCGGGTGGGCATGGACGGCATGGGCTTGGTGACGACGAGTTCGCCGACCTCGTCGACGACGGGCTTGCCCTGGGGGTCCCAGGCCTGGAGGTCGGTACCGAGGCAGGCGGCCTGGAGTTCGCCGATGTGGACGGGGAGGGTGGGGACGGCGCCGGCGAAGCAGCTGCAGACGTCGGTGCCGCCGCTGACCGAGGCGGTCCACAGGTCGGCGCCGCTCTCCGCGAAGCAGTCGTGCAGCCAGCGGAAGCCGTCCGGCGGGAGCGGAGAGCCGGTGGTGGCGACACAGGTGATGGCGGAGAGGTCGAGGTCGCGGGCCGGGTGGATGCCGGCCTTGCGGCAGGCCATCACGTAGGCGGCGGAGGTGCCGAAGACGGTGGCGCGGGTGGTTTCGGCGACCCGCCACTGGGCGGCGATGTCGGGGTGGCCGGGGCTGCCGTCGTAGAGCACGATCGTGGACCCCACCAGGAGGCCGGCGACGAGGAAGTTCCACATCATCCAGCCGGTGGAGGTGTACCAGAAGAACCGGTCGTCGGGGCCGAGGTCGCAGTGCAGGCCGGTCTGCTTGAGGTGTTCGAGCAGGATGCCGCCCTGGGACTGGACGATGGCCTTGGGCAGACCGGTGGTGCCGGAGGAGTACAGGACCCACAGCGGGTGGTCGAACGGGACCTGCTCGAAGACCGGTTCGGTGTCGTTCGAGGTCAGGTCCGACCAGTTCAGGGCGCCTTCGGGAGCGGGGGTGCCGAGCAGCGGGATGTGGACGACGGCGCGCAGGGTGGGCAGTTCGGCGCGGAGTTCGGCGACGGTGTCGCGGCGGTCGTGTTCCTTGCCGCCGTAGCGGTAGCCGTCGACGGTGAACAGGACGACCGGTTCGATCTGCTGGAAGCGGTCCAGCACGCTGCGGGCGCCGAAGTCGGGGGCACAGGAGGTCCAGACGCCGCCGACCGCGGCGGTGGCGAGGAGTGCGACGACGGCCTGCGGGATGTTGGGGACGTAGGCGCTCACCCGGTCGCCGGGGCGGACGCCGAGGCGGCGGAGTTCGGCCGCCAGCGAGCCGACCTGGGCGCGCAGCTCCGCCCAGGTGACCGGGGTGGGCTCATGGGTCTCGTCGACGTACAGCAGCGCGGGGGCCTCGGCGCGGGCCGGGTCCTCGGCGGCCCGCAGGGCGTGCTCGGCGTAGTTGAGGGTGGCGCCGGGGAACCAGTTGGCGCCGGGCATCGCACGGTCGGCGAGCACGGTCTCGTACGGGGTGGCGAAGCGGACGTCGAACCACTCCGCGGTGGCCTGCCAGAAGGCGGGGAGGTCGTCGACGGACCAGCGGTGGAGGTCGGCGTAGCTCGTGGCGGGGTCGCCGGGGGTGGGTGCGGGCGCGCCGTGGTGGGCGGCCGCCCAGGTGTGGAAGCGGGTGACCTGTGCGCCGGCGATGCGGTCCGGGCCTGGTTGCCAGAGGGGCTCCGGCTGCGGGGCGGACTGCGGTGCGGTGGTCATGATGCGGCTCCCGGGCGGTACGCGTCGTAGGCGTCGGGCGCACACGGTGGTGGGGAGGTCCCCCGGCCCCTTCTCCGGGCGTGTGCGCGTGACACGGCTTGCCTGGACGATGCCATGTGATCGACTTGTGCACCAGGGTGGGCTCCCCACATTCGGGGGGTGGCGGATGTGGTGCCGGCACGTCGTGCGGGCCGGTTCCGGGACGCGTGGCGGGGACATACGGCGGGATTTGGCCATCGGAGGACGATCCGGGGGCCTGAAGGTGGCCGAGCGTGACCCCGTGCAGGTGAACGGCAGTTGAACGGTGCCCGCGCACCCGGCCGTCAATGGCAGGCTGGCCGGCATGGACGGGCGGGATCTGGTGCGGTCGGTACGGATGATCACGGCACTCGGGCCGGCGCAGGGGCTCCGGTCCGTGCGGGCGGCGTGGCGGGCACGGCGGGCGGATGCGCTGGCGTTGCCGCGGCGCACCGCGGAGCGGGCGCGGGTGCCGGGGGCGGCCAGTGGCGCGGAGCCCCAGCCGGGCGGCGGGCTGATCCACTTCGCGCGGTCGTCGCTGCGGGTGCGGGTGGCCTCGGGCGGTGCGGTGTTCTGCGGCTGGGACGGCGCCGAGCCGGAGCCGTCGTATGCGCTGGCCGGGGCGTGTCCGGAGGTGGACGCGCGGGCGGTGCTGGAGCCCGATACCGAGGGCGGCTGGCGGGTGGTCTCCGAGCGGGTGCTGGTGGTGGTGTCCCGGCACGGTGCGGTGGAGGTGCGGACTCCCGGCGGGGCGGTGCTGCGGCGGGAGTTGCCGCCGCGCTGGTGGGACCGTATGGGTGGGGAGGGTGCGGGCGGGCGGCCCGAGGGCGGCGGCGCCTCGCGCTGGGTGCAGCGGGCGGAGGTCGCGGCCGATGCCCGGTTCTTCGGGCTCGGCGGCCGGGCGCACGGGCCGCGGCTGCGGGACGGTGCGTACCGGTTGTGGAACACGGATCCGGGCGGTGCCTTCGGGCCGGGCGACGATCCGCTGTCGCTGACGATGCCGGTGCAGCTGGTGGTGGCGGACGCCGGTACGCATCTGGTCTTCCACGACAATTCCTGGGACGGCCGGGTGACGCTGCGCGAGGGCGCGGAGGGCGCGGGCTCGGGGCATGACCGGCCGGGCACCTGTGAGCTGCGGATGGACGGCGGCCCGCTGCGCTACTGGGTGCTGGTCGGCACCCCGGCCCGGGTGCTGCAGGGCTGGACGGCGCTGACCGGGGCGCCCGCGCTGCCGCCGCAGTGGGCGCTGGGGTATCAGCACGCCCGCTGGGGCTTCGGCGGCCAGGCCGAGGTGCGCCGGGTGGTGGCCGGCTACAAGGAGCGCGAACTTCCGCTGTCCGCCGTCCATTTGGACATCGACCATTACGACCGGCACCGGGTCTTCACCGTCGACCGGCAGCAGTATCCGGATCTGCCCGGTCTGGCGCGGGAGTTGCGGGCGGACGGGGTGCGGTTGGTGTCGATCGTGAATCCGGCGGTGAAGGCGGAGCCGGGGGACGCGGTGTACGAGAGCGGGGCGGCGGCGGATGCCTTTGTGCGGGACGCGCGGGGGTGGGAGGTGCGCGGGGTGGTGTGGCCGGGCGAGTCGGTGTACCCGGATTTCACCGATGCGCGGGCGCGCAAGTGGTGGGGCGCGCTGTACGCGGAGCGGCTGGCGCAGGGCTTCGCGGGCGTCTGGCACGACATGAACGAGCCGGTCTCGTTCGCCGCGTTCGGGGAGCGGACGCTGCCGCGCTCGGCCCGGCATGCCCTGGAGGGCCGGGGCGGCGACCACCGGGAGGCGCACAACGTCTACGGCCTGGCCATGGCGCGGGCCGGCTTCGAGGGGCTGTGCGAACTGCGTCCGGCCGAGCGGCCGTTCCTCTTCTCCCGTTCGGGCTGGGCGGGAATGCAGCGCTACGGCGGCTCCTGGTCGGGCGATGTGGCGACGGGCTGGCCGGGGCTGCGCGCTTCGCTGTCGCTGGTGCTGGGGCTGGGGCTGTGCGGGGTGCCGTACAGCGGTCCCGATATCGGCGGGTTCTCCGGGACGCCCTCCCCGGAGCTGTATCTGCGGTGGTTCCAACTGGGGGCCTGGCTGCCGCTGTTCCGTACGCATTCGGCGCTCGGGGCGGGGCGGCGGGAGCCGTGGGAGTACGGGATCGAGGTGCTCGAACACGCCCGTACGGCGCTGCGCGAGCGACAGCGGCTGCTGCCGTACTTCGGGACGCTGGGCCAGTTGGCGCGGCTGACCGGGGCGCCGTACGTCCGGCCGGTGTGGTGGAACGCGCCCCGGGACCGGGCGCTGCGGGACTGCGAGGACGCCTTTCTGCTGGGGGATGCGCTGCTGGTGGCGCCGGCGCTGGCGGCGGGGGTGACCCGGCGGCCGGTGCGGCTGCCGCGCGGCCGGTGGTACGACACCGCGACCGGGCGGGCGTACGACGGTCCCGGGCAGGTGTGGGTGGAGGCGCCGCTGTCGCGGATTCCGGTGCTGGCACGGGCCGGTGCGGTGCTGCCGGTGACGGGGGCGGATGGCGGGACGGAGCTGGAGGTGTGGGTGCCGGCGGCCGGGCGCGGGGGCAACGGACTGGTGGTGCCGGACACCGGGGACGGCTGGCAGCGGCCGACGGTGGAACGCTTCACCTCACGGCGGGAGGGCGACCGGGTGATCGTGGAGCGGCGAGACGGGGGCGCGGTGGGGTATCCGGTGCGGGTGCGGGGGCTGGAGGACGGGGCGGAGGCGTAGCGGGCGGACCGGGCCGGGGAGTAACGGGCAGCCACGTAACGGGGTGACAGGGGTGGGGCCGCAGGGCGTGGTGGGCCGGTTGCACGGCGGACCGGTTGCGCGACGGGGCTTCCCCTGCGACTGCCGCGCCTGGTAAACGAGGGCCATGCCGAGACTTGCTGCCGCGCTGCGCGGCCTTGCTGCCGCTGCCGCCGCGCTGATCGCCGTCACCGCTGTCCCCTCGGGTGCGGCGGCGGGCGCCGCCCCGCACCGCCCGGCGCCGTCGTCGCATCCGGCCAACGACCCCAAGGCGCCCCGGGAGTTCGTCGCGCTGCGGGACGTGGACCCCACCATCATCCAGGAGATGCGCTACTTCACCCCGCACAACTTCATGGGGGTGCCGGTGACCGGCTACCGGGCGCCGGCCTGCCTGCTGACCCGGGACGCGGCACGGGCACTGCACCGGGCGCAGCTCTCGTTCCTGCGCCGCGGATACACCCTCAAGGTCTATGACTGCTACCGGCCGCAGCGCGCGGTGAACCACTTCGTGGCCTGGGCCAAGGACCTCGACGACCAGCGGATGAAGGCCGAGTTCTATCCCCGGGTCGACAAGTCGACGCTCTTCCGGGACGGCTATATCGCGGAGAAGTCCGGGCACAGCAGGGGCAGCACCCTCGATCTGACGCTGGTGCGGCTGCCGGCGCTGTCCACCCGGCCGTACGTCCCCGGGGAGCCGCTGTCGTCGTGCTACGGCCCGAAGGCGTCCCGCTTCCCTGACAACGGGCTGGACATGGGGACCGGCTTCGACTGCTTCGACACGCTGGCGCACACCCTCGACCCGCGGATCAAGGGCACGCAGCGGGCGAACCGGCTGCTGCTGAAGGACGGCCTGGAGCGCGCCGGATTCGTCAACTACGCGAGCGAGTGGTGGCACTACACCTTCACGCCGGAGACTTTTCCGGACACCTACTTCGACTTCCCGGTTGCCCGGCGGTCGCTCGTCCGGCACTGACCGGCCGCGCCGTTGACGACCCGCCCAGCGGGCCTGCCTTGGGGAAGAGGTCCGTGGGCCGGCGGGCCGCGGACAGCGCGGTGCGGGCGGCGGCACGGGTGCGCGGGTGCACGGGGCGTCCGCGGCCGTGAGGGTCATCGCACGCTCTCCTCCCGGTCGGGGCGCAGCAGCGCCGGGTGCAGCAGGCGGGCGCCGCCCGCACGATAGAGGCGGGCGCGCGGGCCGCCACGGGCTCCCCCGCGGGCCGACGTCGCGCCGGTGGATTCCACGAATCCGGGCACGGAGAGGACCTTGCGGTGGAAGTTCCCCGCGTGCAGCGGGCTGCCCCAGATGGATTCGTAGACGCCGCGGAGCTCGACGATGGTGAATTCCTCCGCGAGGAACGCCGCGGCCAGCGGGGTGTACTCGATCTTTGCGCGGGCGCGGTCGAGTCCGTCGGCGACGATTTCCGCGTGGTCGAAGGCGAGCGGGAGCGGGGCCTGCGGAACGGGCGCCCTCTCCGCTGCCGCGTCGCTGACGGGCCGGGGCACGGAACCACCCCCGTCGATCCCGTGCCCCGGACCCTGCCCTGAGGGACGCGGCCGGGCCGCGTCCGGTTCGACGAAAGTCTGCGGAGTCACCCGTTCGGGATCCTGCGCCTCCGCACGGCCGCCGAGATCCAGTGCGGCGACCGGGACCCAGGCCGCGGACGAGGCGTCGCCGCCGCCCCGGGCGTCGGGGAGGTCGGGCGCGAAGGCGAGGTAGGCGACGGTGACGACGGGCATCCGCGGATCGCGGCCGGGATCGCCGTACGAGCCGAGCTGTTCGAGGTGGACGCGCTCCAGTTGCGTGGCGTCCAGCCCGGTCTCCTCGGCGAGTTCGCGGGCCGCGGCCGCATCGAGCGACTCCCGGCCGGCCTGGACGAATCCGCCCGGCAGTGCCCAGGAGCCCTGGAAGGGCCGGCCGCCGCGCTCGACGAGCAGGAGGTGCAAGGCCCCGGCGCGCAGCGTCAGCGCGACGACGTCGACGGTCACGGCGATGGCGGGGAACTCACGCGGGTCGTAGGCCGCGAGGAACGCACTGTCGCCTTTGCCTCGCGCGGCGCCGCTCCCGTTGCCCTGCCGGTCCGTGTCCACGGCCGCCCCTCCCGATGTCATTCTCACTCTGAGTCTTTCTCGGAACGAGAACAACATAGCATCGGGTGTCGGCGGCGCCCAGGGCAATACCGGTGGGTGCTGCGGGAGCTGACGCATCGTCCGGGCGGCGTGCGCCGGCCCCGCCGTCGGCGTGCTCGGTGCCTGGCCGCCGGCGCTGGGTTCAGAACCGGCCGCCGGCGGTGTCCGACGAGAGCCGCTGGGCGACGTACACCGGGATGACCGACAGGGCGATCAGCAGCGCGGCAAGCACATCGACGACCGGCGCCTGGTGGGGGCGGGCCAGGTTCTCGTAGATCCAGATCGGCAGCGTCTTGGTGCCCGCGCCCGCCGTGAAGGTGGTCACCACGACTTCGTCGAAGGAGAGCGCAAAGGCCAGCAGGGCGCCGGCGAACAGGGCCGGGCGCAGCGCCGGGAAGGTGACGTACCGCAGGGTCTGCCAGGGACGGGCGCCCAGATCGGCGGAGGCCTCGGCCAGTGACGGGGCGATCCTGCGGAGCCGGGCGGCGACGTTGTTGAAGACGATGACGACGCAGAAGGTCGCATGGCCGACAACGACCGTGAACAGGCCGAAGCCGATGCCCAGCGGGGCGAGGACGGTGCGGAAGGCGGCGTTGAGGGCGATGCCGGTGACGATGCCGGGCAGTGCGATGGGCAGCACGATCAGGAACGAGACGGTCTGCCGTCCGAAGAAGCGGTGGCGGTGCACGGCGAAGGCCGCCAGCGAGCCGAGGACCAGGGCGATGGCGGTGGCGCCGAGGCCCGCCCGCAGCGAGGTCCACAGTGCGTCGCGGGCGCCCGCGCTGTGCAGGGCGCGGCTCCACCACTCACCGGTCAGCGCGCCGGGCGGCCAGGCGAACGAGGGATCGGCGTTGAGGGAGTTGAGCAGGACCAGGAGCAGAGGGAGGTGGATCAGGGCGAGACCGGCGGCCGTGACACAGCCGAGGACGATGCGGGCGGTGCGGGTGAGATGCATCCGGCTGCCTCCTTCAGGACCGGTCAGAGCGAGTCGAGCGCGCCGGCCCGGCGGACGGCGGCGAGGTAACAGACGACGAGAGCGACCGGGACCGCGGAGAGCGCCGCCGCGAGCGGAAGATCGAGGGTGACCTGGGAGGCGATGACATTGCCCAGCAGCTGGGTGCGGCCGCCGACGATCTGGACGGTGAGGTAGTCGCCGAGGGAGAGCGAGAAGGTGAAGACGGAGCCCGCCAGGAGCGCGGGCCGGACGGCGGGGGCGACGACGGAGCGCAGCGTGCGTACGGTGCCCGCGCCGAGGTCGGCGGAGGCCTCCAGCTGGTGGGCGGGCAGCCGTTCCAGGGCGGCGTGGACCGGCAGGATCATGTACGGCAGCCAGAGGTAGGCGAGCACGATCACGACGGCGGTCGTGCCGTATCCCGGGCCGTGCAGACCGAGCGGGGCGAGAGCAGCGTTGACGATGCCGTGCTCGCCGAGCATCACCCGCCAGGCGTACGCCTTGACCAGATAGCCGGCCCACAGCGGGGTCAGCACGGCCACCAGCAGGGCGCGGCGCAGCCGGCCGGTCGCCACCCGCGCCATGAAGAAGGCCATCGGCAGCGCGAGCAGCGCATCGAGGAGCGTGACGGCGACGGCGATTCCGAGGGTGCGCAGGGCGACGGTGCGGTAGACGGGGGTGGTGAGGATGTCGCGGAAGTTGTCGGTGGTCCAGGTGTGCACGACGTCCGACGTGAAGGGGTCGGTGGTCCAGAAGGCGGAGAGCAGGAGGACGGCGAGCGAGCCGAGGTAGGCGAGGACCAGCCAGAGGAGGGGTGGGGCGAGGAGCGCGGCGAGCCGGCCGCGGGCGCGGGGCTCACGGGTCGTGGCGGACACCGGGGCTCCCGCGCTCAGCCCTTGATCTCCGTCCAGGCGCGGGTCCACTCCGCATAGTCGGTGCACGTGACGTTCTTGCGGCCGTCGAGACACTGCGGGACGGGGGTGGTCCAGAAGTGGACTCGGCGGTAGTAGGCCTCGTCATCGGCGTGGTAGACGGCGCAGTGCCGGGGGTCGGCGGTCTCCTTGCAGGCCTTGGCGTTGGCGGGCGCCTCGCCGAAGTACTCGGCCACCTGGGCGTTCACCTTCGGGGAGACGATCCAGTTGAGCCACTTGTAGGCGCAGTTGGGGTGTGCGGCCTTGGCGGAGACCATCCAGGTGTCGGACCAGCCGGTCGCCCCCTCCTTGGGGAGGACGGCCTTGACGGGGGCCTTCTCCGCGGCCGCGGTGTTGGCGATGACCTGCCAGGTGGTGCCGATGACGCTGTCGCCGCCCTTGAAGGCGGTGACTTCCTTCTGGTAGTCGCTCCAGTACTCGCCGATCTGCTGCCGCTGCTTCTTCAACAGGGCCACGGCGGCATCGAGTTGCTTCCGGTCCAGGGCGTACGGGTCCTTGATGCCGAGCGCGGGACGGGCCTTCATGAGGTAGAGGGCGGCGTCGGCGATATAGATCGGTGAGTCGTAGGCGGTGACCTTGCCCGAGTGCTTCGCCGCGTCGTCGAAGACGGCTTTCCAGGAGTCGGGAGCCGGGGAGACCTTGTCGGTGCGGTACATCAGCAGATTGGCGCCGCGGCCGTGCGGGATGCCGTACATCTTCCCGTCCTTGGAGTTGAACGCGCGCATCTTCAGGCCGCTGAAGATGTCGCGGTAGTTCGGTACCAGACGGGTGTTGACGGGCGCCACGTCCCCCGCGGCGATCAAGCGCAGGGTGGCGTCACCGGAGGCGGAGACGGTGTCGTACTGGCCGGTCTTCATCAGCGAGACCATCTCGTCGGAGGTCCCGGCGGTCTTGGTGTTGACCATGCAGCCGGTCTGCTTCTCGAAGGGGTGCACCCAGTCGGCCTTGGGGTCGTTGGAGCCGTCCTCGGCGTATCCGGCCCAGGCGATGATGTTGACCCGGCCCTCGCCCTTGCCGACGCTCTTCTGCTCGGCGGCTCCCCCGCCGCCCGTCCCCCCGCCGCCGGAGCCGCAGGCAACGGCCAGCAGCAGGACCCCGGCCGCCACGGCGGCCTTCCACGGATTCGCGTTGCGCATGGTGAACTCCCGCTGTCGCACACGGCTGTCGAGCCCCGCCAGTATCCGGAAGCTGACCGTCAGCCACCAGAGCGCGTCGGGCATCGGATGCGCCCGGGGGCGCTATACGACGATTCGTCAGCCGGGCACGGGAAAGGCGTCGTTGACGTTCCACAGCAGATGGACGGCCGAGCCCGGACGGGCGGCGTCCGGCGGATCCGTGGAGTTCAGCCGCAGTGCGGTGAGCTGGTCGTCGCCGCCGTCGAGCCGGACCACCACGCGCGTGTGGGCGCCGACGTGCGCGACCTCGGTGATCCGGCCGGGCACACACCGCTCCCCCGGCCCCGGGGTGCCGTCCGGGCCGTCGGGGGCGGCGATCCGGATCCGCTCGGGGCGAATGCTGTACGTGCCCGGGGAGCCGGTCACCCGGACCGCGGCCTGGTCGCGCAGCAGATTGGTGCTACCGATGAAGCCCGCGACGAATGCGGTGGCCGGACGGTCGTAGATCTCCAGCGGCGGGCCGGTCTGCTCGATGCGGCCGCGGTCGAGGACGGCGAGGCGGTCGCTGAGCGTCAGCGCCTCTTCCTGGTCGTGGGTGACGAGGAGGAAGGTGACGCCGGTAGCGCGCTGGATGCGCTTGAGTTCGCGCTGCATCTCCTGCCGCAGCTGAAGGTCGAGCGCGCCGAGGGGCTCGTCGAGCAGCAGCAGCCCGGGGTCGTCGATCAGGGCACGGGCCAGTGCGACGCGCTGGCGCTGGCCGCCGGAGAGCTGGACCGGCCGGCGGGGGCCGTGGTCGTCGAGGCGTACGGTGCGCAGGGCCTCACGGGCGCGGGCGAGGCGTTCGGATTTGCGCACCCCGGCGACGGTGAGTGCGTAGGCGACGTTCTGCTCGACGGTCATGTGGGGGAAGAGCGCGTAGTCCTGGAAGACGGTGTGGACGTCGCGGCGGCTGGGCGGGAGTGCGGTGACCTCGCGGCCGGCGAGTTCGATGCGGCCCGAGGTGGGCCGCTCGAAGCCGGCGATCAGGCGCAGCAGGGTGGTCTTGCCCGAGCCGGAGGGGCCGAGGAGGGAAAAGAACTCCCCTTCCCTGAGGGTGAGTTCGGCGTTGTCGACGGCACGTAGCGGGCCGAACTCCTTGGTGACGGCGGTGAGCCGGACGGCGGGTGCGGCGGTCGTACGGACGGGACGGGCGTCGGTGCGGGCGGCTTCGGTCACGGGCGCTCCCCCTCGTGAACGGCTTGATCGCCCGGCGACTGTACCGGGGTTCCGCGCGGAGCGGCAGCGTGTCACACTCCTGACGTTCCGTCAGTTCTGTGGTGGGTCCGTTGCGGTCGGGGAGGGTCTGTGACACATACACGGAAGCCGGTGGTGCCGGGGTGGTTCGATCAGGACGCGGCGGACTTCCGGCTGCTGGGGACGCGCTGCCGGGCCTGTGGTGCGGTGTTCTTCCCCCGCGAGGACGCCTTCTGCCGCAACCCCGGGTGCGGGGGCGACGAGCTGGCGGAGGTGCCGCTGTCCCGGCACGGCACGGTCTGGTCGTACACCGACGCCCGCTATCGTCCGCCCGCCCCCTACGTCTCCGACCCGGATGCCGAGTGGCGGCCGTACCTCTTGGTCGCCGTGGAGCTGGCGGAGGAACGGATGGTGGTCCTCGGACAGGCCGCGCCCGGCGTCCGCGCCACGGATCTCACCGTGGGGACGGAGGTCGAGCTGGTACCCGGGACCCTCAACGAGGAGGACGGGCACGTCTGGACGACCTGGCATTGGCGGCCGGGTGGGGGCGGGCGGGGGGATGGGGAGACGGGTGAGCCGGGGCGTTCGGTTGCTTCCGGAGACGGGGCGGCAGAGCCGGAGGCCGTGGCCGGTGCCCCGGAGGCCGTGGCCGGTGCCCTGGAAGCCGGGCCTGCCGGCTCTGGAGCCGGGCCCGTCGGCCCGGGCGCGGGGGCGGCCGGCGCAAATGCAAGGGTGTCCGGCCCAGATGCCGGCCCGGACGCGAAAGCCGTCGGGTCCGGAGCCGTGCCTGGCGGGCCCGGAGTGGACTCCGCCGGGCCCGGAGCGAAGGCCGCCACCCCTAGGGCTGAAGCCGCCGCCGGCCCCGGGCGGGAAACCGCATCACTACACCCGCCCACCCCCCGAAGGGGGGTGGGCGGCGGGGAAAAAACAAGAGGCGCGGGTGGGCGGCGGGTAAGGAGGAGCCCAGGAAGCACCGCACCCGGTGACGTGGCCGTGCTCGGCGCCGGTATGCATCCCTGGGGCAAGTGGGGGCGCAGCTTTGTCGAGTACGGCACGAAGGCGGCCAGGGAAGCGCTCGCGGACGCCGGCCTCGACTGGCGCGCCGTACAGAGCATCGTCGGCGCGGACACGGTGCGCGGCGGCTACCCGGGCTATGTGGCGGGCGCGACCTTCGCCAAGGCACTGGGCTGGCAGGGCGCCCGGGTAACCAGCGTCTATGCCGCCTGTGCATCCGGCGCACAGGCCATCGGCACCGCGCGGGCGCAGATCCTGTCGGGGATGGCGGAGGTGGCCTTGGTAGTGGGCGCCGACGCCGCGCCGAAGGGCTTCTTCACCCCGGCGGGCGGCGACCGGCCCGACGATCCCGACTGGTTGCGGTTCCGGGTGCTGGGCGCCACCAACCCGGCGTACTTCGGGCTGTACGCGCGCCGCCGGATGGCGCTGTACGGCGATACGGCCGACGACTTCGCGCAGGTGAAGGTGAAGAACTCGGCGGCGGGCGCGGCCAATCCGTACGCCCGCTACCGCAAGCGGGTCACCACGCGGGAGGTCGCCGCGTCGGCCGTGGTCTGCGATCCGCTGCGGCTGCTGGATATCTGCGCCACCTCCGACGGCGCCGCGGCACTGGTCCTGACCAGCATGGACTTCGCACGCCGGCACGGCGCCTCGGATCCGGTCCGGATCCGCGCGGTCTCCACGGCCACCCCGCACTATCCACGGACCGTGCTGGATCTGCCGGATATCGCCACCGACTCCGCGGCCGCCGTACCGGAGCCGGCGACCGGCTTCCGGGCGTCGATCGCACAGACCGCCTACGAGGAGGCCGGGATCGGCCCGGAGGATCTCTCGCTGGCCGAGGTCTACGACCTGTCCACCGCGCTGGAGTTGGAGTGGTACGAGGACCTGGGGCTGTGCAGCGCCGGCGAGGGGGCGAAGTTGCTGCGGGACGGGGTGACCGCGCTGGGCGGACGGCTGCCGGTGAATGCCAGCGGTGGTCTGGCCTCCTTCGGCGAGGCGGTGCCGGCCCAGGCCATTGCCCAGGTGTGTGAGCTGACCCGGCAGTTGCGGGGGCAGGCGGGCGCGCGGCAGGTGGCGGATGCCCGGGTGGGGATGACCGCCAACCAAGGGCTGTTCGGGCACGGGTCGGCCGTGGTCGCGGTGCGGTGAACACGGGCAGGGGGCGCGGAGTGCGGTGATCGCCTGCGCGGGCCGATTCCCGCGGGCCGCCGAGCGCGGCGTCGTGGCGTCGTGGCGTCGTGGCGCACACCCCACCCCCGTGTCCCCCACGGCTCGCCCCTCCGGCACGGCGAACCCGCATGCCTTGAAGCCCCGTTCGGGCCGTCGACGGGACACCACCGCGCCGGCCCCGGACGCTCCCTCGAACGTCGTGTGTGCCTCCCGCGACAGCGGTCCGTACCCTCCGGAAGGGTGCGTGAACAGTGCGTTAATCACACACCGTTCGCCGTTGGGGAGGGGCATGCTGCTCCCCGTGCCTGCCTGGACGGACCAGCTTCGATTCGCTTTCCAGCCCGTCGTGAACCTCTCGACCGGCTCGGTCGCCGCGCTGGAGATACTCGCCCGCCCCGAGGACGGTGCGGACGGCCCCGGCATATTGGACTCGGCGCACCACTGTCCTGATCTGGACGCCGAACTGGCGGCGCTCGCCGTACGGGCGGCCGCGGACCAGGAAACACTGCTGCCGCTGCACATCAATGTCTTCGCCACCACCGTCGCCGAGCTGCCCCGGATGACGTCGCTGGGCAAGGCGGTCCACGATGCCGGCCGGCGGCCGTGGGAGATCACCCTCGATCTCGGCGGCCCGTTCACCCAGGTCCCACGCGCCGCGCTGCTGGAATCGGTGGCGGTGCTGCGCGACGAGGGCTACCGGATCTGTGCGGACGGCGTCGGGGACGGTGATCTGCCGCTGCGGCTGCTCGGCGAGCTCGCGCCGGACCTCGTCAAGCTCGACGCCGCGCTGTGCACCCGGCTGGACGCGGACCGGGGGCGGCAGGCCGCGGTGGCTGCCATGCGGGCGCTGTGCGAGCGGGTGGGCGGGCTGCTGGCCATCGAGGGAGTGGAAACCGAGCGGCAGTACACGGCGGTGCGGGACGCCGGGGTCCAGCTGGCGCAGGGGTATCTGTTCGCGCCGCCCGCGCGACGGCCGGCCACTGAGGTGTATCTGCCGGCCGCGCTCCCGCCCGCGCCGGGCAGCCCCGCGGCGCCCCGCCGGCCGGCCTCGGGGCCGCCGGTCGCCCAGTTCCTGCAGCCCGCCGCCCTGCTGCCGATGTCCGCGTCGGCGGGCGCGGTGCGCAGCCATCTGACCGGGTTCCCCGAGGTGTCGGGGGTGCTGCTGGTGGACGCCGACGGGGTGCCGGTCCGGGCGATAGACCGGGACCGGTTCTTGCTGTCGCTGTCCGGACGGTACGGGCATGCGCTGTACGCCGACCGGCCGGCGCTGCGGCTCGCGGACCGGCCGCGGACGGTCGGCGCGGACGCCACCGCCTGGCAGGTGCTCGATGTGATCGCCGAGGGGGACCGCGACCGTACCGGGGACGATGTGGCCGTGGTGGACGAGCGCGGTAGGTGCATGGGCGTGGTGCATCTCGCGGACATCGTGCGGGCGCTGGCCGAGAGCCGGGTGGAGCAGGCGGCCCGGCTCAACCCGCTGACCCGGCTGCCCGGTTCGGACGAGGTCAACGGGGAGGTGGACCGGCGGATCGCGGAGTGCCTGGCGTTCTCCTTGAGCTGGCTGGATGTGGACGGTTTCAAGCAGGTCAACGATGGCGCGGGGTTTGCGGCCGGTGATGAGCTGATCCGTGCGGTGGGGCGGACGCTCGCGCAGGTCGCGGCGGGTGAGCCGGCCGGTCTGGTGGGCCATATCGGCGGCGACGACTTCCTGGTGCTGGCCGGGCCGGACGGCCTGGAGCCCTTCGCCGCGGCGCTGTTGGACGTGTCCTGGTCGGCGGGCGGGCGGCCGGTCACCCTGTCCCTGGCGACGGCGGTGTGTCCACCCGGCACCGTCACCGGGCACCGTGAGGCCGCGGCCGCGCTCGCCCCGCTGAAGAAGGCCGCGAAGGCGCTGCCGGGGGCGAGCTGGGTGCTGGGCCGGCCCGGCTCGGAACGTACGGAGATCCGCCGCGGCGCCGCGGGCCGGGTGCCGGATCCGGCCGGCGCTGCGCGCACCGCCCCGCCCGGCCAGGAGGGCGTCGGAACCCGCGGGTGATGCGACGTACGGTCCCGCTTCCCCGGTCGGCAGCCGTCAACATCCATAGCTGTGCGCGACCTTGACGCCCCCTCATCACCGGTGAACACTTCCGGATGCCAGTCGGCATCGCCGCACTCAGGCACCCCGGCCGGGTGGCAGCGGCTGTCCGCTGCCCGCCGGTGGCACGCACCCTGCACGGAGGACCGGGGGACGTCCCCGGGCGAGGGCCAAGGAGCCGCCATGTATTCCAATGGGGACATCATCGTCGGTGAAGTGATCGGCACCGCGATACTCATACTCTTCGGGGCCGGTGTGTGCGCCGCCGTCACCCTGCACTATTCCAAGGCGAGGGCAGCCGGCTGGGTCGTGATCGCTTTCGGCTGGGGCATGGGCGTACTGGCCGGCGCCTACACCGCGGCGCCGCTGTCCGGCGGCCACCTCAACCCCGCGGTGACGCTCGGCTCGGCGGTCGCGGGCGGCACCGAGTGGTCGAAGGTGCCGCTGTACATCCTGGCGCAGATGGTCGGTGCGGCGATCGGGGCCGTACTGGCCTGGGCGCTGTACTACGCGCAGTTCGCCGCCAACGCGGAAGAGGACAAGGCCCAGCCGACGCTGGGGATCTTCTCCACCGGCCCGGAGATCCGCAACCCGGCCGCCAACCTCGTCACCGAGATCATCGCCACCATCGGTCTGGTGCTGCCGCTGCTGTTCTTCGGCCAGAACAAGGGCATCGGCATCGGCCAGGTCCCCGGGGAGCACGCGGGGATCTACGGCTCCGGGATCAATGTGCTGCTGGTCGCCCTGCTGGTCGTCGGAATCGGGCTGTCGCTGGGCGGGCCCACCGGCTACGCCATCAACCCGGCCCGTGACCTCGGTCCACGCCTGGTGCACGCCCTGCTCCCGATCCCCAACAAGGGTTCCTCGGACTGGAGTTACTCCTGGATCCCGGTGGCCGGGCCGCTGATCGGCGCAGTGCTGTCCGGCCTGGTCTACAACGCGGCGTTCTGACCGTCCCGGAGCGCGTCCGCCCGATCGGCCCGGGCCCCGCTGCACCCACTTACCAGGACTTCAGGAGGCGTGACGGCATGACGGAGCACACCGAGAAGTACGTCGCCGCGATCGACCAGGGCACCACGTCGAGCCGCTGCATCATCTTCGACCACGGCGGGGCGATCGTCGCCGTGGACCAGCGCGAGCACCGTCAGATCTTTCCCAAGCCCGGCTGGGTGGAGCACGATGCCACCGAGATCTGGTCGAAGGTGCAGGCGGTGGTGGCGGGCGCGCTCGCCAAGGCGGGGCTGCGCGCGGACCAGCTCAGCGCGCTGGGCATCACCAACCAGCGGGAGACCACGGTCCTGTGGGACCGGGCCACCGGCAAGCCGGTGCACCACGCGATCGTCTGGCAGGACACCCGCACCTCCCGGCTGTGCGCGGAACTGGGCGGCGCGGACGGTCAGGACCGGTTCCGTGATGCCACCGGGCTCCCGCTGGCCAGTTACTTCTCCGGGCCCAAGGCGGCCTGGCTGCTGGACGAGGTGCCGGGGCTGCGGGAGCGTGCCGAGCGCGGTGAGATCGCGTTCGGCACCATCGACTCCTGGCTGATCTGGAATCTGACCGGTGGCACCGACGGCGGGGTGCATGTCACCGATGTGACCAACGCGGGCCGCACGATGCTGATGAACCTCGCCACCCTCCAGTGGGATCCGGCGATCCTGTCGGCGATGAATGTGCCGGCCGCGATCCTCCCGGAGATCAGGTCGTCGGCCGAGGTGTACGGCACGGCCGTGGGGCAGTTGCACGGCGTGCCGGTGGCGTCCGCCCTCGGCGACCAGCAGGCGGCCGTCTTCGGCCAGACCTGCTACGGCGTCGGCGAGGCCAAGAACACCTACGGCACGGGCTCGTTCCTGCTGCTGAACACCGGTAACCGCCCGGTCCCGTCCAAGAACGGGCTGCTGACGACGATGGGCTACCAGCTCGGCGGCGAGCCGCCGGTCTACTGCCTGGAGGGGTCCATCGCCATCACGGGCGCGCTGGTGCAGTGGTTCCGCGATCAGCTGGGCATCATCGCGTCGGCCGAGGAGATCGAGCCACTGGCGGCGAGTGTCCCGGACAACGGCGGGGCGTACATCGTGCCGGCGTTCTCCGGTCTGTTCGCGCCCTATTGGCGCTCCGACGCCCGCGGCGTAATCACCGGTCTGACCGGGTTCGTCACCAAGGCGCATCTGGCACGCGCCGTACTGGAGGCGACCAGCTGGCAGACCCGGGAGGTGGTGGACGCCATGTTCCAGGACTCGGGTGTGCAGATCACCGAGCTCAAGGTCGACGGTGGGATGACCGCCAATAACCTGCTGATGCAGCATCAGGCGGATGTGCTGGACGTGCCGGTGATCCGCCCGGTGATCTCGGAGACCACCTGTCTGGGAGCGGCCTACGCGGCCGGTCTGGCGACCGGTGTCTGGCAGGACTTGGACGAGCTGCGGTCCCATTGGAAGCGGGACACGGAGTGGACGCCGCGGATGGACGGGCAGACCCGGGACCGCGAGTTCGCCAACTGGCGCAAGGCCGTGGAGCGGAGCTTCGGCTGGCTGGCCGAGGACGGCTCGGCGGGGTAACGGCGCCGGCAGTGCGCAGACGTACGGCCCGTACCCCGGACGGCGGGGTACGGGCCGTACTTCCGCGCCCGTCAGGGAACCGCGGGCTCCCGGCGGCGGGCGCCGGCCTCCATCGCATGCTCCACGACGGAGATCAGCACATCCCGCGCGGAGTCCTTGAGGCGGGCATCACACAGCATCACCGGCACCTGGGGGTCCAGGTCCAGGGCGTCGCGTACGGATTCCGCCGGGTAGTGGTCGGCGCCGTCGAAGCAGTTGACGGCGACCGTGAAGGGCAGACCGCGCCGCTCGAAGTAGTCGATGGCGGCGAAGCTGTCCGCCAGCCGGCGGGTGTCCGCCAGCACCACCGCACCGAGTGCGCCCCGGGCCAGTTCGTCCCACAGGAACCAGAAACGGTCCTGGCCCGGGGTGCCGAAGAGGTACAGGACCAGCTCTTCGTTGACGGTGATCCGTCCGAAGTCCATGGCGACGGTGGTGGTGGTCTTGGTTTCCACCCCGTCCAGGTCGTCGATCGGCCGCCCCGCCTCGGTCAGCCGTTCCTCGGTACGCAGTGGTTTGATCTCGCTGACGGCACCGACCAGGGTGGTCTTACCCACCCCGAAGCCGCCCGCGACCAGGATCTTGAGCGTCACCGGCTCGACGGCGGCAGACCGTCGGCGGCGATCGGATCGCCCGAAGGCCATGGGATTCTTCTCCTGAATTGCCGTGTATACGGGTGGAGCTCACGTTTGATACCCGAGCGTCGGCGCACGGGGCAGCAGGTGCAAGGGAACGGTACAACGTGCTCAGCACGGCGCCCACTTGAGATGCGTCACGCCCTGGTCACGCCGTGGGTCAGAGGTGGCCAACCTGCCCAAAACGGCGTCGTCGGAGGCCGTTGACACGGGTGGAGCCGATGCCGCGGGCACTCAGCGTGTGACGAGAGCCCCGGGCCGGTCGAGCAGTCCGAGCAGGCTCACAAAGCTGGACTCGACGAACGCGCACAGCTCTTCATGGGCGTCCGGTTCCTGCGCGGGCCAGTTGATGACCGCCTCCTCGGCGAACGCCATCCAGGCCCGGGAGGCCAGTTCCGTCCGCGGGGCGTCCGGCATGCCGAGCCGCCGCCGGCCGTCGCGCACCCGGTGGGCGACGGTCTCCCGGGTCGCGCCGACGATGTCGGTGACCGCGGGGTGGCTGCCGGCGGCGCCGCGCACCAGGGCGAGATACACCTGCCGGTGTTCCAGGACGTACGCCACGAAGCCCGCGATGAGGGCCCGCATCCAGGCGACCGGTTCCAGCGATCCGTCCGGTTCCATCGCGGCGGTGAAGCGGTCGCACTCGGCGCGGACCACCGCGCGGTAGAAGTCGCGCTTGGAGTCGAAGTAGTGGAAGAGCAGACCGCGGGAGATACCGGCCCGCCGGGCCACCTCGTCGGTGGACAGCTCGTCCAGGGAGCGGTCGGCGAGCATCTCCAGACCGATGCCGACCAGTTGCTCCCTGCGCTGATCGGGCGTGAGGCGGGTGGTGCGCTTGCCGGACATGGCCGCAGTGTACGGCGGCGGGGCCGGGAGCGCCGTGGCGTCCCGGCCCGCCACGGTGTCAGGCGTACTGGCCGAGGTGGTCGAGGATCTTGGGTGTGACCGTGTCGGGGACCTCTTCGGGCAGCCAGTGGCTGGCGCCCTCCAGGGCCTCGAAGCGGTACGGGCCGTCCACCCACTCCCCCGTGGACTCGGCCGCGCCGCGGCCCAGGGCGGTGTCCTCGCTGCCCCACAGGAAGAGGGTGGGGACGGCGATCCGGCCCGCGGCCACCGAGATCACCGACTCCGGGGCGCGGTACCAGTTCAGCGTGGCGGTCAGCGCGCCCGGGGCGGAGAGCCGGCGGACATTGCCCTCCACGAGGCCGGCGGGCACCTTGCCGGCGTAGGCGGCGCGCAGCCGGGCGGCGTCATCGGCGAGCAGCGCGGCCTCCGCGGCACCGTCGTCGCGCCGGAAGAAGCGGACGTAGTCGAGGCGGTGGTGCTGGATGGAGTCCTCGGCGGCGGCCCGGTTGAGTGCGTCGGGGTGCGGGGTGGCCAGTACGGTCAGGGACTTCAGCCGCTCGGGGTGGGCGCCGGCCAGCGCCCAGGCGACCATGCCGCCCCAGTCGTGCGAGACGAGGTGGAAGCGGTCCGCGCCCTGGGAGCTGGCGAAGGCGAGGGCGTCGGCGACGAGTTCGGGCACGGCGTAGTCGGCGATCCTCGGCGGACGGGCGCGCGGGGAGTAGCCCCGCTGGTCGACGGCGACGGCGCGGTAGCCGGCCGCGCCCAGGGCGGGGAGCACGGCGCTCCAGGAGTCGGCGAACTCGGGCCAGCCGTGCAGCAGCAGTACGAACTCCCCGTCGGCGGGGCCGCAGGCCAGTGCGTCGTAGGTGTGCGGGCCGACCTGGATCTCCAGGTGTTCAACGGGTGCCGGGGTCTCGTCCGTGGCCATGGCGGCGGATCTCCTCCTGTTGACAATTGCTCAACAGGAACCGTACCCGGGGCACTCCCCGCGGTGCCCACCCCCACCGGGCAGCCGGCGGATCTGCGCCCGGCCGGCGGAGCGGTCTCCCGCCCGGAGCGGGCCGCGACGGCAGTGGCCGCCGCCCCGGAAGGGGCATCCGGAAGGCGGCGGCCACGTAACCGCTCGGCGGGTCACAGCGCGCGCAGGCCGTCGATCACCTCGCGCAGCACCTTCTCGTCCGGCAGCTCGGCCGGCGGCACCGGCCTGCTGATATGGACCAGCTCCGCATCCAGCAGATCCCCGATCAGGACCCGTACGACGCCGAGGGGCAGGTCGAGTTCGGCCGCCAGCTCGGCGACCGACAGTGGCTCCTGCCGGCACAGCTCGACGATCTCGACATGCTCGGGCGACAGGCTCTGGTCGTCGACCGTCTCCCCCGCACGGCTCTCGGCGATCACCAGCGCGATCAGATCGAGGCGCCCCTCCGAGGCCGTACGGGTGCGCCCGCGCGTCATCGCGTACGGCCGGACGACCGGGCCCGCGTCGTCGTCGAACCAGCGGGCCGCTTCCCGGTCCCGCGCCGCCCGGCGGTCCTGGTCGCTCATGCCGAAACCTCGCTTCGCTCGGCCTCGCACTCGCGCGGCGCGCACCGCTCGCTTCTTCGCTCGCCGCGCTCGCTCATGGCGTCACCGTCGTCGCGCTCAGGTGGAAAGGCCGGACCGGGGCGCGGTGCCCAGGTGCGTACCCACGCGCTTGACCAGCAGCGTCATCTCGTAGGCGATCAGCCCGACATCGGAGTCCGCGTCGGCCAGTACGGCCAGGCAGCTACCGTCGCCGGCCGCGCTGACGAACAGGAACGCCTCGTCCAGCTCGACCATGGTCTGCCGGACGTGGCCCGCTTCGAAGTGCCGGCCGACGCCCTTGGCCAGGCTGTGGAAACCGGAGGCGACCGCGGCCAGATGCTCGCCGTCCTCGCGGGTCAGGTCCTTCGAGGCGCCGGTGGCCAGCCCGTCACTGGAGAGGACCAGTGCCTTGCGGATGGAGCCGACCCGCTCGACCAGCTCGTCCAGGAGCCAGCTCAGCTCACCGGAGCCCTTCTCCGAGACCGATGCGGTGGAAGCTGCTGCCTTCGGTGCGGTCATGGACCGTCCCCTCCCGATGTGGTTCCTGGTGGTGCTGTGGTGCCCGTGTCGTTGCCGTTCTGCGGGGCGGTGTCACGGGCGTCCGGGTCTGTGATGTCCGGGCCTGTGGTGGTGTCCGGGATGGTGGTGTCCCGGACCCTGCTGCCGGCCGCAGCCGTTTCGCCGGTTGCCGGGTCCTCGCCCGGTGCTGTTCCGGTCCCGCGCCGGTCCTCGCCGTTGTCGCGGCGCCCGCGCTGCCAGCCGCGCTGGAGCGAGGCCATCCGGGCGCGGACCGCCTCCGCGTCACGGTCGTCCGCGGCCGGTGCGCTCCGCTCCGGTGTCTCGGCCTGCCCGTTGGGATCGGCCTTGAGCTGGGGCGCGAGGCTCGCCTGCCGTACCCGGCGGGGCAGCCCCTTGGCCGTGGTCGGCGCGGGTGCCTCGCGGTCCTCGGTGGGCCGGGCTCCGTCCGCGGCCGGGCCCTGCGGCGCGGCGGCCGACGACGGCCGGGCCCCGGAGCGCTCGGCAGAGGAAGCCCCGGAGCCGGAGCGCTCGGGGCGCGGACGGCCGGGGCCGGGACGCTCGGCGGCCCGCTTCCCGTGCGTGTCGCTGTCGTCGACCGTCCGGCCGTGATCGGAGACCAGCACCGGCGGGCGGGGGCGGCGCGGCAGCGGTGCCGGCCCGCCGGGCGCCTGGTCCCGGGCCTGCTGGTGCTGCTCACCGTCGGGGACGGGCGGCACCGGTGCGATGCCGCGCGGGGCGTCGGGAGCGGCGGCGGGCCCCTTGCGGCCTCGCTCCCGCTTCCGGAAGACGCTGTCCTCGTCATCGGCCGGGCCCAGCTCGTTCGGGCCGAGCGGCGCCTCCAGTTCGACCGGTCCGTCGATAATGGCCGGGGCGCGCCGCTCCCGCTGGGGCGGCGGCGCCTGGGAGAGGGCGGCCAACTTGCCCGCCGCATGCTCCAGTTCATTGCCGACGGGGCCGCCGGGCAGGCCGTCCGCCGCGTCGTCGTCCTCCCGGCCGCCGACGGCGGTCTCGGTGAGGAGCGCCCCCGGGACGAAGACCACGGCGGTGGTGCCGCCGTACGGCGAGGGCTGCAGGGAGACCCGTACGTTCTGCCGCTGGGCGAGCCGGCTGACCACGAACAGACCGAGCCGGTCGGTGTCGGACAGCTCGAACTCGGGGGTCTCGGCGAGCCGGAGGTTGGCCTCCATCAGCAGATCGGGGGCCATGCCAAGACCGCGGTCGTGGATCTCCAGGGTGTAGCCGTTGGCGACCCGCTCGCCCAGGACCTGTACGGCGGTGTGCGGCGGCGAGAAGACGGTGGCGTTCTCCAGGAGCTCGGCCACCAGGTGTGTGAGGTCCGATACCGCGGGGCCGTCCACCGCGAGCCGCGGCAGCCGGCGCACCTCGATCCGCTCGTAGTCCTCGACCTCGGCGACCGCCGCGCGCACCACGTCCATCAGCTGGATCGGCTTGCGCCACTGCCGGGAGGGTGCCGCGCCGGAGAGGATGACCAGGCCCTCCGCATGCCGTCGCATACGGGTGGTCAGATGGTCGATCCGGAAGAGGTCGGCGAGTTCGTCGGTGTCCTCGGTGCGCCGTTCCATGGCGTCCAGAAGGGTCAGCTGGCGGTGCAGCAGGACCTGGCTGCGACGGGCGAGGTTGACGAACACCTCGGAGACGCCACGGCGCATTTCGGCCTGTTTGACGGCAGCCTCGATCGCGGCCCGCTGGAGGGTGTGAAGTGCCTGGCCGACCTGGCCGGTTTCGTCCGGGCCGAAGGCGAGCCGGGGTGCCTCGGTCTCCACATCGACCTGTTCGCCGGCCGCCAGCCGGCGCATCACGCTCGGCAGCCGTACCCCGGAGACGTCATGGGCGGCCTTGCGGAGCCGGATCAGGTCCCGGACATGCCGGCGGCCGATGCGGAACGAGACGATCAGCGAGACCAGCAGCGCGGCGAAGCCGAGGACGCCGGCGACGGCAGCCTTGAGCAAGACGTTCATGGCGACGGGGGCGACGCGCTCCTGGTAGCGGTCCCCGGCGTCCTTGCCCATCCGCTGAAGGTCGCCGAGCACCTTGCGTGCCGCGGTGTTCCAGCGCTCGGCGTTGACCGTGTGCGGCCCGTCCTGGGCGCCGGCGGCGATCACCCGGTCCTCGTACGAGGTCAGCTCGCGGGCCTTCGCGGAGCGCCAGTAGTCCTCGTAGAGACCACGGTCCTTGGCGGGCAGGGCGGGCAGGCCGGTGCTGTAGAGGACCCGGCGTTCGGCGACCCGGTCGGACAGCGCGCGCAGGTCGCGCTTGCTCATGCTGCCGGAGACCAGCACCGCGGACATCAGGGCGTCCTCGCGGGAGACCGCCTCCCGGGCCCGGGTGACATTGACCAGCGCCCGGGCCTGCTTGTCCATCTCGACGTTCTCCAGGGCGTGGAGCGCGGCGAGGAAGTCATAGCTGGGGTCGACCAGGGAGTTGTAGCTCTCCATGGCCTCGTCGCGGGAGACGGTGTTGTCCTCGATCTGGGCCCGCAGCGAGCCCAGTCCGCCCAGGCCCTTGAGGACGCCGTGCATCCGGTCGGCGTTGCCGGCGCTCAGGTCGTCGCGGATGTCACGCATGTCGATGTCGGCGCGCAGCCGGGTGACTGCCTCATCGGTGGCCCGGGTCTGCCGGTGGAGCTGGTCGAGCGCATTGGCCCCGCGCCGGTCGGCGAGGTACAGCAGGCTCTGCCGGCGCTCCCGCTGGAGGGCCTGGATGACGTCCTCGACCGGGTAGCCCAGATTCTTCACGATGTTGCCGACGTCCAGCAGCTGGTTCGCCTCACGCCCGGTGATATAGGTCATGAACGCCCACATGGACATCAGGGACACCAGCGGTACGAGCAGCAACGCCACGATCTTCCGGCGGACCGACTTACCGCGAAAGCGCATGGCCTCCCCTACGTCAACCCCGGCGCACGGGGGGTGGTGTTCCGTCAACAAACGGCGCGAGCCTACTACTGTCGGGTGACCTAGCCGAAGGCCTCTCCTGACGTCGGGGAAGCAACCGGGGCGGGATCATCATGAGTTGTCCACCGATTCCCGGACAACCCGCCCGCACCGAGGAGCCGGACCCGCCTCCTCAGCATCCGGCAGCCTGCCGGAGGGTTGGCCGGTTTTGCTCTACCCCGGGTAACTCTGCGCGGCCCCGGTGCATGACCATGAGGAAGGACGGGGTGCGACGCCAGGGGCATGTACCCGGCGAAATCCGGGCAGTCACCGAGGAGTCGGACACGCGGGGAGAGTACGGGGAGTGTGACGCGTTCATGGACACCGGCAGAGAGCCGTTGTGGCAGGAGGAGCCGGCGGTCCGGCGCCGGATGGCGGATCCGGTGCGTACCGCCGCGGTGCGCGCCGTCATCATCGTGGCACTCACCCTGGTTCAGGCCATGGTGGCATTCCTGAGCACCCTGGCGGGCTCCTGGCTCGCGTTCCCCGCCGTGCTCAGCACCGTCGCCAGCACCGTGGTCGCCACCTGGGCGGTGCTGGATGTCTGGGTGACCCGTCAGGTGTGGGTGCAGCGCAACGGGGTGCAGTCGCAGCCGAGCAGTACGGCCCGGGAACTGCGCCGCGAGCGTCGCCGGGCGCGCCGGCAGCAGCGCAGGGAATCGCGGGAGGGCCCGTCGAGGATCGACCGGGCGGCCGCCTGAACGACCTGGCGGGCTGGCGGGCTGGGCGGTTCCCCGGAGGACTCCTGGCCTTCCGGGACCCCGCGGACCGTCCGGGCTCCGGGGGAACCGAGGAACCGCGCTCGGCTTCGGACGGTCACGGCGCGCTCGCCGTGACCGGGTATTTACGCCACCGCCTCTTCCCGTACGGCGGGCCGGACATGAATCATGCCGTCCAGGACACTGACCTCGTGCGTGCGCACCGGCCGGCGGGCCGGCAGGCAGGTCGGAGCCCCGGTGCGCAGGTCGAACAGGGCCGCATGCAGCGGGCATTCGACGAAGCAGCCCTCGACCCAACCGTCGGAGAGCGAGGCGTCCTGATGACTGCAGGTGTCGTCGATGGCGTAGTAGCCGCCCTCGGCATGGAAGACCGCGATGGCCGGTGTGACGTCGTCGATCTCGATCCGTACGGACTCGCCCTCGGGCAGGTCCTCGATGCGGCAGATGGGAATCATCTGGCCCCCCTCTCGCTGATCGGTATCATGTGTTCTGAATAACGCATCGCAGAGCGCGATGCGCAACAGAATCCAAGCCGGGAAGCGGGCCGTCAAGGGCTTCCCGGCAGATGCCCTCAGACGTGCCCCACGGGGGCCACCGGGTGGTGACACAAAGACCCATGTCGAACACGAGCGATACGGCAGACGACCGGTCCGAGGAACGGCGCGGCGGGGCGGGATCCGTCCAGTCCGTGGACCGGGCGGTGAGCGTGCTGGAGATCCTGGCCAGGCTGGGCGAGGCCGGGGTGACCGAGCTCTCCGAGGAACTGGGCGTCCACAAATCGACCGCGTTCCGGATCCTCGGGGTGCTGGAGAACCGCGGGCTGGTGGAGCAGGAGAGGGACCGCGGGAAGTACTACCTCGGCGCCGGGGTGCTGCGGCTGGCCGGCGCCGCCGCGATCCGGCTGGACATCTCGCAGGAGGGCCAGCCGGTGTGCCGCGCGCTCGCCGAGGACACCGGGGAGACCGCCAACATCGCGGTGCTGGACGGTGATGCGGCGGTCAACATCATGCAGGCCAGGGGCTCCGCCGCGGTCACCGCGTACAACTGGCTGGGCCGCCGCACCCCGCTGCACGCCACCGCCAGCGGCAAGGTGCTGCTGGCGCATCTGCCGCCGAAGCGCCGGGAGACCCTGGCGACCCGCAAGCTGCCGCGGTTCACCGAGACCACCCTGACCACGGCGGCCGGTCTGCGCGAGCAGCTCACCGCCGTGCTCGCGGACGGATTCGCCTGCACCAACGAGGAGTTGGAGATCGGGCTCAACGCGGTGGCGGCACCGGTCCGGGCGCACGACGGCGCGGTGATCGGCGCGATCGGCGTCTCGGGCCCCGCGTACCGGATGGAGCGTCATCTGCTGCCGGAGCTCGCGGAGCGGTCCGCGAAGGCGGCCGCGGAGCTCTCCCGCCTGATGGGGTACGCGGGTTGAGCCGGGTAGCGAAAAATCCCCCTTGACGGATCCCTGACCCGACTTCCAGCATGTCTCCTATAGCGCAACCCAGCGCACTATAGGCAACAGGGAGACAGAGGTGGAGCGTCCTCCACCGCTGTCCCCGCTCCTCGCACCGCGCACCACTCCAACCCCTCACAGGCATCCGTGCCACCTCACGCGTGCTACCCGCCCTGCCGCCCCGCAGGCGCTGTTTTAGGAGTGAGACATGCCGCACGAAGCCCGCGCCGTCGTCGCCCTCAAGAAGGGCGCCCCCGTCGAGGTGCTGCCGATCCTCGTACCCGATCCCGGTCCGGGCGAAGTGCTCGTGACCGTGCAGGCCTGCGGGGTGTGCCACACCGATCTGCACTATCGCGACGGCGCGATCGGCGACGACTTCCCCTATCTGCTCGGCCATGAGGCGGCGGGGGTCATCGAGGCCGTCGGCCCCGGTGTCACGGACCTGGCGCCCGGTGACTACGTGGTGCTGGCCTGGCGGGCGCCCTGCGGACAGTGCCGTGCCTGCCGTCGCGCCCGCCCCTGGTACTGCTTCGCCTCCCGCAACGCCGCCCAGCCGATGACCCTGCAGGACGGTACGGAACTGACCGCGGCGCTGGGCATCGGCGCTTTCGCCGAGAAGACCCTGGTCGCCGCCGGGCAGGCGGTGAAGGTCGATCCCTCGGCACGCCCGGAGGCCGCGGGCCTGATCGGCTGCGGGGTGATGGCCGGGTACGGCGCGGCCGTGCACACCGGAGGGGTGGGCAGCGGGGACACCGTCGCCGTCATCGGCTGCGGCGGCGTCGGCAACGCCGCGATCGCGGGCGCCTCGCGGGCCGGCGCACGACGCGTGATCGCCGTCGACCTCGACGACGGCAAGCTGGACGCCGCCGAGCGGTTCGGCGCCACCGACACCGTCAACTCCCGTGGTACGGACCCCGTCGAGGCGGTCCGCGCGCTCACCGGTGGGCACGGCGTCGATGTGGTGATCGATGCGGTGGGCCGACCGGAGACCTACCGGCAGGCGTTCTATATGCGCGATCTGGCCGGCACGCTCGTCCAGGTCGGTGTGCCCGACCCGGACATGCGGATCGAGCTGCCGCTCATCGACCTCTTCTCACGCGGCGGCGCACTCAAATCGTCCTGGTACGGCGACTGTCTGCCCAGCCGCGACTTCCCGGTGCTGATCGATCTGTTCCTGAGCGGCAAGCTCGACCTGGAGCGGTTCATCAGCGAGACGATCGCCCTCGACGACCTCGAAGCGGCCTTCGCGAAGATGCAGCGCGGGGAGGTCCTGCGGTCGGTGGTGGTGGTCTAGCGCGGTGCTTCCCGGCTCCGCCCGACTCCGCCCGCAGGCCTCGGCGCCCTGATCATCCGGCGGCTTCGTCCGCCTGCTCCCCGGGGACCGGATCCTCCGGGCGGCGGTACATCCGCGTCGCCGTGATCTGACCGTGCACCGCCTCACCGGAAGGGTCCGGCTGCGGCAGGCCCGGCCGCAGATGCTCCTCGACGCTGATGTACTTCAGCCCGGCCCGCAGGTCCGCGTCATTGCGCAGCCGGATGACCAGCGGGAACTCGGCGAGCGCCGTGGTGTCGAAGAGACCGGTGGTGTACAGCAGCTGGACGCCCAGCGCGTCGGCGACGGCGCGCTGGAGCTCCAGCAGATAGGTCGCGTTGGCGCGGCCGATGGGGTTGTCCAGGAACAGCGTGCCGGCGTGCCGCTGCTTGTCCCGGCCCCGGTCGTTGCTGCGCAGCGCCGCCATCGTGCAGTACAGCGCGATGGCCGCGGTCAGCAGCTGGCCACCGGAGAAGACATCGCCCATCTGCCCGACCGGCACCCGCTCGGCGCGCAGCACCGCGTCCGGCTTGAGGATCTCCACGGCCACCCCGCGCGGCTGCAGCGCCGCGCCGACCCCGCGCAGCAGCAGGGACATCCCGTCCCGCCGCAGATCGCTGTTCTTCTTGACGGCCGCACGGGTCGCCTCGTCGATCACCTCACCGAGCCGCTCGGCGAGCGTGGCCTGGTCGGGGTCCTCGAAGCGGATCCGCAGGAACTCCTGCCCGGACCACTCCCCCAGCCCCTCGGGCAGCCGGGACAGCCGCTGGGCGGAGCGCAGTGTCGTCAGCGACGACTCGACCAGCCCGCGCAGCCGGTCGACGATGGAGTCGCGGTTGCGCTCCAGCTGCTCCAACTCGTCGCTGAGCACCCGCAGCCGGGGTGCGAAGGCCTCCGCCCACTTGGCGGCATGGTCCGGCAGGGCCGCGGCGGGCAGCTCGCGGATCTGCTGGCGGGCGGGGGTGCGCACCTGCTCGTAGCGGGTGGAGTTGGCGTGCCGTACGAGGATGTCGCTCGCCTCGCGCACCGCGGACTCGGCGGTGGAGAGGTCGGCGGCACAGCCACGCAGCGAGCGGCGGGACTCGGCGGCGGCCTGCCGGGCCTCGTCCAGCCGGCCGGCGTACGGCTCGGTCCGCCCGTCCGCCGGGTCGTCGGCGTCCTGGTGGTCACGGAGCAGATCACGCAGCAGGGCGGCGGTCTCGTCGAAGCCGCCCGCGGCGTCCTCGGCGGCGCGGTGGCCGCGCAGCAGCTCCTCGTGCCGATCGCGGGCGGCCTCCAGCGCCTCGGCGGCGGTGGCCAGTTCACCCGAGGCGGTGCGCAGCAGCTCCTTGGCGCGATCGGCGTCCTTAGGCACCAGCTCGTCCGGCAGCTCGGTGTGTGTCTCACCGTCGGTGGGGGCCAGCCGCTCGGCCTCACCGCGCAGCCTGCCGAGCTGTTCACTGGCGGCCGAGGCGCGGGTCTCCAGCATCTGCACCAACGATTCGGCGCGGGCCGCGGCGGCCTGCCGGGAGGGGCCGTCGGCGGCGTCCGGGCTCTCCAGCAGCGTCTCCGCGCGGGTGCGGACCTTGTTGGTGAGGCGGTTCAGCTCGGCCAGGGCGGCGCTCTCGTCCCCCTCGGCGCGGGCTTGTTCGGCGCGCAGATCGGCGCCGACGCCGACCTTCTCGTAGAGCTGGGAGGCCGCGCGGTAGGCCTCGCGCAGCGCCGGCAGCGAGGCGCTCGCGCCCTCGGGGGCCTCCCCCACGTCGTCCGGTACGCCGGCGATCTCGGCACGCTCGGCGCGCAGTGCGCGGGCGGTGCGCCGGGCGTCGTCGGCGGCCCGCTGGGTGGCCCTGCGGTCCTCGTCGGCGGCCCGCGCGCGGTCCACGCACTCCTCGGCGCGGGCCTCGAACTCGGCCGCCTCATCGGCGAGTTCACGCATCCGGGACTGCCAGGAGGCACGCTCCCGCAGCCGGTGGGCGAGCCCCGCCAGCAGGTCGGCGGCGCGCCGGGCGCGCTGGGCGGCCTCCTGGCGCTCGTCCCGCACCCCGGTGGCCTCGGCCGCGACCTCATCGGTCTCGGCGCGGGCGGTACGGGCCCCGGCCAGCTCGGCGGCGGCCTCCTCCGCTGCCGTACGGGTCTCGTCCGCGGCGGCGGCCAGTTCACCGAGGCGGCCGGCCGGGCAGCCCGCACGCCACGATCCGAGCCGGGCGGCCAGCGCACGGTCCCCGGCGAGCCGGGCGGCCAGCCCCCGGATCTCCTCGTCGCGCTCTATGGCGCGCGCCCGCAGCGCCTGGCGCTCCTCGTCAGCGGCGGACTCGTCGTGCATCGCCGGGTTCGGCGGGACGAGGAAGACGCCGGAGTCCCGCTCGTCAGAGGCGGGTGTGGGCGCGAGCAGCGCGGCCGCGGTACCGACCGCGACGGCCGAACGCGGCAGCAACGCGGCCTGGGCGAGTACCTCGCGGGCCCGCGCATGGGTGTCCGGGTCCGTGATGATCACGCCGTCGACGAGCTCGGGGCGGGCGGCGAGCACCCGGGTGTGGTCGGCGGGGTCGACGGACTGGGCGAGATAGCGCCAGCCCGGCAGCGCGGGCACGCCGTGCTCGCCGAGATACTCCACGGCGGCCAGCACATCGGGGCCCGGGGGCAGCAGTCCGCCGTCGCCCAGCGCGCCGAGGATCCGGGCGTCGTCGGCGGCGGCCGTGCGCAGGTCGAACAGCTGCCGTTCGGCGGCGGCGACGCCCTCCTCCAGCAGCTCGTGCAGCTCGTCGGCGTTGCGGTCGAGTTCCTCGGCGGTGAGCGGGCCGCCGGGACGGCGCGGGGCGGCCCGGTCCGTGCCGGGCGTGGCCGTACGGGGGCCGGGCACGCCGAGCGGCTTGGCCTCGGCCTGCGGGAGTCCCAGGAGGTCGGCGAGCCGCTGCTCGGCGCCGATGGACTCGGCGGCCCGTCGCTCGGCGTCGTAGGCGCGCCCGGCGGCCTGCGCGGCGTCCTCGGCGCGGGCCGCCGCCAGCTCGGCGGCGGCGTGCCGGGCGGTGGCCTCCCGGGCTTGGTCGGTGGCCTGCCGGGCGGCCTCACGGGCCGAGTCCCAGGCCTCAACGGCGGTCTTCTCGGCGTCCGAAGCGGCGAGCGCGGCACGGGCCGGGTCGGCGTCGGGGGCGCTGTCGTCCAGCCAGCCGGCCCGGACGGCTTCGGCGGTCTCCTCGGCAACTTCGGCCAGCCGCTGCTTGAGGTGGTCGGCTTCACTGCGGGCGCGCTGCGCGTGGGTGGCGGACGTGGTGGCGTCGCGGTGCGCGGACTCACCGGCCTCCTGGAGGGCGGCGGAGCGTTCCTCCTCCTCGTTGGCGACCTGCTCACCGGCCTCGGCCGCGGCATGCAGGGCGCGTACGAGGTCGGCGGCGGCGGTGGCCCGGGCGGCGAGCGCGGGGGCGGCGTCCCGCTCGGCCTCGCGGATGGCGACGGCGACCCGCGCGGCGCGGTCGGCGGCGGCGCGGTGCCGCAGCGCGGTCTCGGCCGCCTGCCAGGCGCTGTGCAGCGTACGGGCGTCGTTCAGCTCGCGGCGCTGGGCGGCGGCGCCCTTCTCCGCGGCGGCCAGCGCCAGCGAGGCGTGCCGGTAGGCGAGTTCGGCGGAGACCAGGGAACGGCGCTCGCGGACGCGCTCGGCGTCGGTGACGCGATGGGCCGCGGCGGCGACCTGTTCGGCCAGCTCGGCGGCGCGGCCGCGCTCTTCGGTGCCGCGGGCGTGGAGCCGCTGGGCGAGGCCGCGGGTGCGGCGCTCGGCGCCCGCATGCACCTCGCGGGCGCGCTCGCGCTGCTCGGCGGCGTCGGCGATACGGGAGAGCAGGTCGAGGGAGCCGGCCGTGAAGTCCCGCTCGGCGGTGAGCTCGGCGCGCCGGCCGAGCTTGTGGGCGAAGCCGTGCACCAGGTCGGCGAGGCCGTCGGTGTCACGGGTGTCCGTGACGGCGCGCAGCAGCAGGTCGGTGAAGTCCGAGTCGTTCTTGACCGCGAACAGGCCGGCCGCCTCACCCTCGTCCGCGTTCATCTCCCGCTGGTAGCGGAAGAGCTCGGGGTCCAGACCGAGCGCGCCGAGGTGTTCGTTCCAGCGTTCGTGGATCTCTTCCCAGACGACGTCGAGGTTGGGGTAGTGCTTGCCGGCCTCGGTGAGGACGTCGCGGAAGCCCTTCATCGTGCGCCGGCGGCCCTGGGCTCCGGAGCTGCCCTCGCCGCTCTCCTGGCGGGGACGGACGACGGTGGCCTCGGCGACGGGGAGGGAGTCCAGGCTCATACCGGGGCCGGGCCGGAAGCTGTACCAGGCCTCGGCGAACTTCCGGGGGTCGTTGGAGACCTGCCGGCCGCGCCACTCGCTGACCTTGCCGACGACCACGCTCTCGCCGGTGAGGACGTGCTGCCACTCCAGGGCGACATGGCCGCAGTCGTCGGCGAGCAGGAACTTGCGCAGGACGCCGGAGCTGGCGCCGCCGAGGGTGTTGCGGTGGCCGGGCAGCATCACCGAGAAGATCAGCTTGAGCAGGACGGACTTGCCGCCGCCGTTCTCCAGGAAGAGCACACCCGCCGGCGCCGGGCGGCGCGGCGGGCCGACCGGTTCGTCCTCGAAGAAGTCCGCCTGGGCCGGGGCCGGTTGGGGCACGGGCGCACCGACTCCGCGCAGGTCCAGCACGGTGTCGGCATAGCGCGCACCGGCGGGCCCGATGGAGTAGAGGCGGACCCGGGACAGCTCGTACATGGCGGACTCTCGTTGTCGTGTCGGGAAGGGGCGGTGCTGCTCTCCCGCCCCCTCCCCCTCCTCCCCCTTCGGGGGGAGGGGGCGGGGGTGGGTTCGTGGGTGGGGGGAGCCGGGGCGGTGGGAAGGTCGGCCGGAGCGGAGCGGCAGGTGGTCGTCGGTCGGGGCGGGCGGTGGCCGGTCGGCCGGGGCGGAGCGGGCGGTGGTCGTCGGTCGGAGCGGAGCGGCAGGTCGTCGTCGGTCGGAGCAGTCGGTCGTCGTCGGTCGGCACTATCGGTGGCCGGTCGGCCGGTCGGCCGGAACGTCAGTGGTCGAAGGGCCGGCCCGTCATCCGGAGTGGAAGGGCAGTCCGGCGTCGGAGACCAGGTCGAGGTCGTCGGTGTCCTCGCCCGGCAGCAGCGCGGCACTGCCGTCGGCGACGGGGACGATGCCCAGCTCCAGCAGCTCGGTCATGGCGGCGCTGCCGGCCATGTCGCGGACCTGGAGCTGATAGCGGGCGGTGGTGCGGTAGGCGCCGCCGGAGTCGTCACCGGTGCGCTGAAGGAAGCCGGAGTCGACGAGGAAGGTGACGGCCTTGGCGATGATGCCGGTGGTCGAACCGGCCAGCCGGCGGGCGTCCTTGGTGGCGCCGGTCGCGCTGCGCCGCGCGTAGACGCGCCAGGCGGATTCCAGGCCGGGGGCGTCGGTGGCCGGGTCGGTGTTCTCGCCCTCCTGCTCGGCGCGCTCCTCCAGGCGGCGGCAGGCCTGCCGGACGAAGGCGTCGACGCCGTTGACGGTGATCCGGCCGATATAGCCGTCGTCGGCGAGGTCTTCGGGGCGCGGGAAGGCCAGTGCGGCGACGGCGAGATGGGCCAGGCCGTGCAGGAAGCGGTCGGCGGAGTCGGCGGAGGCCCGACGCGCATAGTCACCCATCCGTACGGCGAAGACGGAGTCCTCGTCGGCGGTGACGGCCATCCCGGCGCGGGTGGAGACCTCCAGGACGACCAGCCCGAGTCCGGTGGCGACGGCGTCGGCGAGCCGGGCGAAGGTGGGCTCGTCGCGATAGCGGCGCAGCAGTTCGCCGTATTCGGCGTCGCGGGCGGGCAGCAGCTTGGGCTGGAGGCCGAAGGAGACCAGCCGTGCGGCGTCGGCGGTATCGGCCGGGGTGAGGGAGGGGGGCCTCCCCTGCTCATGGGGGTCCCCCCGCTCGAACGAAGCCGGGGGTGTGGGAGCTGCCGAGAACTCGGGGGCGGGCCCCGCCGCGGCCGGCTCGGCGTCGGCGGTGGGCGCGACCCGGCCCGGTTCACCGGGCCCGGACGCCGGGTCCGGCGCCTCGTCGTACTGGGTCACGGAACTAGCTCCTTGCGGGGGACGGTCTCGGAAATCTCTGGCCGGCACGGCTGCGGGCGGCCGCCCGGCGCGCCGGGGCCCTGCCGGACCGGGCGCGCCATGCCGTTCGCCGGCCGGCCGCCCTGGGTGCGGGACACCATCACGCCACCTCCGAGCGGTCCGCGGCCATTCCGGCGGAGTCCAGCAGGGCGGTGCCGACGATGAGGTCGGCGCCGCCGAACTCGGGGTCGGTCAGCTCGGTGCCGTCGTCGACGGCGAACAGGAGCTGCTGCTCACCCTGGCGGTACGCCGTGCCGACCGGCGGGCTGGCGGCGTGTACCGCCAACAGGGCAACGAGGTAGGGGAGTTCGGGATCGCCGCGGCGCGCCTCGGCGAGCAGTCCGGAGAGCCTGCGGGGGGCGTCGGCGGGCAGATCGAGCAGTGCCATCGCGGCGTCGAGCTGAGCCTCGCTGAAGCGGCTGTCGTCGGGCGTCGTCACCAGATCGGGCTCGGGCATCTCGGCACCGAGGTGCTCGCGCTCCACGGGCGGGGTGAGCAGCACCTCGACGAGATCGCCGATCCGGACGGCCGAGGGCGTGCGCAGGCCCGTGCCATGGGCGAAGAAGGCGTCGGTGACGCGGATGGCCCGCTCGGCGGGGAGCGGCAGCAGGGGGGCGACGAGCTGGCCGTACAGGTCGAGCCCGGAGCGGGCGGCGGGGGTGGCGAAGGCCTGGCGGTCCTGCTCGGCGCGGAAAAGCGGTCCGGCCTCCAGCAGGCGGGACTGGAGCTGGGTGTGGCGGCGGATGCAGTCCTTGACGATGTCGACGAGCTCGGCGGCGCGGCGCTTGTGTTCGGGCTCCTCGGTCTCGTCACGGGCCTTGCGGATGTTCGTCAGGATGGCGTTCTCGTGGCGGTAGCGGTCCGCGACGTGGTCCAGCGCCTCGTTGATCATGTCCGGGACGGTCTCCAGCCAGTCCACGGCGCGGACGTTGCGGCGGGTGGCGTCCAGGGTTCTGCGCAGCGTCTCGGCGTACTGCACGGTGCGGTAGCGGGCCTGCTCGGCGGCGAGCTGGGCGTCGGCCAGCCGGCCACGGTTGATCAGCACCTCCAGCTTGACCTCGGCGGCGATCTGCGCGCTGGTGACGTCCGTGTCGAGCGCGCCGACCAGGACGTTGACCGCTTCGTCGGTGGCCCGCAGGAAGACGCTGCCGCCGGCGCCCGGGACCTCCTCGATGAGCTTGAAGTCGTAGTCGCGGCGGACATACCGGCCGTCGGTGTTGAAGGTGCCGTAGACGGCCCGGAAGCCACGGTCCACGCTGCCGACGTTGATCAGGTTCTCCAGCACCCAGCGGGCCACCCGCTCGTGCTCACCCGTGGGACGGCGGGAAGCCTGGGCGGCGACCCGCGGGAGCACCTTCGCCACTATCTCCTCGTGGTCGGCGCCGGTGTCGAAGTCCATGTTGAGGGTGACGAGATCGATGATGGCCAGCGCCACCTCCGCCATGGCGTAGACCCCGTACTCGCCCGCGAGGTTGGCCTTGCGCACGTCGAGGTCGTGCAGCGGCGCGGTGCACGCCAGGGCGCGCAGCCGACGGGCCAGGCCTTCGTCGGCGGCCGGGCCCGGCGCGGGCCGGTTCGGGCCGTTGAGCTGGGGCGCAGCGGCCCCCGGGGCGGGAAAAGTCACGTCGCACAGAGTAGGCGCTCGCACTGACAACGGACGAAACGGCGCGGATCCGCTCATGGGTGGAACCGCTGGTGGATCCGTTGACGGACCACTCGCCGGGCCGGCGCGTCAGTCTACGGCGTGGCCCGCGGCGAGCGGCCGCCTGGTGCGGTGGCCCCCGGCGCCGGTCCGGTGCCGCCGCTCAATGGGTGGCCCCTCCGGCGACGCGGAGGTCGGTGCGGGTGTGCGCGGCGGTGACCGCGATCTCCCGCAGGGCCCGGGCCACCGCGTCGGCAGGCAGCGACGGCTGGGCGCGGTCGACGACCTGCTCCGGCGCGTAGGGCACATGGACGAACCCGCCGCGCACGCCGGGCAGTTCGGTGGCGATGAGGTGGGCGAGGCCGTAGAAGACGTGGTTGCAGACGAAGGTGCCCGCGGTGTTGGAGACGGAGGCGGGCAGCCCGGCGGCGCGGACGGCCGCCACACATGCCTTGACCGGCAGGGTGGAGAAGTACGCTGCGGGGCCGCCGGGCACGATCGCCTCGTCGACCGGTTCGGCGCCCGAGACGTCGGGGATACGGGCGTCGTCGACGTTGATGGCGATGCGTTCGACGGTGATGTCGGGGCGGCCGCCCGCCTGGCCGACGCACACCACTATCTCGGGGCGGGTCTCCTCGATCGCGGCACGCAGCACCGCCACCGACGCTCCGTAGACGCAGGGCAGCTCGACGGCGAAGGCCTCGATGCCGGCGGGCGGTTCGTCCGCGGCGGCGCGTACCGCCTGCCAGGAGGGGTTGGTGGATTCGCCGTCGAAGGGTGCAAATCCGGTCAGCAGTACCCGGGTCATACGGTCATCCTCGGTGCGGTGCGTCCGGCGTCGGAGGCAGCGAGCAGTGGTCGGGGGCACCGTGCCGCGGAGTGCGGCACGGCGCCCGGAGCCGGTTCAGAAGGCGAACAGCGCCATGATCAGGATGTTGCAGCCGAGCAGTACCCCCGCGGTGGGCAGCTGCGCCTTGATGGGCCCGTACTGGTCCTTCAGTTCCAGCAGGGCCGCCGGAACGATGTTGAAGTTGGCGGCCATGGGCGTCACGAGGGTGCCGCAGAATCCGGCGAGCATGCCGATGGCCAGGACGGCGGCGGGGTTGCCGTCGAAGTGGCCTATCAGGACCGGCCAGCCGACGGCGGCGGTCATCACAGGGAAGGCGGCGAAGGCGTTGCCCATGATCATGGTGAACGCGAACATGCCCACGCAGTAGACGACGACCGCGATGTAGAGCGAGTCCTCGGGCAGTACGGAGGTGGCGAGCTTGCCGACCTGGGCGCCGACGCCGGAGACCTGGAAGATGGCGCCCAACGTGGCCAGCATCTGCGGCAGCAGCATCGCCCAGCCCATCGCCTCCAGCATGGAGCGGCCGGACTGCACGGGCACGGAGACCCGCTTCTCGCGGAGCATGATCATGCCGACGACGAGGGCGACGACGGCCCCGATCCCCAGGCCCAGAATGGTCTCGCTGCCCTCCTGGAGGACCGGCTCGCCCCCGAAGGACAGGTGCTTGACGCCGATGGCGCACGCCATGGCGACGGCCGGGATGGTGAGCGCCGGGATGAACAGCTTGTTGCCGAGCTTGGCTGCGCTGGCGGCGCGCTGCTCCGGGGTGGTGGTGCGCGGGGTGCCGCGTCCGGTGAAGCCGAAGCCGGCCAGGCAGGCCATGACGAGCACCGCGACGCCCAGCGGTTCGGCCGGCGCCTGCTTGGTGACGACCCAGCTGCTGTAGATGAAGCCGGCGCCGATCAGGCCCCAGAAGGCGCCGGTGCCGAAGCGCTTGGGGTTGCTGCGGTCGGTGACCATCTGGGAGGCCATCACCAGGAAGCTGAGGCCGACCAGCCAGTAGAACCACTCTGCCTTGATCACTGGGCGGCCTCCGCTGCGGCGGTGTTGTGGACGTTGGCGGTGAGCAGCTCGCGTTCCAACTGGCGGTCCAGGCGCAGCAGTCGCCAGCCGTGGACCACGAAGGCGCACAGCGCGGTGGGGATCGCCCACAGCGCGAGCTGCAGGGGTTCGAGGTGGGTCCCGTAGGTGGTGTTGACGAAGCCGGTGATCAGCAGGATCGAGCCGACGGCGAGAAAGACGTCCTCGCCGAAGAAGAGGCCGATGTTGTCCGCGCTGGCGGCGAACGACCTGACCTTCTCCCGTGTCCGGTCCGGGAGTTCGCCGTATTTGCGCTCGGCAGCTCCCTCGGCCATCGGGACGGCGAGCGGGCGGACCGTCTGGGCGTGGCCGAAGACATTGGTCAGCCCGACCGCGGCACCGATCTGCCGCAGACCGAGGTAGAGCGCCAGGAAGCGTCCCGTGGTGAGCCGGGCGAACCGGGCGATGAGGCGACGGGCCTGCTCCTGGAGGCCGTAGCGCTCCAGGAGGCCGATGACCGGAAGCGTGATCGCGAAGATCGTCACCGCCCGGCTGCCGGCGAAGCCGTCACCGAACGCCGCGAGCACCTTGCCCGGCGACAGCCCTCCGAGGAGGCCGGTCGCCATACCGGCCACCCCCACGACCAGCAAGGGGTTGCGTTTCGTGGCGAAGCCGATCACGACCACGAGCACGCCGAGGAGCACGATCATGGATCCGCCTTCCGCGTACGGGGACCCACTCGGGTCCGCGAGGAGATGAAGAGATTGCAGCGGAGGCTAGGCGATTGTTCAACGATCCGACAAGGGGTCTGCGGGGACGGATCTCAAGCTGCCCCCACGGCACCGCTCGTGGCGGACCTCGCGGCGACCCCCGCCGCGGATCTCACCCCTCCGCGATGCGCTGCGCGTACGCCCCCGACAGCTGACTGCGCGAGTCCTCCAGGTATGACAGCAACAGCCGCTCGGCCTCGGCGGCATCACCCGCCTGCAGCGCCTCGACAATCTGTCGATTACGTGTCAAATAGGGCGCATGGAAGCGCCGGGGGTCGGCCATGACATGGAAGACCAGCCGGAGTTCGGCGAGCACACCCCGCATCAGCTCATCCGTGCGCGGGCTGCCCGCCAGGGCCACGACTCCCTGGTGAAAACGAATATTGGCGGTGGCGAGCGCCTGCCACTCCCGGCCCCCGGAGGCGGCCTCGCCGGCCTGCACAGCGGCCTCGATCGCCGCGATGGCGTCGGTCGCACCGGTGTCGTAGGGCCCCTGCCCCAGGCCCCGTACCGCCGCACACTCGACGAGCATGCGCACCCGGTAGATGTCCTCCAGGTCCTCGACCGTCACCATCCGGACGAACACCCCGCGGTTGAGTTCGTGCACCAGCAGCCGCTCGTGCGTCAGCAGCCGGAACGCCTCCCGCAGCGTGTTGCGCGAGACGCCCAGCGCGCCGCCGATGCTCTCCTCCGAGAGCCGGGCGCCGGGCGGGAAGTAGCCCTCGGTGATCCGGTCGCGCAGGATGTCGGCGACCCGCTCGGCCGTGCTGGAGCGCCCCAGCAGGGCGCGGTCTCCCTCCAGATCCGCGACCTCGGTGAGCCGCCACTGATCGTTCTTCGCCGCTCCGCCCGCCATACCGCTCCCCGCTCTCGCGCCGTACCGGGCGGCGATCGAGGCCGTCCCGGTGTCGTGTGAGCGAGAGTCAATCCCAGATGAGGGAACAAAACAACGCATCCCCTCTCGGATGCAGTGCACCTCTTGTCGGATCGTTCAACGATCCCCTACGTTGTCCTCCATGCCGGTCGGCTCTAGTTGCCCTCGGGGGCGAGTCACTACGGATACGGGCCGGCCGGCCCGGAACGCCCCCGCCCGCCCCTGCCCGCGAACGGGCCGCCGCGCCTGCGCCTCACGCCCGCCCGGCACCGAGCACCTCTGGAACGGACACACATGAGCGAGCGCAGCGAGCAGCCCACCGTGGAAAGGTGCCCGCCGCGCGCATGCGGGGCCGAGCGGAGCGAGGTTCCGGCATGACCGGCGGCGCGGCGCCCCCTCCCGTCATCGACCTCAACGCCGACCTCGGGGAAGGCTTCGGCCGCTGGCAGCTCACCGACGACGAGGCCCTGCTCTCCGTCGTCACCAGCGCCAATGTCGCCTGCGGCTTCCACGCCGGCGACCCGGCCACGATGCGCCGGGTGTGCGAACTGGCCGCCGAGCGCGGCGTGGTCATCGGCGCCCAGGTCTCCTACCGCGACCTCGCCGGTTTCGGCCGCCGCACGATGGAGGTACCGCCGGACGAACTGTCCGCCGAGATCACCTACCAGATCGGTGCGCTGGAGATCTTCGCGCGCGCCGCCGGCGCCCGGGTCGGCTATGTCAAACCCCATGGCGCGCTCTACAACCGCTGTGTCCATGACGGGGAACAGGCCGGTGCCGTCATCGACGGCATCCTCGCCGCGGGCGGCGGACTGCCGGTCCTCGGCCTGCCCGGCTCGCGGCTGCACGAGGCCGCCCGGCGGGCCGGACTGCCCGTCGTCGGTGAGGCCTTCGCCGACCGCGCCTATACCGACGAGGGCACCCTCGTCCCCCGCCGTGAACCGGACGCGGTGATCCACGACGCCGACGCGGTCGTCAAGCGGGCCCTCGGCATGGCCCGCGACCACACCGTCACCTCCCGCGACGGCCGGCGCATCGGCATCACGGCCCGCTCGCTGTGCCTGCACGGCGACACCCCCGGCGCCGCGGACCTCGCCCGGCGCGTACGGTCCGAGCTGGCCGCGGCCGGCGTACATCTGCGGAGTTTTGCATGAGGCCGCTGCCCGTCGGTGAACACGGCCTGCTCATCGAGCTGGACAGCGCCGAGGAGGTCGAGGCGCTGCACGCCGAACTGCTGCGCCGGGCCGCCGACGGCGCCCTGCCGCCGCTGCGCGAGATCGTGCCGGCCGCCCGTACGGTGCTCCTGGACGGTCTCGCCGACCCCCGCGGGCTGATCGCCGAGCTCGCCGCCTGGGACATTCCCCCGCTCACCACCGGCGACCGGCCCGCCGTGGAGATCCCGGTCCGCTACGACGGCCCCGACCTCTCGGATGTCGCCGCCCTGTGGGACTGCACCCCCGACGAGGTGGTGCGGCGGCACTCCACCACGGAGTTCCATGTCGCCTTCTGCGGCTTCGCCCCCGGCTTCGGCTACCTGACCGGACTGCCCGAGCCGCTGCACGTACCGCGCCGGGACACTCCCCGTACCAAGGTCCCGGTCGGCTCGGTCGCCCTCGCCGGCCCGTACACCGGCGTCTACCCGCGCTCCTCCCCCGGCGGCTGGCAGTTGATCGGCACCACCGACACCGTCCTGTGGGACCCGCGCCGCGAACCCGCCGCGCTGCTCACACCCGGCACCCGTGTCCGTTTCGTCCCGCAGGAGACCACCCGATGACCGACCGCGCCTTCTCGGTCGTCCGGGCCGGTGCGCTCACCACCGTCCAGGACCTCGGCAGGCCCGGCCATGCCCACCTCGGTGTGCCGCGGGCAGGCGCCCTCGACGAACCCGCGCACCGCCTCGCCAACCGCCTGGTCGGCAACCATCGTTCCGCCGCCACCCTGGAGACGACCCTCACGGGCTGCGCCCTGCGCGTCCGTACCACCACCACCGTCGCCGTCACGGGCGCGCCCTGCCCGGTGACCGTCGACGGCCGCCCCGTCCCCTGGGGCGCACCGGTCCGCGTCCCGGCGGGCGCCGTCCTGGACGCGGGGCCGGCCACCCACGGACTGCGCTCCCACCTCGCCTTCGCCGGGGGCATCGACACCGAACCGGTCCTCGGCAGCCGCGCCGCCGATCTGCTCTCCGGCCTGGGCCCCGACCCGCTCACCGAGGGCACGGTCCTCCCGCTGGGCGACCCGCACGGCCCGCCGGCCACCGCCGATGCCATCCCGCACCGCGGCCCGGTGACGGAGCTCCTCCTGCCGTTCCTGCCCGGCCCCCGCGACGCCTGGTTCACCGACGCCGGTCTGCACACCCTCACCACCGGCCGCTTCCGCGTCTCCCCGGCCAGCAACCGCATCGGCCTGCGCACCGAAGGCCCGCCCCTGGAACGCGCCCGGACCGGCGAACTCCCCAGCGAGGGCATGCCCCTGGGCGCCCTCCAGGTCCCGCCCGACGGCCTGCCGGTCCTCTTCCTCCACGACCACCCCACGACCGGCGGCTACCCGGTCGTCGGTGTCGTCCCCGAGCGCTACCTGGCGCCGGCGGCCCAGGCCGTACCGGGGACACCGGTACGGTTCCTCCGGATGCGCTAGGGCGCGTCCGCAGCGACGCCCTGGCCAACCGGGGAACTCGCAAGGCGCACCGCGTTGTTCTGGACGCGGTGCAGCAACTCCCGCAGCTGATCGCGTTCAGCGGGGGTGAAGCCGTCGTACAAGCCGTCCTCGACGCGTTCCTGTACCGCCCACAGCGCGGCGATGGCCTGCTCCCCCTCGCGCGTGATCGTGACGTCGTCCTGGCCTTGCGTCACATAGCCGCGGTCGCACAGCGGTGCCAGCAGTGCCTGCAACTCGTCGGTGCCGACGCCGACATCGCGGCGCAGCTGCTCCAGCGGGGTGCTGCGCTCGCAGGCGAGCACCATCAGCAGCACCGCCTGGGAGCTGTCCAGGTCGCCGATCCGGCGCAGATGGGCATCGAATGCCTGTCGCACCAGGTGAGCGGCCGCGGTGAGGTTGCGGCCGAGGGTGTCGCGGATCCGGTCGGTCAGCATGGCCAGGATCGCCTTCATTCGTAGTTCGTAGATGCTGATGCCGGCGGCCACCCCGACGTTGAGTGATTCCACCGCACCGGCCATCGGGATCTGTACCACCAGATCGGCCGCGGCCAGCGTGGCCGCACTGACGCCGTCCGTCTCGTTCCCGACGACCAGCGCCACCTTGCGACCGCGCAGTGGGGCCATCGACTGGAGATGCGTTCCCCGGGGGCTGGTCACCACAATCTGGAAGCCGGACTCCCGCAAGGACGCCAACGCGCCGCCCGGATCGGCGAATCGGCGGACGCGGCAGCCGAGTACGGCACCTCGTGCCGCGTCCAGGACCCGCCGGGAGGACAGATCCGTCGTCTCATCGGTGAGCACGATGTCCCGCACGCCGAGCGCGCGTGCGGTCCGCACGATCGTCCCGAGATTTCCGGGGTCGGCGACCTGCTCGCACACCACGGCGAAGTCGCCGTAAGCGTCCGCCACCGGGGTTTCGGCCGGCAGCGCAGCCACCGCCAGCCAGTCGACGGGCTTCCCACCACCGGTGACCTTGCGCAGCAGCCCGTCCCGTACGGCGTGCACGCGCACCTCCGCAGCGGTCAGTTCCGCATGCAGCGCGGGATCGTCCGCACCCGCCGAGCGGAGTACGTATTCCGGAGCGGTCCCGGCGGCCAGGAGCTGCCGGATCAAGCCCGGACCTTCGATCAGGCAGCGTCCGGCGGCGATCCGTCCGGAGCGGGTGGCCAACGTCCGGGCGGCGGCAATCCGCACGTCCTTGATCGAATCGATGAGCTCCATGGCCGACCAGACTATCGAGGCGCCGCGCGGGGAGGATGCCCAGGCCCGCGCGGCCGGTCCGTCAGCCCGCGTCCGCCGCCCCGTATCCGCCGCCGCCCGGTGTACGCAGCACCAGCACATCGTCCACGCCGACGTCCGCCGTGTCGCAGCCCGCCAGCTCCTCACACGAACCGTCCGCCCGCTCGACGGAGTTGGCGCCCAGCGCACCCGGGGCGCCGCCCGCCATGCCGTACGGCGCGATTCTGCGGTGGTTGGTCAGCAGGGCGACGGTCATCGGCTCCAGGAAGCGCAGCCGGCGCTCGACGCCGCAGCCGCCGTGCCAGCGCCCCGTGCCGCCGCTGCCGGAGCGGATCGCGAAGCTGTCGACGCGGACGGGGTAGCGCCACTCCAGCACTTCGGGGTCGGTCAGCCGGGAGTTGGTCATATGGGTCTGCACGGCGTCCGCGCCGTCGAAGCCGTCGCCGGCGCCCGAGCCGCTGGCGACGGTCTCGTAATACTGCACCCGGTCGTTTCCGAAGGTGAGGTTGTTCATCGTGCCCGAGCCCTCGGCCTGGACACCGAGCGCGGCGTAGAGCGCACCGGTGACCGCCTGGGAGGTCTCCACATTGCCCGCGACGGTGGCGGCCGGAAAGACGGGGGCGAGCATCGAGCCCTCCGGGATGCGGACCTCCACGGGCTTGAGACAGCCGCTGTTGAGCGGGATGTCGTCGGCGACCAGGGTGCGGAAGACGTACAGGACGGCCGCCATCACCACCGAGCTGGGCGCATTGGCGTTGCCGGGTTGCTGGGGCGAGGTGCCGGCGAAGTCCAGTACGGCGCTGCGGGCGGCGCGGTCGACGGTCAGCGCGACCCTGATCTCCGCCCCGCTGTCGGTCTCGTAGCGGCAACTGCCGTCCGATAGCCGCGCGATGATCCGCCGCACCGATTCCTCGGCGTTGTCCTGGACGTGCCCCATATAGGCCTGGACGACGTCCATCCCGAACTGCTCGGTCATCCGCCGGAGTTCCTGGATTCCCTTCTCGTTGGCGGCGATCTGGGCGCGCAGATCGGCGAGGTTGGCGTCCGGTGCGCGGGACGGGTAGGGCCCGGCGGCGAGCAGTTCGCGGGTCGCGCGCTCGCGCAGCTCGCCGTCGCGCACCAGCAGCCAGTTGTCGAAGAGGATGCCCTCCTCCTGGATGGTGCTGCTGAAGGCGGGCATCGAGCCCGGGGTGATGCCGCCGATCTCGGCGTGGTGGCCGCGGGAGGCCACCAGAAACAGCAGCTCGCTCCCGTCGGTGTCGAAGACGGGGGTGACGACGGTGACGTCGGGGAGGTGGGTTCCCCCGTGGTACGGGTCGTTGATCGCATACACATCGCCCGGCCGCATCTCGCCGCTACGGCGCCGTAGCACCTCCTTGATGGACTCCCCCATCGAGCCAAGGTGCACGGGAATGTGCGGGGCGTTGGCGATCAGATTGCCGTCGGCGTCGAAGAGGGCACAGGAGAAGTCGAGGCGCTCCTTGATGTTGACGGAGTGTGCGGTGTTCTCCAGCCGGAGGCCCATCTGCTCGGCGATGGCCATGAAGAGGCTGTTGAAGACCTCCAGCATCACCGGGTCGGCCTCGGTGCCGACCGCGACCCGGTCGGTGCGCGGCCGGGCCCGGGTCAGCAGGAGGTGCCCGCCCTCACCCATGGCCGCCTGCCAGTCCGGGTCGAGGACCGTGGTCGCGTCCTCCTCGGCGATGACGGCCGGGCCGGTGAGGGTGTCGCCGGGGCGCAGGTCCGTACGGCGGTAGAGGCCGGTGTCCTGCCAGCCGCCTCCGGCATACATCCGTACCGTGGCGGCAGGCGCCAGCTCCCCTTCTCTGCCGCCGGACTGCGGCTCGTAGCCGCCCGCGCCGCCGGCCGCGCCCAGCGCCTCGACCGACACCGCCTCGGCCACCAGCGGTTTGTCCATGGTGAAGGCGTAGCGCTCGCGGTGTGCCCGGACGAATTCCGCGGTCATGGTGTCGGCGTCGGCCAGCGGGACGCCGATGGTGGAGTCGGTCCCGGCGTAGCGGATCAGTACCCGGGCGCGGGTGGTGACCGACGCGTCCGGCACCCCGTCGTCGAGGAGTTCGCGCCGGGTCTGTCCGGCGAGGCCGTCGCACACCTCGCGCAGCCGGCCGAGGGCCGCGGGGTCGGTGAACTCCGCCTCGACGGCCTGCTCGCGCATCGCGGTGGCGTCGGCGACGCCAATGCCGTACGCGGAGAGCACCCCGGCCAGCGGCGGGACGAGCACGGTGTTGATGCCCAGCGCGTCGGCGACCGCGCAGGCGTGCTGGCCGCCGGCGCCGCCGAAGCTGGTGAGGGCGTAGCGGGTGATGTCGTGACCGCGCTGGACGGAGATCTTCTTGACGGCATGGGCCATGTTCAGCACCGCGATGTCGAGGAAGCCGGCCGCGACCTCCTCGGGGCCGCGGTCGTCCCCGGTCTCGGCGGCGGTCCGCGCGGCCAGCTCCGCGAAGCGGGTGCGGACCACCTCGGCATCCAGCGGCCGGTCGCCGTCCGGCCCGAACACCGCCGGGAAGTGGGCGGGCTGGATGCGGCCGAGCATCACATTGGCGTCGGTGACGGTGAGCGGTCCGCCGCGCCGGTAGCAGGCCGGTCCCGGGTCCGCGCCGGCCGAGTCGGGGCCGACCCGGTAGCGGCGGCCGTCGAAGTGCAGTACGGAACCGCCGCCGGCCGCGACGGTGTGGATGTTCATCATGGGGGCGCGCATCCGTACGCCCGCGACCTCGTTGCCGAAGACCCGCTCGAACTCACCGGCGTAGTGCGACACATCGGTGGAGGTGCCGCCCATGTCGAAGCCGATCACCCGGTCGTGGCCGCCGCCCGCCTCGGCGGCCGTACGGACCATGCCGACGACGCCACCCGCGGGACCGGACAGCACCGCGTCCTTGCCGCGGAAGTGTGCGGCCTGCCGCAGTCCGCCGTTGGACTGCATGAACATCAGCCGGATACCGGGGAGCTGGGCCGCGATCTCGTCGACGTACCGGCCCAGGATCGGGGAGAGATAGGCGTCGACGACGGTGGTGTCGCCGCGCGGCACCAGCTTCATCAGGGGGCTGACCTCGTACGAGCAGCTGACCTGGGAGAACCCGGCCTGCCTGGCGAGCTCGGCGACGGCCCGTTCGTGGTCGGCGTGGCGGTAGCCGTGCAGCAGGACGACGGCGGCGCTGCGCAGGCCGTCCGCGCGGGCCCGGATCAGCGCCCGGCGGACCTCGTCGACGTCCAGCGGCCGGACGAGTTCGCCGCGGGCGCCGATCCGCTCCGGTACCTCGATCACCCGGTCGTAGAGCGCCTCGGGCAGCACGATCCGCCGGTCGAAGATCCGCGGCCGGTTCTGGTAGGCGATGCGCAGCGCGTCCCGGAACCCTGCGGTGGTCAGCAGGACGGTCGGCTCGCCCTTGCGCTCCAACAGGGCGTTGGTGGCGACGGTGGTGCCCATCTTGACGACGGAGACCCGCTCGGCGGGCACCGGTTCGTCCGGGCCCAGCCCCAGCATCATCCGGATGCCGGCCACCGCGGCGTCCCGATAGCGCTCCGGGCGGTGCGAGAGCAGCTTGCCGGTGACCAGCCGTCCGTCCGGTCTCCGGCCGACGACGTCCGTGAATGTGCCACCGCGGTCGATCCAGAACTCCCAGCGTCCGGTCATCCTGCCATTGTCGCAGCGCCCTTCACCGTCGCGGCGGCTTTCCTCGCCAGGGCGCCGTCCGGCTCGGTCAGGGCGGCGAGCGCGGCCCGCGTGGCGTGGTCGGCCGCGGCGTCCAGCAACCGTCCGGAACCCACCAGTCCGTGGCGGCACTCCTGGAGCGCCAGGCCGAGCAGGCCGGGCAGCAGATCCGTGCACCGGTCGGCGACCCAGCGGGTGCCGCGGGTCGCCATCCACCGGGCGGATCCGGCACGGGTCGGCGGCGGGCCGTCGAGGGTGAGCGCGGGCGGCGGTCCGACGGGCAGGCCGGCGGCGGCCAGCGTCGTGTGGAAGCCCCGGGCCAGCAGCCGGTGGCCGCGCTCGCTGGGGTGCAGCCGGTCCACGCTCCAGGAGGCGCGTTCGGCGACCCAGGGGTGCTCGGCGAGGTGCAGATGAACGCCCTGGTACCGCGCGGACACCGCATGGACGACGGTGTTCACGGCGCGCATCCGGCGGGCCAGCGGACGGGCCAGCGGCGCGGGCAGCCCCAGCATCCGGCCCGGATCGGGCAGACATGCCGTCAGCACCACGGCCCCGTCGGCGCTCAGTGCGCCGTGCGCCCGGTCCAGCGCGGCCGCGACCCGCTCGATGGTGAAGGCCGCGCGCAGGGTGTCGTTCGCCCCGATGACCAAAGAGGCGAAGCGCGGCCCGAGCTCGCGCGCCGCGGGCAGCTGCCGCTCGGCCAGCTCCGCCGCCAGCGCCCCGCTCCGTGCCAGGTTGACCAGCTCCACGCCGCCCGGCCGCTCGCCCAGCGCCCCGGCGAGCAGGGCCGCCCAGCCGCGCCAGCCGCCGCCCGGTACGGGGTCACCGAGCCCCTCGGTCAGCGAATCGCCGAGCGCGACAAAGCGGGCCGGGCAGCGGCCGCCGCCCGCAGTCCGCCCCGGTATCACCGCCCCCTCGGCACGCACCGTCACCACCCGCCCCGCGGGCCGGCCGGGGACGGCGAGAACGGGGCGGCGACCGGCCTGCCGAGCGGTGCGGACGCGTCGTGCGCCGCCAGGAAGGCCTCGACGGCGGGCTGCCAGCCGTAGCCCTCGGCACGGCGGCGGGCCGCGGCGCGCCGGGCGGGCTCGGGCCGGGCCAGGACCCGCTGGACCGCATCGGCGAACGAGGGCCCGTCGTCGAGCGCCGTATCACCCCCGCTGCCGACCAGCCCCGCCAGCGCCGACGCCGCACTGGCGACGACCGGCGTGCCGCAGGCGAGCGCCTCCAGGGCGGCCAGCCCGAACGTCTCGGCCGGGCCGGGCGCCAGCGCGACATCGGCAGCGGCCTGCAGCGCGACGAGCCGGGACCGGTCCGCGAGATGCCCGAGGAACGCCACGGGCAGCCGCTCGGTCCGCGCCCGGGCCTCCAGGCGTGCCCGCAGCGGCCCGTCACCGGCCACCACCAGCGTCGCGTCGACCCCGCGCCGCCGCAGCTCCGCCAGCGCGTCCAGCGCCCGCCCCGGCCGCTTCTCCTGCGACAGCCGGGAGCAGAGCAGCAGCAGAACCTCCGCCCGGCCCGCCCAGCGCCGCCGCAGCGCCGCGCTGTGGCAGTCCGGATGCCAGACGGCGAGGTCGACACCGAGCGGAGCGCGCACCACATTGCGCACACCGGCCCGGGTGAACTCCGCCGCCGCCCATTCGGTGGTGCACACGACCCGGCTGTAGGCGTGCGCCGTACGGCGGTTGAGCCGGTCGGCGGCGGCGCGGGCCAGCGGCCGGGGCACACCCCAGGTGCGCAGCACCCCGTCCACGCTCTCGTGCGAGACCATCACCGCGGGGATCCGTGCCCGGCGCGCCCACTCCCCCGTCCAGCGCAGCGTCGTCCGGTCGGAGACCTCCAGCCGGTCGGGGGCCAGCGAGTGCAGCAGCCGTTGGAGCCGGGCGCGGTCGGTCAGCATGCGGTAGCCGCCGCTGCCCGGCAGCTCCGGCCCCGGCAAGGTGATCACCCGCCCCTGCGCGGTGACTTCGTCGCGCAGGCCGGCCGTCCCGTCCGCCCCTGGCGGTCCGGGCACGATGAGCACCGGCTCGTGCCCGGCGGCCCGGTAGCCCGCGCCGAGTGCGCGCAGCGCGGTGCGCAGTCCGCCGGAGGCCGGAGTGACGAAGTTGGCGATCCGGACGATCCGCAGCCCCGCCCCGGGGGCGCGTCGCGCGTTCATGCCGCCACCGCCGTCCGGTCGCTGAGCACGGCCTCGTAGTGGCCCAGGAGCTGGTCGCCGACCGCCTCCCACGTACGGTCCGCGACGGCCCTGCGGGCCGCGGCGCCGTACCGGGCGCGCAGCTCGGCGCTGCCCGCGAGCAGGCGCACCGCGTCCCCGAACGCGCCGCCGTCGCCCGGTGTCACCAGCAGCCCCGTACGGCCGTGGTCGACCAGGTCGAGCGGACCGCCCGCCCGCGGCGCGACCACCGGCACACCGGAGGCCATCGCCTCCTGCACGGTCTGGCAGAAGGTCTCATACGGCCCGGTATGGACGAAGACGTCCAACGAGGCGTAGAGCCGGGCGAGTTCGTCACCCGTACGGCGGCCGAGGAAGCGGACCCCGGGCAGTGCGCTGCGCAGTCCGGCGGCGCTGGGGCCGTCGCCGATGACGACGGTGCGTACGCCCGGCAGCCGCGAGGTCTCGGCCAGCAGCCGGACGTCCTTCTCCGGTGCGAGCCGTCCCACGTATCCCACCAGTAGCTCCCGCCCCGCGGTCAACGAGCTGCGCAGCACCGCGTCGCGCCGCCCGGGATGGAACCGTTCGGAGTCGACGCCGCGCGGCCACAGATGGACCCGTGGCACCCCGTGCTCGGTCAGATCCAGCAGCGCCGCGCTGGAGGGCGCCAGGGTGCGGTCGGCGGCGGCGTGCACCGCCCGGATGCGCCGCCAGGCCGTGGCCGCACCACCGCCGAGGTAGGTGCGGGCGTAGCGGCCCAGATCGGTCTGGTAGACGGCGATCGCGGGCACCTGGCGGCGGGCGGCGGCCGCCATCCCCCGGGCGCCGAGCACAAACGGGCTGGCGAGGTGGACCAGATCGGGGCGGTGCCCGTCGAGCGCCGCGGACAGCCGGCGCCCGGGGAGCGCGATCCGCACCTGCGGATAGCCGGGCAGCGGCATCGAGGGCACCCGGACGACGGGGCAGGGACTCTCGTGCGTACCGGCGGCCGGCGACGCGCCTCCGAGCGGTGCGACAACGAGGGGATCGTGGCCGCGCCGGACGAGGTGCCGGGCGGTTTCCAGGGCGCAGTGGGAGACGCCGTTGACATCGGGCGGGAAGGATTCGGTGACGAGGACGACACGCATACCGCTGTTCTCGGCGCGCCGTGCGTGGAGGGGGCCAAGGGGATCTTTCCAGCCGGAGAACGTCCCATGAGCGTTCCCCTGCGTACGACGGATGGCGCCCCCGCACACGGCGTGTCCGGGCGGCCGGGCCACCCCGGTGCCAGGCTTGGGAGCGGACCGGGCGCCGGACCGGCAGGCGGCGCCGCACCGGAGCGGATGACGAGGAGAGCCCTGTGACGGCTGGCGACGCGGAGACCGGTGAACCGTCGGACGGCATCCCGCCGCGGATCGGCGCCCCGGCGCGCCGGGCTCTGGAGCGGGAGGGTTATCTGCGGCTGTCACAGTTGACGGCGGTCAGCGAGGCCGAACTGCGGCAGCTGCACGGGATGGGGCCCAAGGCGCTGGGCATTCTGCGGGATGCGCTGGCGGCTCAGGGAATGTCGTTCGCCGGGGAATGAGACGGAGCGGCCGGGGCGAGACCGGGGCGTCGGGCCTGGCAGGAGCGTCGGGCGGTCCGGGGCATCGGGCCGGTCCGGGGTGTCGGGCCGGTCCGAGGCATCGGGCCGGTCCGGGGCATCGGGCGCCGACCCGCCGGACAGCGGAAGCCCCTCAGGGCGCCCCCGTGAACCGGCGGCCCTGACCGCGTCCCGGCCTCACACCGCCGAGGCGTCCGGCCCGAACCTGCTGCGCACGGCCGTCTGTACCTCGGCCTCCTCGGCCGGATCGGCGGCGAGCCGGCGCAGCTGCTCGACGACCCGGTCGTCGCCGGTGGCGGCGTGCCGGGCGGCCAGTTCCCGGGTGGTCTCCTCGCAGTCCCACAGGCACTCGACGGCGAAGCCGGCCGCGAAACCGGGGTCGGTGGCGGCGAGCGCACCGGCGGCCCGGCCGCGGAGGTGGGAGGAGGACGTCTCGCGATAGATGTGCCGCAGGACGGGGGCGGCGCAGCCGACGCCGAGGCGTCCGGTGCCGTCGACCAGCTCCCACAGGCCGTCCGCGTCCGGCCCCTCCTCGCGGACGGTCCGGCGCAGCGCGGCCAGCACCGGTTCGGCGTCCCGCCGCCCGCCGCGGCGGGCCAGCATGCCGGCGGCGGACGCGCCCAGCCGGTCCGCGCGCGGCGCCCAGACCCTGGCCCGCGCGACGGCCGCCACACTGCGCATACGTGCGAAGGCGGCGAGCGCGGCGGCGGCGAGCTGCTCGGAGGAGAAGGGGTCGATGACCGCGTCCTCGATCAGATCGAGGGCGTCCGGATCGCCGCGCTCGGCGAGGTGGTGCAGTACGGCGGCGCGGGCCGCGTCCGGTGCGCTGCGCGCGGCGCGCAGCAGCTCGGGGCGGTCCTCGGGGCCGGCGACGGCGGCCAGGCAGCGGGCGGCGGCGATGTGCCGGTGCTCCTCGGCCGCCTGCTCCAGGCCCTGCTCGGCCCACTGAAGCACCTCGGTCACGCTCCAGCCGGGGCGCGGACCGCGGGGCCGCAGCTGTCGCTGCCAGCGGTCGAAGGAGCCCTGTTCCCCGGCGGCGGACAGTCGCGTGCCGTACCGGGGGTCCTCGGCCCACAGGCGCCAGGGCCGGGGCTCGAAGGCGTCGCGGACGGCGACGGCCAGCTCGGCCTCGCCCTCCTCGGTCTCCGGGAAGCGGGCGAGGACGGCGGGGGCGAGGGTCATCAGCCCGGCGTCGTCGTCACGCAGCGCAAGCTCGTCCAGGGCCCAGCGCCAGTTGCCGCCGTTCGCGGCGTAGCTGCGCAGCAGCAGACGGGCGGCGTCCCTGCCGTAGGCGGCGAGGTGGCCGAGGACCGCGAGGGCGAGGCCGGTGCGCTCCTCGCCGGTGTCGACGAGGTCGTCGGGGTGGAAGAGGTGGCGTTCGATCTCCTCGAGTCCGCCGTCGAGCTGCATGTAGAGGCGCGCGTAGTAGAGCGAGCGGTTCTCGACCTGCCAGTCGCGGCGGGGATCGCGCAGCACACTGTCGTTGAGTGCCGCGAGCGCCTCGGCCCGCGGCGCCGCGAGGGCATGCAGGGTCCCGTCGCCGCGGCCTCGCTGCAGGAGGCCGAGCAGGGTGCCACTGGGCGCTATGTCTGGATCGAACATGAGGTCAGCATCCGGTGCGGGGGACAGGCTGGCAACGGGATTTCCGCTGACCGGCATTCTTGCCGGTGACCGCGGGCCGTAAGCCTCGTTCCCACCATGGATCGGGGGGAAGCGCCTGCTGTACGGCGGCCGAAGCCTAGCTTGGAACCTGTCATTCCGCCGATTCGCCCCGGGATTGCCCCGGATAGCCGGGGGCATATGCCAGATGCACCACCGTATCGGGTAGTGCCAAATCCCTTACGGACGGTCGCCGCCTGTGCAACAGTCGTTACCGGCCCTTCAGCCCGGCGCCGCCTGATCACGGAGTACGTCATGCCGTCCCCTCTCTTCGCGGATCACCCAGCCGACCGGCCCCCCGAGCGCGACACGGTCGAGTCCCTCATCACGCAGGCCCGCCGCCTGCGCGGTGACCTCGATGCGGTGCGCAGGGAGTCCGCGGTGGACACCGGCCTCACCGCCGACCCGCAGCTGCGCTGGCAGCGGGCGCTGTGCGATCTCGCCGTGCATCACCTCGATGACCTCGGCGGGCATCTCGACCAGCTGAGAGAGGGCCTGCCCACCGACAGTGAGGACGAGCAGGCGCCGGAGGCCGAACTGCCGCCGGCTCCGCCGGAGCCCGCCGCCCACGAGCGCGGCTCGCTGCTGCGCCGGGTGGGCAGCGCCGAGTGGAATCTGCTCACCGACGAGGTCAGCTGGTCCGACGAGCTGTTCGCGATGTTCGGCAGGGCACCGTCCGACGGCCCGCTCACCCTCGACGAACTGCCGTCCCTGGTCCACCCCGACGACCAGGAGGGGCTGGCCACGATGGTCACCGACTGCCTGGTGGACGGCCGCCCGATCGACGGCGAATTCCGCATCGTGCGCCCGGACGCAAGTCTGCGCACGGTGCACATGGTGGGCGAGCCGGTGCTCGACGCCGATGGCAGTACCGCCTGCATGTGGGCCGTGCTGCGGGACGTCAGCGAGCTGCGCCGGAGCCAGCAGGCGGTACGCGAGACCCGTGACTCGCTGCACCGTGAGCGGCATATCGCGCAGACCGAGCACCGGCTTGCGGTCGAGCTGCAGGAAGCCGTGCTCCCCCCGTGGCGCGGCTCCCTGCGGTTCCCGCAAGGCGGCCCGGTCGCCCTCGACCTCGCCGGGCGCTATCTGCCGTCCGGCACTCGCGCCCTGATCGGCGGCGGCTGGTTCGACGCACTGCAACTCCCGGACGGGACCACGCTGTTGAGCGTCGGCGATCTCACCGGGCACGGCGCCACCGCCACGTCCGGGATGGCGATGGTGCTCGGCGCGCTGCGCGGTATGGCGGTCGCCGGACACCGGCCGGGACCCCTGATGTGCCTCCTCAACCAACTGCTGGACACCGCCGCCCAACCGGCGCTGGGCAGCGCGGTGTGTGGCCGGTTCGACCCCGCTGCACGGACCCTGGAGTGGGCCCAGGCCGGGCACCCCGCACCGCTGCTGTTCCGCGGCGGCACGGGGCGCGCGCTGGACCCGCCCCAGGGAGTCCTGCTCGGGGCGACCTCGGGTGCGGCCTACACCCAGCACACCGAGCAACTGGAGCCCGGTGACCTGCTCGTCCTGCACACCGATGGGCTCGTCCCCCGCCGTACGCCTCGCGCGCACGCCCCCCACGAGGGCACCGAGCGGCTCCTCGCCCTGGCACCGCGGTTCGCCGCGGCCCGCAGTGCGCAGGACAGCGTCCGCATCGTCGTCGAGGAGTTCGGCAGCGCCGAGCGCGAGGACGACGCCTGTGTACTGGTCGCCAGGGTGGGCGACTGACACACGCCGCGGCAGCCGAGGGCGGACCGGCGCATCCCGAGCCGGCCGCCCCGAAGGAGTCAGCGGGCACACCGTCGGTTGACGGGTGAGGCAGCGGAGCCGCGCAGGACGCCGCCCCTAGGAGTGACGCACCGTCACGCTCCCCGGATCTCCCCGCCTCAGGCCGAGAAGTTCTGCCCGAGTCCCGATCCGATGCCGGGGCCGAGACCCGAGGCCTTGGCCTTGGCCTTGGGCTTCGCCTTCGGCAGGACATGCTGGATCTCCTCGCGCAGGTCCTGGATCTTGGCGTAGCTCGCATACTGCCCCGTGAGCCGGAACATTTCGCGGAGCCGGTCCCAGGTGCGGTGCGAGGAGTTCTCCCCGATGGACACCAGCGCCAACCGGGCGTAGCGGTCGGCCTGTTCGGGGTCGTTTCCGATGAAGCAGGCCGATGCCATCGAGATGTAGTCGAAGATCTGCGACCGCTGGCGGCCGTTCTCCCGCAACTTCAGCGCCCGCTTGGCGTGATGCTGGGCGATCCTGGCGGCTGACGGATCGTGATCGGCGAGGGTACGGAACGCCAGCGCCTGCATGCCGTGCAGATCCGCCTCGTCGAACATCTGCATCCAGCTGGGCGGCGGCACATCGCCCTTGTCCGAGACGAAGAGGTCCTCCGCCTCGCCCAAGGTGCGGCGCATTGCCTGGCCGTGGCCCTTGGACGCCTGCGCCCAGGCCTCGATGGTGTGCAGCATGGCGCGGGTGCGCGGCAGGGTTTCCTCGCCGGAGCCGGACTTGGCCAGCTTCATCAGATCCAGCGCATCGTCGGGGCGGCCCAGATGCACCATCTGGCGGGCGGCACGGGAGAGTGCCTCGCCCGCGCGCGGTCGGTCGCCGCCCTCGCGCGCCGCATGGGCGGCGATGATGAAGTACTTCTGGGCGGTGGGCTCCAGGCCCACGTCATGGGACATCCAGCCGGCCAGCACCGCCAGATTGGCGGCCACCCCCCACAGCCTGCGCTGCAGATGATCGGGGTGGCGGTAGGCGAGCATGCCGCCCACTTCGTTGAGCTGGCCCACCACGGCCTTGCGCTGCAGCCCGCCCCCGCGGGCCGCGTCCCAAGCGCGGAACACCTCGACCGAGCGCTCCAGCGCGTCGATCTCCTGCGACCCCACGGGGGCCGCCTCGTAGCGGTCGAGGCCGATCTGGTCGAGTTCGTCGAAGGAGTCGGAGGCGAACATGGTGTCGTGGCGTGGGGCGCCGGCCGGGGCCGGGTCGGTGTGCAGCCAGTCGTACATGGCGCCGGTGAGTGCGGAGCCCGCGGCGAGCGCAGCGCCCGCACCCACCAAGCCGCGTCGGTTGAGCATGAGGTCCATTCCCGTGAATTCCGTGAGGACCGCAGCGGTCCGTTCGGGAGCCCACGGCAGACCGTCCATGGCCTGCCGCTTCCCCGAGCGGCCGGTTCTTGCGAACCCGAGGTCCTCGATGGTTACGACACGGCCGAGGCGCTCGGTGAACAGGGAAGCCAGAACCTTGGGCACCGGATCGCGCGGAGTCTCCCCCATGTCGATCCAGCGCCGCACTCGCGAGGTGTCGGTCGCCAGCTGCGGATGCCCCATGGCCGCCGCGTGCCGGTTGACCAGTCTCGCCAGCTCTCCTTTGGACCAGCCGGCCAGACCGAAAAGGTCCGCGAGACGGGTGTTCGGCTGCCTGTCCACGTCAAGCCCCCAGGTTCCTCGACTGAGTTGACAGTAACGGCCGCTGACATGGGCTGTGGGCATTCGCCAGGGTTCGCCAGGGTGCGCCAGATGGTCTGCCACCCGCAGCCGAGTGTTCTGTAGACATGCCGCCCCCGGCCTGGTGGCGGGACCGCATTCCCCAGGGTGCGCGCCCTTCACAGGGACCCTGGATCGGCCTCCTGCACGGGGCCCGTTCACGGGTTCCCACCACCGGGCCGGGAGCGCACGCAACTCGCCGGCGCACGAAGGGATCTGTTTCACCCATGTATGCAGCATCGTCCGCCGTGACCGCCCCCACCCGGCCGTACCGCCCGCACGCCTCCGGAAGCGGGCCGTATCTCGACCCCGCCCCTTCCGCCGGAGCGGTCACCGGTCTCGCCGGCGGCCGTACCCGGCGGATGCAGGGAACGGGCTCCCAACCGCTCAGCGGGAGACTCGACCTGTCCGGCCCCCAGGGCGCCCAGTTGCGCGCCGCCGTCGCCTCGGTGCACCGCATCTGTCCGGAGTTCAACCCGGTACAGGTTCTGCGCCGCAGCAGCAGGTCCGTCCTCCTCGTCGGCACGACGGGCCGTATGACGGCGGTGGCGAAGTGTTTACTGGACCAGTCCCCCGCATGGGCGGACAGGTTCCGGCAGGAAATAAGCGCATACCGCGCATTCGTCCGGCATCGTCCGCCGGTACGGGTGCCGCGTCTGGTGGCTGCCGATCCCGACAACTGCACGCTGGTCGTGGAGCGGATGCCCGGCCGGGTCGCGGCGCTGACCCGGCACCCGTCCGAGGCGCCGCCCCGTGCGGACGTACGGGCCGCGCTCAGCGCGATCTGCCGGATCAATCTCTGGCGTCCGCCGGCCGGGCTGTTCGACGCCCCGCTGGACTATGCGGGCCGGATCGGCCGCTACCACGACCTGGGGCTGCTCACCGACCGGGACCTCGGCGATCTGCAGAAGCTGATGCACGGTCTGTCGCACACCCAGGGCCAGTTCTGCCACGGTGATGCACTGCTGAACAACGTGCTGCTCTCCCCCGCGGGCCCGGTCCTGCTGGACTGGGACAGCGCGGGCTGGTATCTGCCGGGCTACGACCTGGCGACCCTGTGGTCGGTGCTTGGCGACGCGCCGGTGGCCCGCCGGCACATCAGCCAGCTCGCCCAGAACGCGGGACCGGCCTCGCGGGACGCCTTCCTGGTGAATCTGATGCTGGTCCTCACCCGCGAGATCCGACGTTATGAGACCGCGGTCCAACGGACCATGCGCGAACCCACGCCGACGGGGACACCGGGTCCGGGACAACCCGGCGTCCCCGCGGCGGGCGAGGAGCAGCGGCTGCTCCTCCGCCGGCTGCACGACGACTGCCAGATGGCACGTCGTGCGGTACGGGCGGCGGTCGGCACCCGCTGACCGCCGATGGGTGCCGGATATCGCCGGCACCGCAAGGGGGGACTGTGAGCGGCGCGCCCGGGTACGGGGTGCGCCGCTCACCCATGTGCGCCGGTCCGGCCTTCGCTCTTCTCCTCCGGCCGTCCGTCGGTGCGGCCCGCTCCCGCGTCCGGTCATTGGTCCATTCCACTGACGCCCCGCAGGCCGGGCACCCGTCCGGGAAGGCTCCTTGGGAGATGCCCTGACATGCGGAATCCCGATCCGGCACGGTGGTTGACGGACCCTCGGCAAACGTATAGCTCTAAGCCGACGGGGGCTCTAGTCTCGGGTCCCGCCCGTGCGGCCGTTTGCGCACCCACCGTCACACCGCCCCGGCTCGGGCCGGCTCGAGGAGGTTGCTTTGCGAGGATCCGCCCCGGAAGACGACAAGAGATTCCACCGCCCCGCCCTGCGCAGATCCGCCACCGCCGTCGCGGCGGCGGTGCTGCTGCTGCCGCTCTCGGGAGCGCCGTCCGCACATGCCGGCCAGCCCCGGGCGGACGATCTGCAGCGGGCCTTCACCGATGCCGCCGCCCGCTTCCATGTGCCGCGCAGTGTGCTGCTCGGCGTCTCGTATCTGGAGTCCCGCTGGGACACCCACGGCGGCGCGCCCAGCGTCTCCGGGGGCTACGGTCCGATGCATCTGACCGACGCCCGTACGGCCCTGACCCGGGCCCCGGAGTTCAGCGAGGACGACGCGGACGCCCGCGGCGACGGCGCGCGGCCCGCCAAGCAGGTGCCGGCCAAGGCGACGAAGCGGGCCGCGCTGCCCGCCCAACTCCCCGCCCGGCTGCGGACGTTGACGACGGCCGCCACGCTTACCGGCCTCCCGGCCGAGAGGCTGCGCACCGACCCCGCGGCCAATGTGCTCGGCGGGGCGGCGCTGCTCGCCGCGGAGCAGCGCAAGTTGGGGCATACCGCGGGCGGTGACCCGGCGCAGTGGTACGAAGCGGTGGCGCGCTACGGCGGCCAGGACAACATGCGCGGCGGCCGGGCCTTCGCGGACGAGGTCTACGACGTGATGCGCCACGGCCAGACACGTACGACGGACGCGGGGGCGCGGGTCACGCTGGCCGCCACGCCGGAGCTGACCCCCGACGCCGCGCAGCAGAAACGTCTCGGCAAGCCGGCCACGAAGGCATCGGCGCCGCAGGCCGACCGCGCGCTGGAGTGTCCGTGGAACGTCGCCTGCGAGTCGGTCCCGGCGCCGTACGAGGAGTTCGGCGACGGTGACTACGGCAACCACGACAAGGCGGACCGGCCCAAGGACCAGCGGGTCAGCACCATCGTCATCCATGACACCGAGGGGTCCTGGGAGACGACGCTCAAGCTCATCAAGGACCCGACCTATGTGTCCTGGCACTACACCATCCGTTCCTCGGACGGTCTGATCGCCCAGCATGTGCCGACCAAGGATGTCGGCTGGCACGCGGGCAACTGGTACATCAACTCGCACTCCGTCGGCATCGAGCACGAGGGCTTCCTCGCCTCGCCGGACGCCTGGTACACGGAGGCGATGTACCGCACCTCGGCACGGCTGGTGAAGTATCTGAGCCGCAAGTACGACGTACCGCTCGACCGGCAGCACATCCTGGGCCACGACAATGTGCCCGGCACGACCACGGCCACGATCCCCGGTATGCACACCGACCCCGGCCCGTACTGGGACTGGGCGCACTACTTCGCCCTGCTGGGCAAGCCGTTCAAGGCGACCGCGGGCTCGCACGGCGGGCTGGTCACCATCCGCCCCGGCTACGAGCGGAACAAGCCGGTCTACACGGGCTGCCAGAAGCCCGGCGACACCTGCGCGGCACACGGCTCCACGGCGGTCCGGCTGCACACCGCACCGACTAAGAGCGCACCACTGGTCAAGGACGTCGGGCTGCACTCGGACGGCAGCGACTCGACGACCGGGGTGAACGACACCGGTGCCCGCGCCTCGACGGGCCAGCGGTTCGCGGTGGCGGGCCGGTCCGGTGACTGGACGGCGATCTGGTACCTCGGGCAGAAGGCGTGGTTCCGCAATTCGCACCACGCGCCGACGGCGGTACCGGCCAAGGGGCTGATCGCCACGCCGAAGGACGACCGGGAGGAGATCCCGGTCTACGGCCGCGCGTACCCGGAGAAGGAGGCTTACCCGGCCGGGGTGCCCTACCAGGCGGTCTCCCCACTGCCGTACAAGCTTGCCGCCGGCCAGAAGTACGCCGTCGGGGACCGGATGGCGGGCGAGTACTTCTACGCCCCGACCTTCGATGTCTCCAAGCATGCGATCGTGCGCGGCGAGGACGTCTACTACGAGATCCAGCTCGGGCACCGGGTCGGCTATGTGCGGGCGGCCGACGTCGACGTGCGGAACTCGGGTTCCTAGGATCCCGCGCGCACCGATCGGGTGAGCGCGTCGCGCCCGGTGGACGGGGGTACCGTCCACCGGGCGCGACGGTGTCCGCTCCGGTACTGCGCGGAGGCTCAGCCCTGCTGGAAGAGCTCCGCCGGCAGCGGCTTGAGCAGCGCGTACAGATCGTCGGTGATGGGCCGGTCCCAGCTGGCGATGGTGACCAGCACACCGTCACTGCGGTCGAACTGAGCGCAGGAGATCCGGCTCTCGGAGCACTTGATGCGCTTGACGATCAGCAGGTTGTCCTCGTGCATCACGGGGGTGTCCTCGCTCTCGACAACCGTCACCGGCTCGTCGTTGCCGAGCGCCGCGAGCAGCTGTGCCACCTCGAAGGGCACCTGGTCGTCCTCCAGCTCGCGGGCCGGGGAGCCGTCGGGCAGATTGCCGATGATCATCGCGGGGCCGCGGCCGCCGAACAGGTCGTAGCGGAGGAAGACGCCCTGGCAGCTCCCGTCGGGCGCGGGCAGCAGCCCCGCTCCGAGATTGCCCGGCCAGTCCCCGGGGTCCATGGCGAGGACGTCGAAGTCAGGCCCGGCGGGCGTGGCTGCGCTGCGGCGGCGGAGGAAGGACATGCCGCCATCGTACGTGGCCCGGCCGGGCCCGCGGCGCGGACGTCGGCGTGAGCGGCGCCCGGTGCGCGGAGCCGCCGCCTCCTCTTGGTGTCGGCCGTCAGGCCTGGTCGGCCAGTGCGCGAAGCCGGCGCAGCGCCTCGTCGGTCGCGGCGTGCGGCACGAAGAGGTGATCGTGGTGGAAACCGGCGACGACATTGCAGCTGAGGCCGGCCTGGGCGAGTGCGGTGGCCACGGCGGCGGTCAGTCCGACGGCGTCCAGCGCGGAGTGCACCCGCAGGGTGATCCAGCCGGCGACATAGTCGTACGCCAGGCCCGCGCGGTCGGCCTCGTCCTGGTGGACGACGAGGGTGCGGCCTTCGGGCTCGGCGACGGTGACCACCGGCGTCAGCCCTTCGGGGACCGCGCCGGGCACACTCGTGAAGACAAAGCGGCCCTCGTTCCGCTCGGGACGCATCCCGCTCAGCAGGGCCCGGAGATCACGTTCGCCCGTCATGCCCTCACCCTACGGGGCACCGACCTGTCCTTCCCGGCGCCGCTCGTGGTGGCGAGCGACCCGGGCCCGGTTGCCGCAGGAGGGGGTGCACCACTCCTGGCGGGCGTGGTCCTTGACGAAGTAGCGCACACAGCGCGGGGCGGGGCAGGCCCGCAGCAGCAGCCGGTCGGGGCCGGTGAGGAAGACGAGGGCGGCGCGGGCCAGCGCGGCGACGATCCGGTCGGCGGGCGGCTGGGAGCCGGCCGGGTGGTGCCGCACGGCCGGCGGCTCGCCCGGCTCCCAGCTGAGCCGGGGTGCCGTGGGGACCAGGGCCGCGGCGGCGTTCAGCCGGCGGATCGCCTCTTCTTCCGGGAGCAGCCGGTGGGCATCGGCGGAGCTGGGCGGTCCCGGCCGGACGGCACGGGCGAACAGCGACCGGACGGCGGAGCGCAGTTCCCGCACGGCGGTGTGCAGCGCCTCGTCCGGAATGGCCGGGGCGGCCGGGCAGTCCAGCTGCGCGGCCCGCTCGCGCACCCACACCGCGAGCCCTTCCGGACCGGCCAGATCATCGGCGACGCCGCCGTGCCCGTCATGGCGGAGGGTGACGGCGAGTTCGAGTGCGAGCCGTGTGGCGGTCATGAGGCTAATGGTAGCGTCGTCATCAACCATTAACTATCTGAGGGGCGGTATGGCTGACATCCGTCAACTGCTGCGCGGTCTCCCGGTGTTCGCGGGCGAGCTGCCCGCATTCGATCCGCAGGAGACACCCGACGACCCGGTGGAACTCTTCACCGCCTGGCTCCTCGGCGCCGTACGGGCGCAGGTCCCCGAGCCGCATGCCATGACGGTCTCGACCGCAGGCGCCGACGGCAATCCGTCGGCCCGCACCCTGATCCTCAAGGACATCGACGCGGACGGCTGGCGGTTCGCCGCGCACCGCGACAGCACCAAGGGGCGCGAGCTGGCGGACCGCCCGTACGCCGCACTCACCTTCTACTGGCAGCCGCTCGCCCGCCAAGTGCGGGTCCGCGGACCGGTGGTGCAGGAGAGCGCGGAGCGCGCGGCCGCGGACTTCCTCGCGCGCGGCGCCGGCGCCCGGGCCGAGGCGCTGCTCGGGCGGCAGAGCCGCACCCTGAGCGGCCTGGCCGAACGGGACGCGGCGGTAGCGGCGTCGGCGGCCCGCCTCGCCCGCGAGCCCGGCCTCGTCGCGCCCGGATGGACGCTGCACACGGTGCGTGCGGAGTCGGTGGAGTTCTGGCAGGGCGACAAGGACCGCAAGCACACCCGGCTGGCCTACCAGCGGGCCGGCGACGCATGGACGAAGGGGCTCCTGTGGCCATGACGACGGAGCGGACACTTCCGGCCGAGGCGGTCCGCGCCGCGATCGAGGCGGGGCAGGAGCGGCTCCGAGTCCTGCTGCCCGCCCTGACCGATGACGGGGTGCGGGAGCCGAGCGAGCTGCCCGGCTGGTCCCGCGCCCATGTCCTCTCGCACATCGAGGGCGTCGCGCTGGCCCTGGCCCGGCAGGCCCGCTTTGCGCTGCGCGGTGAGCTGATCGAGCCGTACGACGGCGGGCACCCGGCGCGCGCGGCCGCCATCGAGGCCGGTGCGGTACGCGAGGCGGCGGCGCTCGGGCACGCCGTCCGGGCCGCCCTCGCCGAGGCGTCCGCGGCCTGGGCGGCGGTCGGTCCTGCCGACTGGACGCGGCCGGTGCGGCATCGCAACGGCGATCTGCGCTCCGTATTGCTGTGCTGGTGGCGGGAGTTGGAGATTCACACGGCGGACGCCCGGATCGGGCACGGGCCGCGGGACTGGCCCCGGGAGCTGTGCCACCACCTCCTGGACCATCTGGCACCTCGCGCACCGAAGGATCTGCACCTCGTCCTGACGGCCACGGACGACGCCCGCTCGCGGCGGTACGGCGGTGCCGGCGCGCCGGCGGTCACCGTCAGCGGTCCGCTCACCGACCTCGCGGCCTGGCTGGCCGGCCGCAATCCGACCCACCCGCTCGACTTCCGCGCGTCGGGCAGGGCCGTTCCACCGCCCGAGCTGCTGGACTGGCCGTAGCCCGCGCTCCCGGCACCGTCTTCCGGAAGGACACCACCCCCATGCCCCCTCCCGGGTCCGCCGCACCTCCGGTCCTCAACCTCTGGAAGGCGGGCCTCAGTTCGGTACCTGCCGAGGTGTGGCGGCGTGAGGACTGGGAGGTGCTGATCCTCGCCGACAACACCCTGACCGAGGTCCCGGCGGCGCTCGGCCGGCTGCGCGCGCTGCATACCCTCGACCTCGGCCACAACGCGCTGACCGCGGTCCCCGACGAGATCGGCGAGCTCGCCGGGCTGACCCGCTTCCTCTATCTGCACGACAACCGGCTCACCACCCTGCCGGACTCGCTCGGCAACCTGGACCGGCTCGGCTATCTCAACGTCGGCGAGAATCCGCTCGGTCGGCTGCCGGCCGCACTCGGCCGGATGGTCGGACTCGTCGAACTCCGGGCACAGAACGCCGAGTTGACCACTCTTCCCGAGACGCTGGGGCGACTCGGCCACCTCCGTGAGCTGTGGCTGGGCGGCAATGCGCTGACGGAGCTGCCCGAGAGCGTTGCGGCGCTGCACGAACTGAGGGTGCTGGAGCTCCGGGACAACGCCCTCCCCGGCGTCCCCGAAGCGCTGCGCACGCTGCCGCTGCTGCGCCGGATCGACCTGCGCGGCAACCGGATCGCGGTGCTGCCGCCGTGGATCGTGCGGCTGCCGTCGCTGGAGAAGCTGGACCTGCGCTGGAACACCGTGGACGACGGGGCGGAACCGGTCCTGGCGCTACGGCGGAGGGGGTGTGTGGTGCTCACCTGACGCTCCCGGGCCCACGTGGTGCACCGCGGGACAGCGGCATGACCGGCGCGTCGGGCGCCGGGCGCTGCTCCGCGCCGCCGTGTCCGATGCGTCGTGAGCGGTAGTCGCCTCACACGGCCTGCCGGACGGAACCCGGGCGGGTACGCGGGCCCGCGCTGATCCGACGGACACGCCTAGGTGAGATCGAATTCGCCGTCGCGGGCGTCGAGGACGAAGGCGCGCCACTCGGCGGGCGTGAAGATCAACGCCGGGATCTCCGGGCTGTGGCGGTTGCGCATCGCGATATACCCCTCGACGAAGGCGATCTGCACGCCGCCCACGCCCTGGCCGCTCGACTGCCACTCGGCCTGCGTCAGGTCGAGATCCGGCCTCGGCCCGCCCACGAGCCGCTGCTCGGTGATGCTGTCGGTCACGTGTTCCGCTCCTCCCGGTTCGTCGTCCGCGGTCAGCCTAACCACTGTGTCCGGGGACGGACAGGGGACGTGGCGAAGCGGTGGAGTGGTGGTCGGGGAAGGGGGCGCACCGTCTCGGCGCGCCCGCCCCCTGGGTGTCAGGTGACCGGCGCGTCGGCCCCTACCAGCCACATCGAGAAGAACTGGGAGCCGCCGCCGTACGCGTGCCCCAACGCCGTGCGGGCGCCGTCGACTTGATGCTCGCCGGCCTGACCGCGTACTTGGAGGGCGGCCTCCGCGAAGCGGATCATCCCGGAGGCGCCGATGGGATTGGTGGACAGCACCCCGCCGGACGGGTTGACCGGGAGATCACCCTCCAGTTCGGTGACGCCCGACTCGGTGAGCTTCCAGCCCTCGCCCTCCTCGGCGAAGCCCAGGTTCTCCAGCCACATCGGCTCGTACCAGCTGAAGGGGACATACATCTCCACCGCGTCGATCTGCCGGCGCGGATCGGTGATACCGGCCTGCCGGTAGACATCGGTGGCGCAGTCCTTGCCGGCCTGTGGGGAGACGAAGTCCTTGCCGGCGAAGAGGGTGGGTTCGCTGCGCATGGCCCCGCCGTGCACCCAGGCCGCCGGGTGGGGTGCGCGGGCGGCTCCGGTGCGGTCGGTGAGGATCATCGCGCAGGCGCCGTCGGAGGACGGGCAGGTCTCGGAGTAGCGGATCGGGTCCCAGAGCATCGGCGCGGCCTGGACCTTTTCGAGGGTGATGTCGTTCTCGTGGAGGTGGGCATAGGGGTTCTTGAGGGCGTTGCGGCGGTCCTTGTAGGCGACGAGGGAGCCGACGGTGTCCGGGGCGCCGGTGCGCCTCATGTAAGCGCGGACATGCGGGGCGAAGAAGCCGCCGGCGCCGGCCAGCAGGGGCTGCTGGAAAGGGATCGGCAGGGACAGGCCCCACATGGCGTTGGACTCGGACTGCTTCTCGAAGGCGAGGGTGAGGACGGTGCGGTGGACGCGGGCGGCGACCAGGCCGGCGGCGACCAGTGCGGTGGAGCCGCCCACCGAGCCGGCGGTGTGCACCCGCAGCATCGGTTTGCCGACGGCGCCCAGAGCGTCGGCCAGGTACAGCTCGGGCATCATCAGGCCCTCGAAGAAGTCGGGAGCCTTGCCGATCACCACGGCGTCGATGTCCGCCCAGGTCAACCCGGCGTCGTCGAGGGCGCGTCGGGCGGCCTCGCGGACGAGTCCGGCGAGGGAGACATCGCGGCGGGCGGCGACGTGTTTGGTCTGGCCGATGCCGATGACGGCCACGGGCTCCTTGCTCATCACTCACCCTCCAGGACGGCGACCAGGTTCTGCTGCAGGCACGGCCCCGAAGTGGCGTGCGCGAGGGCGCGGTCGGACTCGCCGCGCTGGATGCGGGCGGCCGCCTCGCCGAGGCGGATCAGGCCCGCGGCCATGACGGGATTGGCGGCCAGCGCGCCGCCGGACGGGTTGATACACACCGTGCTGTCCGGTGCGTCGAGTTTCAGGGCGCGGCGCAGTACGACCTCCTGGGAGGTGAAGGGGGCGTGCAGCTCGGCGGTGTCCACCATGGGGGCACCGCCCGTGCCCTGGCGACCGTGCGGGACCTCGAAGGCGCCGGCGCGCTCGGCGGCGAGCCGGGTGGACGGAGAGTCGGTGAGGTCGCGGACGCCCAGGCTGTGTGCCTCGATGCGGTGGTCGAGGCCGCGGATCCAGGCGGGGCGGTCGGTCAGCCGGCGGGCGGTGTCGCCGGCGGCGAGGATGACGGCGGCCGCGCCGTCGCCGATGGGCGGGCAGTCGCCGGTGCGCAGCGGGGCGACGAGCAGCTCGCCCGCGGGCACCTCGCCGCGCAGCTGGGCGTGCGGGTTGGAGCCGGCGGCCGCGCGGCCGCGGGCGGCGATACCGGCCAGTGCCCGCGCGTCGGTGAGTCCCGCGTCGATCAGGGCTTGGGCCTGGAGGGCGGCGAGTGCGACGGAGTCGGGCCACAGCGGGGCGACGTAGTACGGGTCGAGCTGGCGGGTGAGGACGTCGCGGACGTCGCCGGGCGAGGACTTGCCGTAGGCGTAGACGAGTGCGGTCTCCGCCTCGCCGGTGAGGATCTTCACCCAGGCCTCGTACAGCGCCCAGGCGCCGTCCATCTCGACATGGGATTCGGAGATCGGCGGCCAGGCGCCGACGCCGTCCAGTGCCATGGTGAAGGAGAAGGCCCGGCCGGCGAGGTAGTCGGACGAGCCGGAGCAGGTGAAGTCGATGTCCCGGGCCGCCAGGCCGGTCCGGTCCAGCACCTCGTGGAGTACCGGCATCAGCATCTCGACCTCGGAGGTCTCCGCACTGTCGCGGACGTGATCGCTCTGCCCGAAGGCGACGATGGCGACGTCGCGCATCAGATCAGCTCCTTGTAGCTGTCGTAGTCGGCATCGGGTTCGCCGGTGGGGCGGTAGTGGTCGGGAAAGCGGCCGTCCTCGGCCCAGACGGGTTCGACCCGCAGCCCCATGCGGACCTGGTCGTACGCGATGCCGCCGATGCGGGCATGCAGTGCCAGATCGGCGCCGTCCAGGGCGATATGGGCGTAGACGTAGGGGACCTCGATGTCGAGATTCCGGGCTTTGATGTTGACGATGCAGAAGGTGGTGACGGTGCCGCGGGGGCCGACCTCGACCTGGGTGTCGGTGGCGACGCCGCAGGTGGGGCAGGCGCCGCGGGGCGGGACATAGACCTTGCGGCAGGAGGGGCAGCGCTCGCCCACGGTCCGGTGGCCGGAGAGCGCCCGGAGGTAGCGGGACTGGGCGCGGCCGGGCGAGTAGGTGTAGTCGAGCCGGGCGGGGGTGGTGATCCCGGTGACCGGGTCCGCGAACTCCCCGCTGTGGGCAACTGGCCGGCCGTCACCGGCCGGGCCGTCGTCCCGCTCGAAGCAGGCGATGTCGGTGATCGCGCCGGTGCGCTGTGCGGCCCAGCGGACACGGACCCGCATACCGGTGCGTACGGCGTCGGGGCCGGGGGCGTCCAGCGCGTGCAGCAGCGCGGTGTCGGCGCCGTCGAGCCGGACCAGGACCCAGGCGAAGGGGGTGGTGAGCGGCTGGCCGCGGCGTGGGGCCGGGTTCCAAGCCCAGGTGGTGACGGTGCCGCCGGTGCCGACCTCGACCAGCTCGCGGATCTCCTCGGCGGTGACCGGGTCGTATTCGGTGGGCGGTACGACCACCCGGCCGTCGCTCGCCGTGACACCGAGGACGGTGCGCTCGCGCAGCCCGGTCAGAAAGGCGCTCTGGACGGGCCCGAGCGAGCGGGTGAAGGGGAATTCCACGACGAGGGGCGCCGTGAGGACCTCTGGCATGCATGGCTCCTTGGGTCAGGCGCGCCGGTAGACGGGTGGGCGCTTCTCGGCGAAGGCCCGGGAGCCCTCTTTGGCGTCGGCGGTGTCGAAGAGGGGCCAGCCACGGGCGAGTTCGGCCTGCAGCCCGTCGGTCTCGGTCATCTCGGCGGTCTCGTAGACGGACGCCTTGACGGCTTCGACGGCCAGCGGTCCGCAGGCGTTGATCAGCTCGGCGATCTCCAGGGCCTTCTCCAGCGCGGTCCCCTCGGGCACGACATGGCCGATCAGCCCGATGCGTTCGGCCTCGCGCGCGGGGTAGGGCCGGCCGGTGAGCAGCATCTCCAGGGCGTGGGTGCGGGGAATCTGGCGGGCGAGACGGACGGTGGAGCCGCCGATCGGGAACAGTCCGCGCCGGACCTCGAAGAGCCCGAAGGTGGCGCTCTCGCCGGCGACGCGGATGTCGGTGCCCTGGAGGATCTCCGTCCCGCCCGCGACACAGTGGCCCTCGACGGCGGCGATCACGGGTTTGCGGGGGCGGTGGTGCCGCAGCATCGCCTTCCAGTGCAGATCGGGGTCGTCGCGCAGCCGGTGGCGGTACTGCTCGCCGGCCATGCCGTCGCCCGCGAGGGCCTTGAGGTCCATTCCGGCACAGAAGGTGCCGCCGGCGCCGGTGAGGACGATGGAGCGGATCTCGTCGTCCTCGTCTGCGGCGGTCCAGCCGTCGTACAGGCCCACCAGCATCGGCAGCGAGAGCGCGTTCTTCGCCTCCGGCCGGTTGAGGGTGAGCACCAGTGTCGCGCCGATGCGCTCCACCGACAGATGTTCCGTGCTGCCCATTCCGTCCTCCCGTCTCACGACGTAGAACAGGTTGCAGTAGCCGCACACCGACTTCAAGACCTTTCTGACAGGTAGTCAGATTTCTTCGCCGTGGCCCTTCCCTACTCCTTCCGGCGGCGCTGTAATGACCGCCAAGCCGACGCCCGCCCGGTCTGGAGGAGACGTGGAGTACAACCTTGCCGACCTCTTCGAGTCGATCGTCGACACGGTCCCCGACCGCGAGGCACTGGTGTACATCGACCATCCGGGGACCGGCAGCGAACGGCGGCTGACCTACGCCGAGCTGGACCGCGCCGCCAACCGCCTGGCTCACCACCTCGGCGACCGCGGCATCGGCCCCGGTCAGCACGTCGGACTGCACCTCTACAACGGCGTCGAATACCTCCAGGCCGTCTACGCCTGCCTGAAGATCCGGGCCGTCCCGGTGAACGTCAACTACCGCTATGTCGAAGAGGAGTTGGTCTACCTCTACCGGGATGCCGACCTGGCGGCGCTGGTCTTCGACGCGGAGTTCACCGCGCGGGTGGCCGCCGCCCTCCCGCAGGCACCCGGGCTACGGCATCTCGTACGGGTCGGCACTCCGCCCGCCGGCGCCCCCGAACCACGGATCGCGCCCGTCGCGCTCGTCGACGCCGAGGCCGCCGGCTCCCCCGCGCGCGGCTTCGGGCCGCGCTCCGCCGACGACCAGGTCGTGATCTACACCGGCGGCACCACCGGTATGCCCAAGGGCGTGATGTGGCGCCACGAGGACCTCTTCTTCGCCGGGATGGGCGGCGGGGCACCGACCGGTGAGCCGGTGCAGCGGCCGCAGGAGCTGGCCGAGCGGGTCGCGGCCGGCGGCGACGGGATCGTCTTCTTCCCCACTCCCCCGCTGATGCACGGCACCTCCACCCTCACCGCGTTCATCGCCTTCCACTTCGGCCAGAAGGTCGTCATCCACCGCAAATACGTGCCCGAGGAGGTGCTGCGGACCATCGAGCGGGAGCGGGTCACCAGCGTGTCGCTGGTCGGCGATGCGATGCTGCGCCCGCTCGTCGATGCGCTGGGCGGGCCGCTCAAGGGCACCGACTGCTCCTCGCTGTTCAGCGTCAGCAGCTCCGGCGCGATCCTCTCCGAGACCGTACGCGCCCAGTTCAGTGCGCTGGCCCCGCACGTCATGCTGCTCAACAACTTCGGCTCGTCCGAATCCGGGTTCAACGGCACCGCCACCGACGACTCGGGCCCCGCCAAGGGATTCCGGCTGCACGTCAACTCCCGTACGGCGGTGGTGGATCCGGCGACCTACGAGCCGGTTCCGGCCGGCGAGGTGGGCCGAATCGCGCTGCGCGGGCATGTCCCGCTGGGCTACTACAACGACCCGAGGAAGACCGCCGAGACCTTCTTCGAGGCGCACGGTGACCGGTGGGTGCTGCTGGGCGATATGGCGACCGTCGACGAGGCGGGCATCGTCACCGTTCTCGGCCGGGGCTCGCAGTGCATCAACTCCGGTGGCGAGAAGGTCTATCCGGAGGAGGTCGAGCAGGCGCTGAAGGCGCATCCGGACGTCTATGACGCGCTGGTGGCGGGCGTGCCGGACGAGCGGTGGGGCAACCGTGTCGCGGCCGTGGTCCAACTGCGCCCCGGCGCGGCACCCTTGGACCTGGAAGGCCTGCAGCTCCACTGCCGGACCCGGTTGGCGGGGTACAAGATTCCGCGCGCCGTCGTCTTCACCGACCGCATCCAGCGCTCGCCCAGCGGCAAGGCGGACTACCGCTGGGCGAAGGCGATGGCGGCGGGCGAGCGGACGGGCTGAGCCGGTCGGACGGGGCGGGCCGAGCCCGACGGGCCGAGCCGGGCGGGCCGCCGGGCCCCGCCATGGGTCAGGTTCGGGCGCAGACCGACCGCAGCGAGCGGGCCAGTGCCACCGTGTGCAGCCCGTCCAGGTGCCGCTCATGGCGTACCTGCGCGGCAGCCGCGGTCAGCAGCGGAGCGCAGTACGGCGCCGAGCGGGCGTGCGGGGAGCCGGCCAGGGCCCGCACCAGCGCGCCGTTGATGCGGTTGATCTCCTTGCGTACCTCCTTGAGGTCCGGCCGCCCGGTCGGTGCCTGCGCGGGGTCCGCGTCCCACCTGCGGTGCAGCCCACGCTGCACGATCTTGCCGGCCTCGATCTGATCCCGGAAGATCCGCACCGTCGCCGCCGGATCGGCGCCCAGCTGCCGGGCCTGTTCGGCCACCGTGTTCAGCACCTCCTGCTCACGGGCCGGGTCGTCGATGGGGGTGCCGGTGCCCCACTTCGCCGCGGCCACCAGGTCGCCGGTGGCCAGCCGCTCCGCGGACAGCCCGGCGAGCGGCCGGAGTTGGCCGTACGGGGAGTGCCCGCCGGCGGCCGACGGTGCGGCCGTGGCCGGCGGGGCGGCGGGTGCCGCGGCGGCCGCGCCGGTTCCGGTGAACAGGACGGCCGCGGCCGCGCCGGCGGCCAGGGCGCTCCGGATCGAGGGGGTCAGGTGCACGGTCGGCGGCCTTTCTCGAACCCCGGGAAAACCCCGGGGAGTTCAGGGGACGGCGTACGGCCGTGAGCCTAAGGGAACCGGGCGGCCGGGCGCAGCGGGCCGCCCGGCCGCCTATGAGTGCGGCGCGAGGAACGAGTTGACCGCGGCGAGGAATTCTCCGGGGCGCTCCTCGTGGACGAGATGACCGGCACCCTCCACCGTCACCAGGCGGGCATCGGGGATCCGCTCCACCAGCTCGGCGAGGTGTTCCTGAGGGATGTGGCCGGACTCGCCGCCGGCGATGACCAGGGTCGGTGCGGTGATCTTCTCCAGCGCTTCCCACCACACGGGGTCGGGCGCATTGCGCTCCGCCACCACCGCGATCTTGGCCTGCCAGTCGAACGGCTGCGGACCGGCCGGCTGCTCCGGCGCCTGCTGCGGCGGGTCGGCGGGCAGCGGCGGAACCGCTTCCTCCAGGACCAGCCGGTCCACCAGCTCGGGCCGCTCCGCGGCCAGCAGCAGTGCGGCCACCGCGCCCAGTGAGTGCCCGACGAGGACCACCCGCTCCAGGCCGAGCGCCTGCAGGAAGCCGATCGCGTCGTCCCGCCACCGTTCGAAGCCGTACTCACCGGGCCAGTCGCTGAGCCCATGGCCCCGCTGGTCGACGGCGTAGACCCGATGGGTGCCGGCGAGCCGGCCGACGACACCGCGCCAGTCCTCGCCGTCCTCCCCGAGGCAGTGCAACAGCACGGCCGGGGGCGCGTCCTCCTCTCCCCACACCCGGTACGCCAGCTGGACCTCACCGACCTGCACGTTCTGGACGTCACTCATGTGCCGGACGCTACCCGGGAGGTGTCTGCGCCACGCCCCTTGACGTGTTCGCCGCGCGCTGATTACTTGGATCAGCATGTGGCTACCGAATGATCGGTAGGGAAACGAGGCGGTGAACTCCATGCCGGAAACGGCTACGGGCAGTGAAACGTTCGATGAGGCGGAACGACTCTCCGCGGACGCGTTGCACGCCCTGCAACTGACCCGACTGCGCGCCTCGTTGCAGCATGCCTACGACCACGTCCCGTTCTACCGGGAGTCCTTCGACCGGGCCGGGATGCATCCGCAGGACTGCCGCTCGCTCGGCGATCTCGCCCGCTTCCCGTTCACCGTCAAGGATGATCTGCGCGCCCAGTACCCCTTCGGGATGTTCGCCGTCCCGAAGGAGAAGGTGCGGCGTATTCATGCCTCCAGCGGCACCACGGGCCGCCCGACGGTCGTCGGCTACACCGAGCGCGATCTGTCGCACTGGGCGGATGTCGTCGCCCGCTCCCTCCATGCGGCCGGCGGGCGCCCTGGCCACACCGTCCATATCGCGTACGGATACGGCCTGTTCACCGGCGGTCTGGGCGCCCACTACGGCGCGGAGCGGCTCGGCTGCACGGTCGTCCCGGCATCCGGCGGGATGACCAGCCGGCAGGTGCAGATCATCCAGGACCTCCGGCCCGAGATCATCATGGTCACGCCGTCCTACATGCTCACCCTGCTCGACGAGTTCGAGCGGCAGGGCATCGATCCCCGTACGACCTCGCTCCAGGTGGGCGTCTTCGGCGCCGAGCCCTGGACGCAGGAGATGCGCCGCGAGATCGAGGAGCGGTTCGCGATCGACGCCGTGGACATCTACGGCCTGTCGGAGGTGATGGGCCCCGGCGTGGCGCAGGAGTGTGTGGAGACCAAGGACGGGCTCCATATCTGGGAGGACCACTTCTATCCGGAGGTGGTCGACCCGATCACCGGTGAAGTGCTGCCGGACGGTGCGCACGGCGAGCTGGTGTTCACCTCGCTCACCAAGGAAGCGATGCCGGTCATCCGTTATCGCACCCGTGATCTGACCCGGCTGCTGCCCGGTACCGCACGCGCCGCCTTCCGCCGGATGGAGAAGATCACCGGACGCAGCGACGACATGATCATTCTGCGTGGGGTCAATCTCTTCCCCGCGCAGATCGAGGAAATCGTGCTGCGGACGCCCGGCGTCGCCCCGCACTTCCAGCTGAAGCTGACCCGGGAGGCCCGGATGGACCGGCTGACCGTGCGCGCCGAGGCCCGGCCGGGCGCGACCCCTGAGGTGCGCACGGTCGCCGCCGGACTGATCGCACGCGGCGTCAAGGACGGGATCGGGGTCTCGGTCGCCGTCGAGATCGTCGACCCGGAGACCCTGGAGCGCTCGGTCGGCAAGATCAAACGCATTGTGGACGCCCGGCCGCGGGACAAGGCGTAGGAGCAAGGCCGGGCGTCCTCCGCGGCCCGTTCGCCGGAGGATGGAGGCCGGAATCCCGCGGGCGGTACGGCGGGGCAGGGCACGGCCGATGGGCTGCTCAGCCCGCCGGGTCCGGTCGGCCGGCGAGGTCGGCGAGGTCGGCGAGGTCGGCGAAGGCCGCCCGGACGGCCTCGGGGTTCTCGATCCAGGGGAAATGGCCGGCTTCCGCGATGGGGCGGTGCAGGATGTGCGGCCCGTGGAACCCCGGCTCGTCCTGCCAGAGCCCCTGGTCGACGATGTGGTCCCGGTCGCCGCTGACGATCAGGGTCGGCAGGGCCCGTGGTGTCCAGCGGGCCCGGTAGCTGTCGTCGAAATGGGCCGCCGCCACCAGGCCGAGCAGCGACTCGGAGCCCAGTCCTGGTCCGCCGGGCACGAAGAGCCAGTTCCCGCGCCCGTCACCGGAGGTGACCTGGCGCAGCCGGACTCCCGAAGCCGTCCACCGCTCCTGCCGCTCCGCTCCCACCGCGTCCGCGCTCCGTCCTGCGGTCATGCGTCCCTCATGCTTCCCTCATCCGTCCCACTGTTCCGGGGGACGATAGGCGCTGGTGACCGTTGCGGGCCCGGCATTTTTGGCTGCGCGGTGCGGGGAACCTGCCGCGCCGACGCGACGGCTCGCGGCCTGTGCGAGCCGGCGGGCGGGCCCAACCCGGCGGGCAGACGGGCAGGCGCGGCCCCCTCGCGGCCGGGCGCCGCCGACTCGCCGCACCAGCGAGGCACCGGCCGGACGCGGGGTCGGCTCAGCTCATCGTCGGGTCTCCCTTGATCAGCGCGAACGGGGCTCCTGCCGGGTCCTTGAGCATGGCCAGCCGGCCGACGCCCGGGGCATCGGTGGGCGGGATGAGGGTCGTGGCGCCGTGGTCGGTGGCCGCGGCGAAGGTGGCGTCGCAGTCGGTCACACCGAAATACGGGTGCCACTCCGATGTCGAACCGGCCTGCAGATTCTCCTTCGGCAGCTGCATGATGCCGCCGTGCCCGGTGTCGTCGCCCTTGCCGCCGCCCGGCGCGGAGATGACGGAGTAGATCAGGTCACCGCCCATCGGCATGTCCTGACAGCTCCAGGAGAAGACCGAGCCGTAGAACTCCTTCGCCGCGGCCGCTTCGGTGGTGTACAGCTCCGTCCAGCACAGCGTGTTCGGCTCCATGACCGTCTCCAGGCCCTTGACGTCGCCCGGCTGCCAGACGGCGAAATCGGCGCCGGTCGAGTCGGTGAAGGCGGCCAGCCGGCCCGCGGTGAAGACATCCATCGGCGGGACGCGTACCGACCCGCCGGCCTGCTCCACCGCCTTGACCGTGGCGTCCGCGTCGGGGGTCTGGAAATACACCGTCCAGGCGGAGCGCGCGCCCTCGTCCATCAGCGGGCCGACGGCGCCGACCGTCTTGCCGTCGAGCTGGAAGAAGCCGTACCCGCCGGCGTCCGGGCCGGCCGACTGGAAGGTCCAGCCGAACACGGCGCTGTAGAAGGAGACGGCGTCGTCGATATCGGGGGCCCCGAGGTCGAGCCAGTTCGGTGTGCCCGGGACGTAGTTGGTCGTCAGCATGGGTGGTCCTCCGTCGCACGGATCGTGAACGTTCACGGCTGTTTCCCGCCGTTTCTCAGCATGGCAGGGGGCACTGACAACCGCCCTTCACGCACGCCGTGCCGGGCCCGGCTCAGGGCGCGCCGAACCGTGCGCGCAGCTCACGCTTGAGGACCTTGCCGCTGGCATTGCGCGGCAGCGCGTCCACGAACATCACCCGTTTGGGCGCCTTGAACGGCGCAAGGCGGGCGCGGGCCGCCGCGATCAGCTCCTGCTCCCCCACCGCCTCGCCGCCGTCCTCGCCCCCGGCACCGCCCGTGCCGTCCGTACGCCGTACGACCACCGCGGTCACCGCCTCGATCCAGCGCGCGTCCGGCAGCCCGATGACCGCGACCTCGGCCACCTGGGGATGCTCGTAGAGCACATCCTCGACCTGGCGCGAGGCGACCAGTACGCCGCCGGAGTTGATGACGTCCTTGACCCGGTCGACCACCGTGAAATAGCCCTCCGCGTCACGGACGGCGAGGTCCCCGGAGTGGAACCAGCCGTCCCGGAACGCCTCGGCCGTCTCCTCCGGCTTGTCCCAGTAGCCGGTGCACAGCTGCGGGGAGCGGTAGACGACCTCGCCCCGGGTGCCGTCCGCCACTTCCCGGCCCTCCTCGTCCACCACCCGCGCCTCGACGAACAGCACCGGGCGCCCGCAGGAGTCCATCCGGCCGTCGTGTTCGCCGGGGCCGAGCACGGTGGCCAGCGGCCCGATCTCGCTCTGCCCGAAGCAGTTGTAGAAGGCGAGCCCGGGCAGCCGGGCGCGGAGCCGCTCCAGGACCGGCACCGGCATGATCGAGGCACCGTAGTAGGCCTTGCGCAGCCCGCTCAGCTCCCGGGCGGTCAAGTCGGGGTGGTTCGAGAGCGCGATCCACACGGTCGGCGGCGCGAACAGGCTGTCGGCCAGGCCCTTTTCCACCAGGTCGAAGATCCGTCCCGGGTCGGGCCCGTCCAGGATGGTGTTCTCCGCGCCCACCGCCAGGTAGGGCAGCAGGAAGACATGCATCTGCGCGGAGTGGTAGAGCGGGAGCGAGTGCAGCGGCCGGTCCGTCTCCTTCAGGTCGAGGGCGACGACCGCGCTGGTGTACTCGTGCACCAGGGCACGGTGCGTCATCATCGCGCCCTTGGGCAACGCGGTGGTCCCCGAGGTGTAGAGAAGCTGGACGAGGGCCTCGTCGGACACCTCGGCCGCCGGCTCGGTGTCGGCCGGCTCGTCGTGGGCCGCGAGCCGCTCCAACAGCCCGTCGGGCGCCCCGTACAGAGGCATGGTGCGTACGGAGTCCGGCAGCCGGTGTGCGAGCGCGGCGTCGGTGAGCACCAGTGAGCTGCCCGACTGCTCCACGAGGTAGCGCAGATCCTCGCCGGTGAGGCTGTGGTTGACCGGCACATGCACCAGTCCGGCGCGGGCGCAGGCCAGGAAACCGATCAGATACGCGTCCGAGTTGTGGCCGTAGGAGGCCACCCGGTCTCCGGGCCGGAGGCCGGCCGCCCGCAGTACCCCCGCCGCGGCGGTCACCGCGTCGTCCAGCTCGCGATAGGTCCAGGCCCGGTCCGCGTACCGCACCGCAGTCCGCCCGGGCACCCGGCGGGCGCTGCGCCGCAGGACTCCGTCGACCGTATTGCTCCGCGCTTGCGTCATGGCGCGATCCTCGGCCGCCCCTCATCGCCGGTCAAGCCACCCGACCGGAGTTCGGGGACGGCGGCCGCCCGCGGGCGTGTTGCCCGCCGACTGTCCGGGCACCGGGCCCCGGGCATCGGCTCCCGGCCCCGGGCACCCGCTACACGGCGCGCTCCCGCCCCTCCCAGTACGGGTCACGCAGCCGGCGCTTGTAGAGCTTGCCGTTGGGGTCGCGTGGCATGACGGTGATGAAGTCGACCGTCTTCGGCCTTTTGTAGCCGGCCAGTTGCCGCGCACAGTGGGCCAGGATCTCGGCGGCCAGCCCGGGCCCGGGCACCTGGCCCTCGGCGGGTTCCACGACGGCCTTGACCTCCTCGCCCCAGTCGTCGTGCGGGATGCCGAAGGCGGCGGCGTCGGCGACCGCGGGGTGGCCGAGCAGGGCGGATTCGATCTCGGCGGGGTAAATGTTCACCCCACCCGAGATGATCATGTCGATCTTGCGGTCGCGGAGGAAGAGATATCCGTCCGCGTCCAGGTACCCGAGGTCGCCGACGGTGAAGAAGTCACCGATCCGGTTCTTCTTCGTCTTGCCCTCGTCCTTGTGGTAGCGGAAGCCGCCGGTGCTCATCTTCATGTAGACGGTGCCGAGTTCGCCCGCGGGCAGCCGGTTTCCGTCGTCGTCGAAGACCGCCAGTTCGCTGATCGGCCAGGCCTTGCCGACCGTCCCGGGCTTCTTGAGCCAGTCCTCGGCGGTCGCGAAGGCGCCACCGCCCTCGCTGGCCGCGTAATACTCCTCGACGCAGTCCCCCCACCAGTCGATCATCGCGCGCTTGACGTGGTCGGGGCAGGGTGCGGCGCCGTGCAGGGCGTGCCGCATCGAGCTCACGTCGTATGCCGCGCGGGTCTCCTCGGGCAGCGCGAGCAGCCGGTGGAACTGGGTGGGGACCATATGGGTGTGGGTGCAGCGGTGCGCGTCGATCAGCGCCAGCATGCCCTGCGGCGTCCACTTGTCCATCAGGACGAGGCGATGGCCGAGGTGCAGCGAGGCACCGGCGAACTGCAGGACGGCGGTGTGGTAGAGCGGCGAGCAGACCAGATGGACATTGTCGTCGAACGGGGTGATGCCGAAGATGACGAGGAATCCGCCGAGGTAGGCGTCCTCGGGCGCGGTGCCGGGCAGCGGGCGGCGGATGCCGCGCGGGCGTCCAGTGGTGCCCGAGGTGTAGTTCATGACCCAGCCCAGTGTGCGGTCCCCGGGTGCGGACTCCGGCTGCCCGTCGAGGAGTTGGGTGTACGACCGGAAACCGTCGATGTGACCGACGGCATGGCGGTGGGACGCCGGCAGCCCTGCCTCGTCCGCGGCGTGCCGGGCCGCCTCGGCGAACCGCTCGTGCGCGATCAGCACCTTCGCCCCGGAGTCGGCGACGATCCAGGCGATCTCCGGGCCGACCAGGTGGTGGTTGACGGGGACGAGATAGAAACCGGCCTGGGACGCGGCGAGATACGCGGTGAAGAACTCGACGCCGTTGGGGAGGACCACGGCGAAGGCGTCACCGCGCCGCAGCCCCGCCGCGCGCAGCCCGTGGACCAGTCGGTTGCTCGCGGCGTGCAGCCGGCCCGCGGTCCACTCCTCGCCGTCCGGGGCAATCAGGACGGTACGGTCCGGGTCGGCGGTGGCCTGCGCCCAGAAGCCGTTGGGCGGTGGGGAGTCTTGGGTCATTCGCTGTCCTCCTCGGGATCAGGCGCGTCCGGCAATGCGGTTGATGCGGTCGATGGCCCGCTCGAAGCCACGGGTGAGGTCGTCGAAGACGGCCTGTACGCTGCGTTCGCTGTTCATCCGGCCGACGATCTGGCCGACCGGGGTGCCGAGCAGCGGCTCGACCTCGTGCCGCTGGATACGGGAGTTGGCCTCGGCGACCAGCAGCCCCTGCAGCGGCATCGGCAGGGGGCCGGGACCGTTCGGTTCGTCCCAGGCGTCGGTCCATGCGGTGCGCAGCTGGCGGGCGGGTTTGCCGGTCAGGGCGCGGGAGCGGACGGTGTCGCCCGGACCTGCGGCGAGCAGTTTCGCGGTCAGCCGCCGGGAGTGCAGATCGGCTTCCTCGGTGGTCAGCCAGAGCGAGCCCAGCCAGACGCCCTGTGCGCCGAGGGCGAGCCCGGCGGCGATCTGCTCACCGGTGCCGATACCGCCCGCCGCGAGCACCGGCAGCGGGTCGACGGCGGCCACCACCTCCGGGGTGAGGACCATGGTGGCGATCTCGCCGGTGTGCCCGCCCGCCTCGTAGCCCTGGGCGACGACGATGTCGATTCCGGCGGCCTTGTGGTGCAGAGCGTGCCGCGGACTGCCGGCCAGCGCGGCGACGAGGATGCCGTGGTCGTGGGCGCGCCGGATGATGTCGGGCGGCGGGGAGCCGAGGGCGTTGGCCAGCAGCTTGACCGGATAGTCGAAGGCCACATCGAGCTGGCTGCGGGCGACCTGCTCCATCCACCCGGTGATCCGCCAGCCGGACGCCTCGCCCTCCGCGAGCTGCGGCACCTGGTGTGTGTCGAGGAGCTCGGTAACGAAGCGGCGGTGCCCCTCCGGGATCATCGCCTCGACCTCGGCCTCGGTGACGCCCTCCACCTTCTTGGCGGGCATCACCACATCGAGCCCGTACGGGAGCCCTTCGGTGTGCTCCTGCATCCAGTCCAGGTCGCGCGCCAGCTCGTCCGGCGCGGTGTAGCGGACCGCGCCGAGCACCCCGAACCCGCCGGCCCGGGTGATCGCCGCGGCGACCGCGGGGAAGGGCGTGAACCCGAAGACGGCGTGCTCGACTCCCAGCGTGTTGCTCAGCTCCGTCTGCATGGGGCGAAGGATGCCGCAGCGGGCCGTACGAGGGAAGAGAGTTTCTGATGCAGCGTCAGAAACCTGGCGCCGGGCCCCGGGACGGGCGGCAGCGACCCCCGGCCGTCCCGGGACGCCGGGGCGGCCGGCCCCCGCCCCTCACCCCTCCTCCAGCACCGCCATCGCCGCGTTGTGCCCCGGGATACCGCTCACTCCCCCGCCGCGTACCGCGCCGGCACCGCACAGGAGAACGTTGGGGTGGGTGGTCGCCACCCCCCAGCGGGCCGGGGCGGACAGGGCATCGCCGAGGGCCTCGTCCGAGGGGTCCGCGTACGGAAAGGCCAGATCGCGGTGGAAGATATTGCCGCCCGGCAGGCCGAGTTCGCGGTCCAGGTCGAGGGGGGACCGGGCCTCGATGCAGGGGCGGCCGTCGGCGTCGTGGGCCAGGCAGTCGGCGAGCGGTTCGGCGAGGTGGCGCTCCAGTTCGGCGAGGGTGGCCGTCAGGAGGCGGTCGCGGGTGGTGTCGTTGTCGGCGGTGAACAGGCTCGCGGGGGCGTGCAGCCCGAACAGGGTGAGCGTCTGGTAGCCCTGGCGGACCAGGTCGGCGCCGAGGATCGAGGGGTCGGTGAGGGAGTGACAGTAGATCTCGGACGGCGGGGAGGCGGGCAGGGTGCCGGACGCCGCCTGCTGGTAGGCGCTCTCCAGCTGGCCGTAGCCCTCGGCGATATGGAACGTGCCGGAGAACGCCTCCCGTGGATCCACGCGGGTGTCACGCAGCCGCGGCAGCCGGGTCAGCAGCATGTTGACCTTGAGCTGGGCGCCCTCGGCGGGCGGCGGCGGGGCCTCGCCCAGGAGGCGGGCCAGCTCGCGCGGGGCGGCGTTGACGAGGACCCGGCGGGCGCCGACGGTGCCCTGGTCGCAGGTCACCTCCGCGGTCCGGCCGTCCGTGGCGATACCGGTCACCTCGCAGTCGGTGACGATCTCCGCCCCGGCCTCGCGGGCGACGTCGGCCAGTGCGTCGGTGAGGGCGCCCATCCCGCCGATGGGGACGTCCCAGTCGCCGGTGCCGCCGCCGATGACGTGGTAGAGGAAACAGCGGTTCTGACGCAGGGACGGATCGTGGGCGGTGGCGAAGGTGCCGATGAGGGCATCGGTGAGCACCACACCGCGGACCAGGTCGTCGGTGAAGGTCTCCTCGACCACCTCCCCCAGGGGACGCTCGAACAGGGCGTGCCAGGTGGCGTCGTCGTCGACCGTGGCGCGGAGCGCGGCACGGGTGGGGAGGGGCTCGGTCAGGGTGGGGAAGACGCGTTCGGCGAGGCGCGCTGTGGTGCCGTAGAAGCGCTGCCATGCGGTGAACTCCCGGTCGGAACCGGTGAGTTCGGCGAAGGCGGTACGGGTCCGGTCCTCGCCGCCGCCGACGAGGAGACCGGTGGGGCGGCCGTCGCGGACGACGGGGGTGTAGGAGGAGACGGTGCGTTTGCGGACCGCGAAGCGCAGACCGAGGTCCCGCACGATCTTCGGCGGCAGCAGGCTGACGAGGTAGGAGTAACGGGACAGCCGGGCGTCGACCCCGGCGAACGCCCGGGTCGACACGGCGGCACCACCGGTGTGGTCCAGCCGCTCCAGCACCAGCACGCTGCGCCCTGCGCGTGCGAGATAGGCGGCGGCCACCAGTCCGTTGTGCCCGCCACCGACGATCACCGCGTCATACGAAGTCCGTTCCGGCATGCCCCTTGGTAGCACGCGGTGATCTCGGTCGCCAGGTGCAGGCGGCTGAAACCTTCGCCCAGGTCGGTGCGGCTTCTTGACCGGGCAGGGGGCTGCTCCTAGCGTCCGGCCGTGCTCCGCCCCGGCACCGCGCCCGCCGTCCTCTCCTCAGGCCGTCCCGCCCACCCGTGAGGTGACCCGTGTCCCACTCGTCGGTACCCCGCATCGGCCGCACCTTCGCCGGACTCACCGCCGTCGCCGCCTGCTCGGCCGGGCTGCTCGCGTCCCCCGCGCCCGCCTCCGCCGCCCCCGGCACGGGCCGTGCGCCCGGCGCCCGGCACGCCGCCGGGGCGTATCCGAATCTGGCCCCCAGACCCCCGATGGGCTGGAACAACTGGTCCTACTACATGTGCGACATCAACGAGAAGACCGTCCTCGACAATGCGCGCGCACTGGTCCGTTCGGGGCTGGCGCGGCGCGGCTACCGCACCGTCACCGTCGACGACTGCTGGATGGGCAGACAGCGCGGCCCCCAGGGCGAGCTGACGGCGGACCGGGCGAAGTTCCCGCACGGCATGGCCTACCTCGGGCGGCAGCTGCACGAGCTGGGGCTGAAGTTCGGGATCTATGAGGATGTCGGCACCCTCACCTGTGAGAAATACCCGGGCAGTCTTGGCCATTTTCAGCAGGACGCTGAGCTGTTCGCCCGTTGGAAGGTCGACTACGTCAAGGCGGACGGCTGCAATGTGCCCGTCGCGTCGGGGCACACCAAGGAGGAGACCTACCGGGATCTGTACGGGCAGATGAGCCGTGCGCTGCGGGCCACCGGCCGCCCGATCACCTTCTCGGTGTCCGCGCCGGCCTACTTCCAGTTCGACGGCGACAGCGTCTGGCACCGGGTCATCGACTGGTCGGCCGAGCTCGGCAATCTGTGGCGGGGCGGGCGGGATGTGGCGCTGCAGAAGAGCACACCGGAGGCGAAGTGGTCCTCCATCGTCTACAACTTCCGCTACAACGCGCGGCTGGCCGGCCTCCAGCGTCCGGGCCGCTGGAACGACCCGGACTTCCTGCTGGCCGGCGACACCGGCCTGACGCAGCGGGAGATGCAGAGCCAGATGTCGCTGTGGGCGATGATGGCCGCTCCGCTGATCTCCAGCACGGATCTGGACCACCTGTCCCCGGCGGCGCGCAAGGTGCTCGGGAACAAGAAGGTCATCGCCGTCGACCAGGACACGCTCGGCGTCCAGGGAACCGTCGTACAGCAGGACGACGGCTCCGCGGTACTGGCCAAGCCGCTGAAGAACGGCGACCGGGCGATCGCCCTGTTCAACTCGGGCGACGCGCCACGGACGCTGTCGGTCACGGCCGACGCGGCCGGACTGCCGGAGGCGGACTCCTACCGGCTGCACGATCTGGTCAGCGGCCGTCGTAGCCGCGGCGGCGAGACGATCGTGGCGCGCGAGGTGCCGCCGCACAGCACGGTGCTCTACCGCGTCACCCCGGACTGACCGGGTCACCGCGGACCGCCCCGGCGCATCCGGTGAACCGCGAGCCGCCCCCTACCGCCGGCGTTCGGCGCGCTCCTGGCGCAGTGCCGCGCCCCGGCGGTGGAGGGCGGCCGCCTCGTCCGCACGGTCCAGTTGCTCCAGACACTGGGCCAAGTCGGCGTAGCTGGCGAGCGCGTCGAGATGGGCGGCGCCCAGGACCCGTTCGCGGGCGTCCGCGACCTCGCGGTAGAGGTCCAGCGCCTCGTCCCAGCGGCCGAGCCAGCCGAGCGCCACGGCGGTCTCCCGGCGGCTGACCAGGGTGTCGGGGTGGTCGGGACCGAGCACCCGCTCACGTGCCGCGGCGACCTCACGGGCCTCCACGAGCGCCTCCTGCCAGCGGTTCTGCCGTCCGAGGTTGACGCCCAGGCCGTGCCGGGCGCGCAGCGTCTCCGGATCGTCCGCGCCCTGGGCACGGGTGCAGGCCGCGGTCAGGTCCCGGTAGAGCTCCAGCGCTTCGGCGTTCCGGCCGAGCCGCCCGAGGCTGATGCCGACCTCGTAGCGGGCGGCGAGGGTGTCGGGGTGGTCGGGGCCGAGCGAGGCGGTGCGCGCGACCGCGACGTCCCGGTAGGTGTGCAGCGCCTCCGTCCACCCGCCCAACTTGCCCATCATATGGGCGAGTTCACAACAGGTGGCCAGGGTGTCGGCGTGGTGTGCGCCGAGCACCCGAGCGCGGGCCTCGGCCACCTCCCGGGCCATGGCACGGCAGTCCTCCAGCCGTCCCAGCCGACCGAGGTTCAGCGCGACATGGTGGCGGCAGCTCAGCGAGTCGGGGTGGTCGGGGCCCAGGGCACGTTCACGGCCCGCCAGCACCTCGGCGTAGATCTGGTGCGCCTCGAAGCTCCGGCCGAGACGGCTCAGGGCATGGCCGGCCTCCAGACGGCTGGTGAGGGTGTCGGGGTGGTCGGGGCCGAGGAGCCGCTCGCGTTCCGCGGCGAGCGCTCGGTGCGCCTCGCCCGCCTCCTCCCAGCGGCCCAGCCGGCCGAGGTTCAGCGCGGCGGTGTGCCGGCCGGTCAGCGCGGCGAGGGTGGCGCGGCGGTCGTCCGGCGGAGCCGGGCTGGCGATGCCGGCGGCTGGGGACGCGTCGCCGCGCTGTGGCTCTCTCCCGCCGGTCCAGGTGTCGGTCAGGACCGTGGCGGCCCGGTCCGACGGGTACCCGTGCGGCCACCGGGCGGGGCCGGCCGGGGAGCCGGCGGTCATGCCGCGGGTCCAGGAGGGCAGCCGCCGGGCGGGGACCGTCAGATCGTCCGGGCGGGCCGCGGCGCCCGGCCCGGGGAGCGGATGGCGGCCGTCGGCGAGGCGTTTGCCCAGCTCGTCGGCGTCCCTGGGGCGGTCGTCGGGGTCCTTGGCGAGCAGTTCGAGGATGATGCGCTCGTAGGCCTCGGGAAGGTCGGGGCGGAGCGTACGGGGCGGCTTCGGCTCCAGATCGCGATGCCCGACGAGCACCGCCCAGGCATCGCCCAGGTCGAACGGCGGCACACCGGTGGCGATCTCGTACAGCACACAGCCGAAGGAGTAGAGATCGCTGCGGTGGTCGACGCCGTGGGCGCCGATCTGTTCGGGCGACATGTAGTGCGGACTGCCCATGGCGATGCCGGTGCCGGTGAGGCGGGCGGTGAAGCCGATGTCGTGGCCGAGCCTGGCGATACCGAAGTCGCAGATCTTGACCGTGCCGTCGGCGGTCCGGACGATGTTCGCCGGCTTCAGATCGCGGTGCACGATGGCTTGTTCGTGGGTGTAGGCGAGCGCGGCGGTGACCTGCTCGGCGATCTCGACGAGGTCCGGAATCGGCAGCGGCTGGCGGCGGTTGTCGTCCAGCAGCTGGCTGAGGTTACGGCCGCTGAGCAGCTCCATGACGATGAAGAGGGTGCCGTCGTCCTCACCGAAGTCGTGGACGACGGTGATGCCGCGGTGCTGGAGCGCGGCGGCGACGCGGGCCTCGCGGCGGAACCGTTCGCGCAGCACCTGCAGGAACGACGGTTCGTGCCGCGGCCCCATGGGCTTGAGGCATTTGACCGCGACCTGCCGGCCCAGCGACTCGTCGCGGGCCCGCCACACCTCCCCCATGCCGCCCCGCCCGATGGTGTCGAGCAGCCGGTACCGCTGTTGGATCAGTCTGTTTTCCACCACCATGTATCGCCGCCCCCGTCCCCCGTGGTCAGCCGCGCAGTTCCCCCTGCGTGTCCTGCCCGTCCAGTATGGCGGCGGAACCGCGGAGCTTGTAGGGCGCTGGGCGGGTATCGGGGCCGAGTCGTGCGACGGCGTGCGGGATGTGCCGGGGCGGGAGCTGCCAGCGGACCGTGGGGGGAATGGCGCGAAGGAGGCGGCCGGTGGCGCGGAGCCGACGGGTGACGGTTGCGGACGGGGGCGCGGGGCGCCCGTACAGCTCATGGGCATACGCCGGGAGTGCGCCGTAGGCGAGCCGTGCCACCCGCTGCCAGAGCAGGGCGCGGGCCGGCACCAGAGGCGCCGGGACCGGCGGCCTGCGCAGAAAATCGTCCACCTCGCGGGCCTCGGGGGTCAGCGCCAACTCGGGCCGTACGCGGGCGAAGTAGGCGGCGAGCGCGGCCCGGCTGCCGGGCACGCCGGCCGGGTCGAGGCCGACGAGCCGGGCGCTCTCGCGCTGCTCGCGGAGGTAGGCGTCGGCGTGGGCGTCGCTGACGGGGTAGCCGGAGCGGCGCAGGACGTGCAGGTAGGAGTCCACCTCGGCGCAGTGCACCCACAGCAGCAGATCCGGCTGGTCGACGCCGTAGCGCTCGCCGGTGGCCGGGTCGGCGGCGGACAGCCGGCGGTGGATACGGCGGACCCTGGTACCGGCCTGTTCGGCGGCGTCGGTGGTGCCGTAGGTGAGGGTGCCGACGAAACGGGCGGTCCGCATCAGCCGGCCCCAGGCGTCCCTCCGGAAGTCCGAGTTCTCGACGACACCGCGCACCGCACGGGGGTGCAGCGCCTGGAGGTACAGCGCACGGACACCCGCGACCCACATCATCGGATCGCTGTGCATCTGCCAGGTCACGGAGCGGGGCCCGAAGAGCCCCGGGTCGCCTGCCACTGACCACACCTCCCGCTGCCGGATGCGACGCCTGACCGTAGCCGTCCCCGGAACACCTCGATGACCTGCACTGACGCCGGGTGCCTCAGGGTCCGGCGGGCTGCGGCCCGCCCTCTCCTCGACGTGCTCCCATTCTCGACCCGGCAACGGCTCATCTGCATCATGCGCTCGCCACCCTGCCGTACGAAAGACCCGGTCCGGCCGTCGGCCGGTGGGCAGGGCGCGCTGAGCGCCGTGGCGCCGCGCCGGCCCGGGAGCCCGGACCGGCGCGGCACTCGGTCAGCTGGTCAACTCGACCTCGGGCCGGCCGGGTGAGTGGTCCGCCGTGTGCGTGAGGACGGTGCCGTCGGCCATGAGGGCGGCTTCGTGCGGGGCGGGCGCGACGGTGCGCCCGGACTGCGGAAGCGGGGCGGGGCTCAGGTCCTCGGTGCCGAGGAATATCCGGCGGACCACCCGCTCGGCGGCGTGGCCGTCGTCCCACGTGCAAAAACGCGCGCGGAACGCGGCACGCAGCTCGGTGGCTTCGGCGCCCTTCCAGCGGCCGCTGACGAACGCCTCGATCAGCTCGTCCTCATGGGTGGCGGTGATGCCGGGGGTCTCTCCCGGCTTTCCCGAGAGCAGATCGAAGGTGACGCCCCGCGAGCGGACGTAAGTCTCCCAGTCAACGGCGTAGTTGATGATCGGCCGGTCGAGGTTGGCATAGTCGAACATGATCGACGAGTAGTCGGTGACCAGCGCATCCGCGGCGAGGCACAGCTCCTCCACCGAAGGGTGCCGGGAGACATCGATCAGCGCACCCTGCTCCTGGAGCTTCTGCAGGTGCGGGTCCTGGTCGTAGAAGTAGTGCGTGCGGACCAGCAGGACGAAGTCCGGGCCCAGCTCCCTGGTGATCTTCTCCAAGTCCAGCTGCGGCACATAGCCGACTTGGTAGTCGCGCACCGTCGGGGCGTAAAGGACCGCTGTGCTGCCGGGCGCGATCCCCAGCCGCGCACGGATGTCGAGCACCTCCTGGGCACCCGCCCGGAAGAAGACGTCATTGCGCGGGTAGCCGGCGTCGATCGACTCGAAGCTGCAGGGGTAGACCCGCTCCCACTGCTCGGTGGTGTGCTGGTTGGACGAGAGCGACAGGTCCCAGCGGTCGGCGCGTTCGAGCAGCTTGCTCATGCTCATTCCCTTGGCGGCGGCCGGGTACTTCTGCTGGTCGATCCCCATGCGCTTGAGCGGGGTGCCGTGGTGGGTCTGGAGATGGACCTGGCCCTTGCGCTTGACCACGTTGTCGGCGAAGTTGACGTTGTTGACGAAGTACTTCGCGCGCGCCATCACCTCCCAGTACCGCTGGGTATTGACGACGACGTGGTCCATGCCGTCCGGCACGGTGTCCACGAGGTCCTCGCGCACGACCCACACCCCGTGCAGGTGCGGAACCAGTTCCTTGGCCTTTTCGTAGATCGCGAGCGGATTGCAGGCCGGGGTGCGGTTCCAATACGCGCTGAAGACCGCGAGGTCGGGGTCGAGGGGACGGCTCAGCTGCATCCGGTAGAAGGCCGACGAGGCACGCTTGCTCATGGCGCGTTGGGCCTTGCGCCAGCGCTGCTCACCGCTCTTCCGGGTACGGCTCATCAGATTCAGGGCCTGGAAAGCGCGGTAGGAGCCGCGTTCCAGTGCCTGGAACTGAAGGGCGTCGACCTCCTCGGGCGGGGTGAATCCGGCGGGCTTGTGCCGCCGGTACATCGCTGCGGCGCGACGGAAGAACTCCGGCCGGTCCTCGACGAGGACCCGGCTCTCCCGCGCGCCGGTGAAGAGGACGTGGCTGACCATTCGCTCGAAGAAGAGCGGCCGCAGGTGGTCCAGGTCCGGGCGGCTGTCGAGAAACTCGAAGAGCCGCTGGTACTGCTCGAATATGGTGAAGTGCTTGCGGCCCGGCGTCTTCATGGAATTGCCGTGGCGGCGCTGGCGGTATTCGACGCAGGCATGCTCCAGGCACACCGCACGCTCGGCGGTGAGCATGGTGGTATAGACCATGAGGGCGTCCTCGTAGAGCCCGTCGGTGTACCGGAATCCGTTGTCCACGAAGAAGTCGCGCCGGAACGCCCGGTTCCACACCACCGCGAACATCTGCAGGAACTCGGTGCGCTCAGCGGGCTTGAACACCTCCGCCCCGGCCTCCGAGAGGAGTTCGCGAGCGGCACTCGGCTTGACCGCGTGCCACCAATACGTACGCACATGGTCGAAGAGCAGGAGGTCCGGGTCCTCGGATGCGCCCAGGCGGTCGGCCATGGCCCGCAGCGCGCCCGGAGTGAGGGTGTCGTCGCTGTCGAGGAACAACAGATAGTCCCCGCCGGCGCGTTCCACTCCCGTGTTGCGGGCCGCGCCGATGCCACGGTTCTCCTCATGGCGCACGGTGATCACCCGCGGGTCGCGGGCAGCGTACTCCGCCAGGATGTCACCGCTCCGATCCGGCGAGTGGTCATCGACCGCGATGACCTCGAAGTCGGTGAAGTCCTGCCCCAGCAACGAGTTCAGGCAGGCGCGAAGAAAGCCCTGCACGTTGTACACGGGAACGATGATGCTGAAGCGCGGGGCGGATCTGAGGCCCGTCTCGGGCATGGCGGGGTTGCTCCTAGAAGGTGTCGGCCTCAAGACGAGGGCCTGAATTTTTTGCGACCATGGGTGGGACAACCGGTAGCGCGGAAAGGTTGCGCCCGGCCTGCGTTGATTCCCTGTTGTGCCCATCACACTCCGGGGCATCGGTGGGACGGTCGCGTAGGGCCTGTCGGGAAAGTGGAACCTGGCCGGGCCGGAGCTTCCCGGCTGTTGGCCTTGAAGTGGGGAGGGAACCGTGACTGCTCGTGTGCAGACCCGGGTATCGGCATACGCGATCGCCATCGAGGACGAGCGGCTCCTGCTGACTCGCCTGTCGGAGGCTTCGCCGATCTTCACTCCAGGGCTGTGGCACTTGCCCGGCGGGGGGATCGACTACGGCGAGCAACCCGTGGAGGGACTCGCGCGTGAGCTTCATGAGGAGACGGGACTTGAGCTCCTTGATGCCCGGCTGCTCGACGTACGGTCGTACGCCGTTCCACGGCACGAGGTGAACTGGCACCTCGTGGCGCTGTTCTACGCCGTTGATCTGAAGGCAGGACCGCCGGCGGTAACGGAGGTCGACGGCTCGACCGACGCGACGCGGTGGATACCCCTGTCCGAGCTGCAGGACTCCGCGCTCTCACCGGCCGCTGCTGATGGCCTTCGCCTTCTGGACGGTCCGGCACCCGGCTCGGAGCGCCACCCCATCACAGGCTGAAACTCAGATGCCGGGGGCCAAAGGGCCGGTCACAGCCACTCGTTGAGGACCGCGAGCAGTACGGTCGCCGGCTCCGGCCGGGCCACTGGCCATGCGTCAGCACGTTGCCAGGCGTCTGTCGACATGTTGCCATGAGGCGCTGCTCAGCCCCGCGGTCTTCGCCGCCACCGACGTCTGCCGGGAGGCCGGCCTCACGCTTCCCGATGCAACCGTCCGCCCGGTGTCCGAGGACGACGTCTGGGACTTCACCGACGTCGCCGGCCTGCCCGTCCCACTCGCGCTCTGCACCCGCCGCTTCGACTTCACCGCCATCGCCGACGACGATGCCGGCTGGTCGCCAAGGAACTGGTCCTGGCCATGCTCGCCCCCGGCACCCGGCGGTCGCTCCGCTGCCCCGGGCACATCGCACCACCCTGCACCTGACCAGCTGCGCGGGCCGACCGGACGAGCTCACCCGGTTCTGCCGGTGGCGCATCGACCACCAGATCGCCACCCCGAGCCTGGCCGCCCGCGCCGCCAAGTCCCTCGTCGAGCGGGCCGCGACGCACGCCGAGCGGTGGTCGGTCGGACCACGCGCCGGTGACGGTGGAGTACGACCACACGGTCTGACGCCGCGTCGCTTGTCGGTATCGCCGGGCTGTGCCGGGCCGGGCGGGGCCGTCGGTAATGGTGCGCAGCTCGGCGGACTCCCGACGGGAGTGCCCCGCTCGGCGGTTGGCACACAGCGGTCCCTGCCGGCAGGGCGGACACCTGCCGGCAGGGACCGGTGACGGACGGTTCCCGTATTCACTTCCACTGCATGCTGCTCCGCGGTCTCAGGAGCCCGGCTGTGTCCCGGCAGCCTCGCCACGGGTACGTCGCGAGCCTTCACGGTGCCCGGCGGGCGGCGCGAGCCACCCGCCGGTGCTGCCCGTGCGGGACGACCACTCCGGCTCCTACTCCTACTCCGCTACCGCGAGCAGGTTCTCTCCCCTCGTTCGCCGGTCGATCCGGTCAGCCCACCATGTCCAGCAGCGCCTGCAGACGGGAGCGGGCGAAGCCGCGCAGCTTCTCATCGAGGTCCCCGTCCTTCCCGAGGGCCGTCTCCAACCTGGCGAGCTGCTCGACGATGTCCTCGTCAGCGGGCGCCCAGGCGTCACCGAACTCTTCGAGCAGGAACCGGGCGAGCTCGTCCGGTGCCCGGTAGTCGAAGACCAGGGTGGCGGGGAGGGTGAGGCCGGTCTCGGTCGCGAGCCGGTTGCGGAGCTCCAGCGCGGTCAGGGAGTCGATCCCCATGTCGCGGAAGGGCCGCTGGGAGTCGATGTCCCCGCGGCGGGTGTGGCCCAGGACAACGGCGGCGGCAGCCCGGATGACCTCCAGGAGTTCCTGCTCGCGCTCGGCAGGACTGAGCGCGGCCAACCGGGCCGCCAAGCCAACCGCACCCGTGTCCGCAGCAGCAGCCGCAGCCGCGGTCGGGCGGGCGGGGACGGCAGCGGCCAGACCGCGCAGCAGCGGAAGCAGCGGTCGTCCCGGGCGTGACAGTGCCGTCAGGTCCAACAGAGCCGGGACCGCCAACGACGCACCCAACGCGGCGGCGGCGTCGAAGAGCGCCAGGCCCTGCTCCGTCGTCAGCGGCTCGATGCCACCACGGCGCAGGCGGGACATACCGGTGCCGTTGAGATGCCCGGTCATCTCCGAGGTCTGAGCCCACAGGCCCCAGGCCAGCGACTGACCGGCCAGGTGCCGTTCCCGGCGGTAGGCAGCGAGCGCGTCCAGGAACGCGTTGGCGGCGGAATAGCCGGCCTGTCCCGGATTGCCCACGATGGCTGCGGCCGAGGAGTACAGGACGAAGCCGGCCAGGCCCGCGCCCTCGGTCAGCTCGTGCAGGTTCCACGCCGCGTCGGCCTTGGCGGCCAGGACGGTCGCGATCCGCTGGGGTGTCAGCGACTCCACGGTGGCGTCGTCGATCACACCGGCGGCATGCACCACCGCGGTCAACGGCCGCTCGACCGCGATCCGCGCCAGCACAGAGGCGAGAGCGTCGCGGTCGGCGGCATCGCCGGCCTGCACCCGCACCTCCGCACCCGCCTGTGCCAACTCCGCTGCCAGGCGGGCCACGCCCGGTGCGGCGGGGCCGCGCCGGGACATCAGGACCAGGTGCCGCATGCCGCGGACGTTGACCAGGTGCCGGGCCAGCTCTCCGCCCAGCGTTCCGGTCCCGCCGGTGACCAGGACGGTGCCCTGCGGGTCCCACTCGGCGGGGACGTTCAGTACGACCTTGCCCAGGTGCCGGGCGGCCTGCAGGTACCGCAGCGCCGCCACAGCCTGGGACAGCTCGAAGCTCGTTACCGGCGGCGGGGTCAGGGTGCCCGCCTCGAACATCGCCCCGAGTTCGGCCAGCATCTCCGCGACTCGCGGCACACCGGCATCCATCAGGTCGAACGCCTGGTAGACGACCCCGGGGTAGGCCTGGGCGACCTGCTCGGGGTTCCGGATATCGGTCTTGCCCATCTCGACGAACCGGCCGCCGCGCGGCAGCAGCCGCAGCGACGCGTCCGTGAACTCCCCGGCCAGGGCGTTGACGACCACGTCCACGCCCTCGCCGCCGGTCACGGCCAAGAACCGCTCACAGAAAGCCAGATCACGGGTGGAGGCGATGTGACTCTCGTCCACGCCCATCGCCCGCAAGGCCTGCTGCTTGGCCGGGCTGGCGGTCGCGAAGACCTCCAAGCCCCATTCCTTGGCGAGCTGCACCGCAGCCGTACCCACACCACCGGTCCCGGCGTGGATGAGGACTCGCTGACCGGGACGACTCTGGGCCAGATCCCGCAACGCGTAGAACGCGGTGAGGAACCCTACCGGCACTGCCGCGGCCTGCTGGAAGGACCAGCCCTGCGGGATCGGGGCGAGCAGTCGGCCGTCGACAACCCCGACCGGCCCCCAGTTCGGCACCAGACCCATCACCGGCTGCCCCACAGTCAGACCGGTTACTCCGGGCCCGGTCTCCAGGACGATCCCCGCGCCTTCTCCGCCGAGGACCCGGCCGTCGGAGACCATCCCCAGCCCGGCGACGACGTCGCGGAAGTTCACGCCCGCCGCACGCAGACCAACCCGGACCTGACCCGCCGACAACTCGGCGCCCGCCTCGGGAGCGTCGACAACAGCGGCACTGCCCAGGTCACCCGGCTGGGCGACCTCAACCCGCCACCCCGAACCACCAGGAAGCACCAACTCACCGGACGCACCGGCCCGGGCCAGCCGTCGACCGAAGGCCGCGACTCCCCCGCCGTCAGTAGCGGGACGGATGCGGACCTCGAACTCGTCGGCATCCAGCACCGCGGCCAGAACGGTCTCCACGTCGGCGTCGTGAGTGGGGTCCAGGCCGGCTGACGGGTCGACATCGACCAGCAGCAGACGCCCCGGGTGCTCAGACTGCGTCGAGCGGATCAGGCCCGTCACCGCCGCGCCGGCCAGATCCTGCCCGGCGGCCGCGCCCTGGGTCCAGATCAGCAACCGCGAACCGTCGGTCTCGGGGTCGGCCAGCCACTGCTGCACCCAACCCAACACCGTCGCGGCAGCCTGCTGGGCCGCCTGCGGGGCCGAAGCTCCGGGGGCGGCAGTCGGCACTGCCGCAACAACCACCGGAGGCACCTCGGAGCCGACCGACTGGCAGTGCCGCACCCATTGCACTGCGGCGGCCGGGACCTGCGGCAGCGGAACCCAGTCCACCGTGAACAGCGACTGCCAGGCTTGCCGACCAAGCCCAGCGAACTGACCGGCCGAGGCCTCACGCAGCACCAACGACCGGGCCTGCAAGACCGGCTGGCCGGCACCATCGAACGCCGTGACCGAGATCCCACCGGGCCCAGGGGCCAGCACCACTCGCAGGTGGCGGGCACCGCCGGCCAGCAGCCGCACCCCCGACCACACGAACGGCAGTCCCGTCCCCCCACCGTTGCCGCTGCTGTTGCTGTTGCTGTTGCTGTTGCTGTTTCCGGCGGCCAGGAGACCGTGCAGGGCAGCGTCGAGCAGGGCGGGGTGCAGGCCGAACCCGGCAACATCCGCTTCCGCGGCCTGGGGCAGCTCGACCTCGGCATAGACGGTGTCCTCGGCACGCCACACCTGACGCAGCCCCTGGAACGCCGGCCCATAGCCGTAGCCCTGCCGAGCGAGCCTGTCGTAGGCGTCATCGACCGGGACCGACTCCGCGCCGGCCGGAGGCCAGACATCCAGCGGGGCGGGGACGGGCTCACTGCCAGCAGGAGCCAGCACACCAACGGCGTGCCGCACCCAACTCCCCTCCCCCTCGCGCGACGAGACGGTGACCGTTCGCCGACCACTGTCGCCGTCACTGTCACCGACCTGGATCTGCAGCTGCACGCCACCGGAACCGGGAAGGACCAGCGGCTCCTGGAGCGTCAACTCCTCCAGGGCGCTGCACCCGGCCAGGTCCCCGGCGTGGACCGTCAGGTCCACGAACGCCGTGCCCGGCAGCAGGACCGTGCCGTGGACCGCGTGGTCGGCCAGCCACGGCATCGCGGCCAGCGACAGACGACCGGTCAACACCAGACCGTCACCCTCGGCCAACCACACCGCCGCCGCCAACAACGGATGCCCGACCCGCTGCTGACCAGCCGACGAAGCATCCCCACG
>NZ_JBICXQ010000034.1:0-104664 GCF_043200375.1 Streptomyces sp. NPDC048434 | reverse complement strand
ACCGCCCGACCACCACCCCCCCTCCGTAGATGCCCAAGTTCACGCGCACCCCCCCAACTGTCCCCGGGGTGACGGTGTGGCCCGCTCCGCGCGCCCCGGCCCGGCCGGGGGTGGGGGTCGTGTTTTGTTGGGGGGGGGGCGGCGGCGGTAGTGGCGGCCCCCCACCACACGTTTTCCGTGCCGGTTGCCTCTGGCTACGCCCGCTGCCGGCCTGGCCGGAGGGCGGCAGCCGCGCGCCGTGCCGAGGCCACCGGGCGGCTGTCGCGGCACCGGAGCAGCCATGCCGTCCAGCGGGCGGAGCAGGCCCAGCGGAGGCGGGCCACTGAGCGCGGGGCGAACCGGGCGCGCAGCCGCATGCCACGGGTCGCGCCGGCCCGCAACCCGGCCCGCACCTGTTGTACGTCGAGGGCGAGACCGGACACCGGCTGCGGTTGCGGTGCGTAGAGAACCTGCTCGACCGCCGCCGCAACGTGCTGGGCGGCCGCGGCGGGCTCCGGTTGCAGTTCTCCGAGCTGAATGATCCGCGTCGCCGCCTTACGCGGAGTCAGGGACTCGTCCGGCAGGATGCCGAAGTCCCAGGCGGTGTCCAGCAGCTCCCGCCAGGCGGCGAGGATGCCCGCGGCGAAGTCCCCGTCCGGACCGTCGGCCGCCAGCCGTCTGGAGCGCGTACGCAGACGCCACAGCAGCGGGGCCGTGGGCAGCAGCAGGACGAGCAGGGCGGCCAGTGCGATACCGGTGGCCGTCCAGGGGGACGAGCCGCTCTCCGGGGGGCGGGCTCCGGGATCCGTGGGCAGCGTGACGCATCCCGAGCCGGACCCGGATCGCTGCTCGCCGGGGCCGCACGACGGGGCCGCGGAGGGCCCCTCCGAGGGTGCCGCGGACCGGGAGGGCGCGGGGTCCGGGCCGCCGGGGTCGGCGGTGCCCGGGGTTTCGGGGTACGCGTAGTCAGGGATACTGCCGCGGCTCGGGGTCGGCTCGAAGCGGGTCCAGCCGATGCCCTGGAAGTACAGCTCGGGCCAGGCATGTGCGTCCTTCAGGCCGACCGAGGTCGTGCCGTCGGGCTGCTTGGTGCCCGGGGTGAATCCGACCGCGACCCGGGCCGGGATGCCCAGCGTCCGGGCCATCGCCGCCATCGAGAAGGAGAAGTGGACGCAAAAGCCCTCCTTCTGCCGCAGGAACCGCACAATGGCCGCGGAACCGCTGCCCGCCCGGGCGTCCGTGTTGTAGCTGAAGCCGCCGTTGAGCGCGAACCAGTCCTGGAGCTTGACGGCCTTGGCGTAGGTGGTCGGTGCGCCGCGGGTGACCCGGCGTGCGGTGGACCGTACGACCGGGGGCAGTGAGTCCGGGACCTTGGTGTACTCGCGCAGCAGGCCGGCGGGCGGCGCCGGCGCGGCGGCCAGCTGCCCGGAGGTGGGCCGCACTTGGAGGCTCTCGACCTGGTACTGCAGGCCGTGGGTGTTCTGCCCGCGGTCCCCGACGAGCGTGCGGCCCCTGGGCTCGAAGCGCCAGCGCCCGGAGATGTCCACCTTGGACGCCGGGTAGGGGAGCGGCAGCCAGTTCTGGGCGTACCACTCGGCGGTCGAGATGGAGGTGTTGATCCGGTTGAGGCTGACCGCGGAGCTGAGGCCGGGCGGTCGCGGGAGCTGCTCGGGGACGTCCGTGACCGTACGCTCGGACGGCTTCCAGGTCGTGCCGTCGAACTGGTCGAGGGCGACGATCCGCAGATACAGATCGCGGGTGTCGGAGGCGGTGGTGCGGTAGTTGAGGACTTCCTTGTCCTCGGGCTGGTTGAGGCTGTCCTGCAGCGACACCAGCGGGTTCACCGCGGAGATCGTGCCACCGCCGCTGCCAGGCCCCGCGCCGCTGCCGGAGGCGCCCAGCAACCCGCCGCCGAGGGAGGGCAGCACGGCGGGCACCACCACGGCGAGCCCGAGCGCCAGCGCGCCGATCCTGCGGCCCGTGCGGACCGGGGCGTACGCCGGTCCGTCGGCGCCGGTGGCGAATCCCCGTCCGCCGCCCGGCAGGTCGGCTCCGGCGCCCGGCCCGCCGAACACCCGGCCCCACTGGGACAGCCGGTCGCGGCCCTCGGCCAGCAGAAGCAGCAGATAGCCGGCCGCCGCAATCAGGAACAGCAGCCAGCCCGCGCCGCCCTGGGACAGTCCCGCCGCCACCGAATACAGCGCGAGCAGCGGCAGCCCGGCGGGGGCTGCGCTGCGGTAGGTGACGGCCAGCGCGTCCACGGCCAGGCCGATCACCAGCACGCCGGCGATCAGCAGGAGCCGGATGCCGGGGGTGACCGGGGCGGGGATGGCGTACCGGCTGACGTCCTGTACGCCGTCCTGCAGCAGTCGGCCGAACTCCGCGACGGCGTCCGGGCCCGGCAGCAGTCCGAGGACCGCCTCGTCCCGGGTGAACAGCAGGGTCATCAGCAGGACGGCGGCCAGGGCCTGTGCGCCGATGGTCAGCGGTCCGGCGAGGGGGACCCGGCGGGCGGCCGCGCCCACGCCGCTCATGATGGCCAGCAGGATCGCTGCCTCGAAGATCCAGGTGAGGGGATCCACCAGCGGCAGCAGCGAGCCGGCGGCACACAGGGTGGCCACCGCCGCGCACAGCGCCAGCCGCGCCCGGCCGCTCATGCCCGTGCCTCATTTCCCTCGGGACCCGGGCACCGCCCGCACGGTCCGCCGACCCGGCCGCGGTGGCGGGGTGCACCCGGCTCCCCGTCCCTCAGCGGCCGCCCGTCCGTAGGCCGTCGCATGTCCACGCCCCCGTTCATGACCAGCCCCCGGTCACCGTCTCCGGCGCGCCCGCGTCCGCCGGCCGGTGCGGCTCCGCCCCGGTACGGTCCGCGGCCGTACGCCACAGGTCGGCGAGTGCCTCGCCCGGAGCCACCGGCAGCGCCGTCCAGCCCGCCCTGCGCAGCAGCCGCAGCCGTTCGGCCACCGGGACCTGGCCGCCGGAGAATCTGATGCCGCCGGGGCCCCGCGTCCAGGCGTCGCCGTCCAGGACGAAGGCGACGGCCGCGCCGCTGCGCTGCCGCATCCGTCCGGCGACCGCCGCCTGCTCCTCGTCCAGATCGCCGAAGAAGGCGATCAGCAGTCCTTCTTTGCCGCTGCGCACGGCGTTGTACGCCGCCGACAGCCCCTCTTCCTCGGAGTGGTCCACGACGGCGAGGGTGTCCAGCAACAGGCCCATGGCGTCGGCGGATTCGGCGCCGCCCGCGAAGCCTCCGGCGCCGTCGGGGCCCGGCACCGAAGTGCCCGTGTCGGTCAGCAGCCGCACCGAGAAGCCACGCTCCAGCAGATGCACGGCGGCCGAGGCGGCGCCCGCCACCGCCCACTCGAAGGCCGAGTCGGGGCCCGCTCCCGGGTGGGCGATCCCGCGGGTGTCGAGCAGGACCGTGCAGCGCGCCTTCTGCGGCTGCTCCTCCCTGCGGACCATCAACTCGCCGTAGCGCGCGGTGGACCGCCAGTGGACCCGGCGCAGATCGTCGCCGTGCCGGTAGTCGCGCGGAATGAGATCGTCCTCGCCGGTCAGCGCCAGGGAGCGCCGGCGTCCGTCGCCGTACCCGGCGGCCTCGCCCGCCAGCCGCGCCGGCGGCAGCGGTTCGACCCGCGGCACCACCGTCAGGGTGTCGACGGCGCTGAACGAACGGGTCAGCTCGCACATCCCGAAGGGGTCGGAGAGCCGCAGTTGCAGCGGTCCCAGCGGATAGCGCCCGCGCAGATCGGAGCGGACGCGGTAGGAGACCTCGCGGCGGCCGCCGGCTTCGACCCGGTCCAGGACGAAGCGCGGCCGGGGCCCGAGGACGTACGGCACCCGGTCCTGCAGCATCAGTACGCCCGTCGGCAGCCGGGAGATGTTCTCCATCCGCAGCCGGACCCGGGACTCGGCCGCCGCGGGCACCCGGGCGGGGGAGAGGGTACGGCTGCCCGCGACCCGGTAGCGGGTGCGGTGCAGGACCAGGACACACACCAGTGGGAGGGCGGCGAGCAGCAGACCGACCCGTAGCAGATCCGCCTGTCCCAGGAGGTAGGAGCACGCCATGGCAGCCACCCCGGCCGCCAGGAACGATCTGCCCCGCGTCGTCAGCCCCCCGAGGGCCGCCCGCAGCCCGCTGCGCTCCGGCGTCCCCTCGCCGCCCCCCTCGGACATCACAACCCCCGTACGCCGGGCGGCTGCTGGCCGGGTGTCCGCCAGGCCTGCGCGGACGGGTCGGGGACCGGGACGCGCTGCAGGATCTCCAGCACGATCTGTTCGGCCGTCCGGCGGTTCAACTGGGCCTGGGCGGTGGGCAGCAGCCGGTGCGCGAGCACCGCCGCCGCCAGCGACTGGACATCGTCCGGGAGGGCGTACTCCCGCCCCAGGAGCGCTGCCGAGGCCTTGGCGGCGCGCAGCAGATGCAGGGTCGCCCGCGGCGAGGCGCCGAGCCGCAGCTCGGGGTGGCTGCGGGTGGCCGCCACCAGGTCCACGGTGTATCTGCGCACCGTTTCGGCGACATGGACCGTACGCACCGCCTCGATCAGCTTGAGGATCTCGTGGGCGTGCGCGACCGGCTGGAGGTCGTCGAGCGGCGAGGCGCCGCCGTGCACGTCCAGCATCTGCAGCTCGGCCGCCGGGCTGGGATAGCCGATCGACACCCGCGCCATGAAGCGGTCCCGCTGCGCCTCGGGGAGGGGGTATGTGCCCTCCATCTCGACCGGGTTCTGGGTGGCGACGACCATGAACGGGCTGGGCAGCTCATAGGTCTGCCCGTCCATCGTGACCTGGCGCTCCTCCATGGATTCCAGGAGCGCCGACTGGGTCTTGGGCGAGGCGCGGTTGATCTCGTCGCCGATCACGATCTGGGAGAAGATCGCGCCGGGCTTGAACTCGAAGTCCCGCTGCTGCTGGTCGAAGATGCTGACGCCGGTGATGTCGGAGGGCAGCAGGTCGGGCGTGAACTGGATACGCCGCACCGAGCAGTCGATGGAGCGGGCGAGCGCCTTGGCGAGCATGGTCTTGCCGACGCCGGGCACATCCTCGATCAGCAGATGTCCCTCGGCCAGCAGCACGGTCAGCGCGAGCCGTACGACCTCCGGCTTGCCCTCGATCACGCCCTCCACCGACCGGTGAACACGCTCCGCGGTGGTGGTCAGATCGCTGAGGCTCGCTCGTTCGTCATACGTCGTCACTCGGCCCTCCTCGGCCCCGTACTACGGGCCGATGCCCCCTGTGCGGACCCGGCCCACCCCGAAAGTGTGCGTCGCACCCGGCACCGCCAAGACGACGTCACTCACGCATTCTTGCCGCCCGCGCGGCTTCGCGTCATGACCTGTGGATAACTCACAAGGATAAGTCCCGGCCTTCCCGGCGAATCCGGCTTTCCGGGCCGGTCCGGGCATCGGCCGGACCGGCCCCGGAGCGTCAGGGCCGCGGGTCGATCTCCCGGAGCAGCCCCGTGGTCACGTCGAAGACGAAGCCGCGGACATCGTCGGTGTGCAGGAGGAAGGGCGAGGTGCGCACCCGCTGCATGGACTGCCGTACGTCCTCGTCGAGGTCCTTGAACGCCTCGACGGCCCAGGTGGGACGCTGTCCGACCTCGGCCGCCAGGTCGTGGCGGAAGTCCTCGGTCAGGCTGAGCAGACCGCAGCCGGTGTGGTGGATGAGGACGACCGAGCGGGTGCCGAGGGCACGCTGGCTGATGGTCAGGGACCGGATGATGTCGTCGGTGACCACACCGCCGGCATTGCGGATGGTGTGGCAGTCGCCGAGCTCGAGGCCCAGCGCGTCGTGCAGGTCGAGCCGGGCGTCCATACAGGCCACGACGGCGACCTTGAGCACGGGCCGGGCGTCCATCCCGGGGTCGCTGAACGCATCGGCGTAGCGCTGGTTCGCCTCGACGAGTCGGTCGGTGACGGTGTCACCGGCACGGCCGCCGGCGCTGTCGGCGGACGGGGGCAACGGCTGCGATGCAGGTATGGGCATGGATTCACGGTAATCGTCACCCGGCCTTTCGGCTGCATGAGAGGTCGGGCATAGGGGTCAACGTCACCCCTTGTGAGGTAATCCACAGGGCCGTCCGTGTCACCCCCGTCCGGGTGAGAAGCCCGCGGGAAAGGCGGCGCGAAAGCCGTCGGAGGACGCGCGGAACCGGTTGATTGACCGGGACAGCCGGTGGACTAAAGTGGCGCGAAGTGGGAGGCGTGACGCTCTCCTTGGATACCGGATTCCTCGCGTGCGCGCATCGTACGTACGGCTCGGCCTCCTCCCGCTCCCATGGTCTTCCGACGTCACTTCCCCGTCGCCGGAGGGCCACTTCCCCTTCAGAGCGGGCGGGGACCAAGCGGTACGTGCGGCAACCCCCCAGCCAGCGGCCGGGGACCCACCTGCCGCCCAGCCCATCGGAAGGCACATGAGCGAGCGTAGCGAGCAATTCAGGAAGCGGTGCGCGCGTGGCGCCTGCAGGCGGGCCGAGCGCAGCGGGGCCGTCGCATGACCAACAACACTCGCCACGTCCCCGTCATGCTCCAGAGGTGTCTGGACATGCTCGCCCCCGCCCTCGCCGAGCCCGGCGCGGTCGTCGTGGACTGCACGCTCGGACTCGGCGGGCACAGCGAGGCACTGCTCTCCACCTTCCCGGCGGCCCGGCTGATCGCGCTCGACCGCGACCCGTCCGCCCTGAAGCTCGCGGGCGAGCGGCTCGCCCCGTACGGAGAGCGCGCCACCCTGGTGCACGCCGTCTACGACGAGCTCCCCGAGGTCCTCGACCGTCTCGGCACCCCGCGCGTCCAAGGCGTCCTGTTCGACCTCGGGGTGTCCTCCATGCAGCTCGACGAGGCCGACCGCGGCTTCGCGTATGCGCAGGACGCCCCGCTGGACATGCGGATGGACCAGACGACCGGCATCAGCGCCGCGGACGTCCTCAACACCTATGCGCCCGGTGAGCTGGTCCGGATCCTGCGCTCCTACGGTGAGGAGAAGCAGGCCAAGCGGATCGTCGAGGCCGTCGTACGCGAGCGCGCCAAGGAACCGTTCACCAACAGCGCTCGGCTCGTCGAGCTGATCCGTGACGCGCTGCCGCAGGCCGCCAAGCGCACCGGCGGCAACCCCGCCAAGCGCACGTTCCAGGCGCTGCGCATCGAGGTCAACGGTGAGCTGGCGAGTGTCGAGCGCGCCGTTCCGGCCGCTGTGAAGGCGCTCGCCGTGGGCGGCCGGATCGCCGTGCTCTCCTACCAGTCGCTGGAGGACCGGCTGGTCAAGCAGGTCCTCGCGGCCGGAGCGGCCAATACGGCGCCGGCCGGGCTGCCGGTCGTCCCCGAGCGCTACCAGCCCCGGCTCAAGCTGCTGACCCGCGGCGCCGAACTCCCCACGGAGGAGGAGGTCGCCGAGAACCGCCGCGCCGCCCCCGCCCGGCTGCGCGGCGCAGAGCGCATCCGCGAGATCGTCGAGGACACCGCGTGAGAGGCCAGGGGGTGCCGCGCGGCAGGCAGAAACGCTTTGCCGCGCTGTTCCCCTCCGGCGTCGGCACCGCGGCGCGCACGCCCTTCGTGCTCCTCATCGTCGTCCTGCTCGGCTCCGGCCTGATCACCCTGCTGCTGCTCAACTCCGCCCTCAACCAGGGGTCGTTCGAGCTCAGCAAGCTGGAGAAGAAGACCGACGAGCTGACGGACGAGCAGCAGGCGCTGCAGCAGGACGTGGACGCGTACTCCGCCCCGGGCGCGCTGGAGCGGCGGGCCCGCCGACTGGGCATGGTGCCGGGCGGCAGCCCCGCGTTCCTGCTCCCCGACGGCACCGTCCGCGGCAGGACGAGCGCGGCCACGTCGGACGGGGCGCCGCTGAGCACCTCCGCCGAGCCGTCGAGGCCGGGCACGGCCGGCCCCACCGTCCCGTCCGCACCGCCCGTCCCGCCGGAGCCGCCGGCCGTGCGGCCGCCGGTGCCGGCTGCGGCCGGTGCGCCGGGCCCGGAGCGCGCAGCGCTGACACCGGGCGACCCCGCCCCGCCGGCGCCGGCGGCCGCCCCGGCCTCCCTGGTCTCCTCCGCCCCGCGTATCCCGTTCGCCGGTACCGCCTCCGCCGCACCCGAGGCCGACGCCGCGGCCGCCCTCTTCCCGACGACCTCCGGCAGGTGATCGCGGCATGACCGAGCCCAGGGACCCTCGCCGGGTGCCGCGCCCCGCCCAGCGCGGCGGCCGCGCCGGCCGCCCGCCCGCCAAGCGCCCCGCGTCCCGGCCGGGTCCCAGGCCCCCCGCCCGGCGCCCCGCCGCCCGCCCCCGCTCCGGGCCCCCGGCGCTCCGCCTCGGCAGCCCCCGCCCCCGGCTGCGGCTGGTCGCCCTCGCACTGACGCTGGTGATGCTGGTCTTCGTCGTACGGCTCTTCCAGGTGCAGGCCGTGGACGCCGGGGCGTTCGCCGCCAAGGCCAACGAGAACCGCTATGTACCGGTCAAGCTGGCCGCCGAGCGCGGTGCGATCACCGACCGGAACGGCGTGGACCTCGCCACCACCGTCGATGCGTACGACATCACCGCCGACCCGAGCCTGCTGGCGCCCGGCAAGACCAAGATCGACGACGCTCCGCAGCGGGCCGCCGCGCTGCTCGCGCCGATCCTCGGCGAGGACCGGGCCACCCTCACCGAGAAGCTCGACCGGCCCAAGGCGCGCTACGTCCTGCTCGCCCGGCAGCGGACCCCGCAGATCTGGAAGCGGATCAAGGACCTGCGCAAGAGCCTCGACGCCAAGGCCGCCGCCGCCCCCAAGAGCGCGCCCCGGCCCGACGTCCTGGTGGGGATCTTCGCCGACAAGCACAGCAAGCGCCTCTACCCGAACCAGAACCTCGCCGCCGGCGTCCTCGGCTTCGTGAACGGAGCCGGCAAGGGCGGCGGTGGCCTGGAGGCGCTGCTGAACAAGCAGCTGGCGGGCAAGGACGGCAAGCTCGTCTACGCCCAGTCCGGTGGCCGCCGGGTGCCCACCGCCGACACCCAGGAACACCCCGCCGTCCCCGGCAGCGACGTCGAGCTGACCCTCGACCGCGACATCCAGTGGGCGGCCCAGCAGGCCATCACCCAGCAGGTCGCCAAGTCGAACGCCGACCGCGGCTATGTCGTCGTCCAGGACACCCGCACCGGGGAGATCCTGGCGCTCGCCAATGCGCCCGGGTTCGACCCCAACGAGGTCTCGAAGGCCGACCCGGAAGCGCTGGGCAATGCCGCGCTGTCCGACGCGTTCGAGCCGGGGTCCACCAGCAAACTGATGTCGATGGCCGCCGTCCTGGAGCAGGGTGTCGCCACGTCGTCCACCCGGGTCACCGTGCCCAACCGGCTGCACCGCGGCGACCGGCTGTTCGCGGACGACATCGACCACGCCACCTGGCATCTGACGCTCAACGGTGTGCTCGCCAAGTCCAGCAACATCGGCACGATCCTCGCGGCCGGCCAGCTCGGCAGGACCCAGCCCGCGGCCAACCAGGTCCTCTACTCGTATCTGCGCAAGTTCGGTATCGGGAAGCCGACCGGGCTCGGCTTCCCCGGGGAGACCGACGGCATCCTGGCCAAGCCGCAGGACTGGAACACCTCGCAGCAGTTCACCATCCCGTTCGGCCAGGGGCTGTCCCTCAACGCCGTACAGGCCGCCTCCGTCTACTCCACGATCGCCAACGGCGGCGAGCGCATCGCCCCCTCACTGGTCCGCGGCAGCACCGGACCCGGCGGCCACTACGCACCGGCGCCCAAGCCCGACAGGAACCGCGTGGTCAGCCGGAAGACCGCGAGCACGCTCGCCACCATGCTCGAATCGGTGGTCGACGACGAGGAAGGCACCGGAGCGAAGGCGAAGATCGACGGCTACCGCGTCGGTGGCAAGACCGGCACGTCCAACCGGGTGGACCCCAAAACCGGCCGCTACCACGGCTACACGGCGTCCTTCGCCGGCTTCGCACCCGCCGACAAGCCCCGCATCACGGTCTACTGCGCCGTTCAGAACCCCACTACGGGCAGCTACTTCGGCGGCCAGGTCTGTGGCCCGATCTACCAGCAGGTCATGGCCTTCGCGCTGAAAACCCTCCAGGTCCCGCCGACCGGCGCCAAGCCCCCGAAGCTGCCGGTCACCTTCACGCCAGGCCAATGAAATCGAGGCTATCCCGCCGTGACGACCATCACCCCCGACGGCACCCCCGACGGCACCCCCGTCCCGGGAATCCGCTCCTCCCCACGGCCCTCACTTCGCCCCGGGCCGGTTGTGCCCGGTACGCTCACGGCCGTGTCACATGCTGATCAGTCCCCGAAAGCCCAGCACGCCGAGAAGGGCGGGCCCGGCACCTATCCGGGAGCCCCGCGCCCTGAAACGGTCCGCCCCACCCCCCTGGCGGACCTCGCCGAGCAGCTGGGATGCCCGGCCCCGGACGCCGGCCACTCCGATGTCATGGTCACCGGCATCACCCACGACTCCCGGGCGGTCCGCCCCGGTGATGTCTATGCCGCGCTGCCCGGCGCCCGTCTGCACGGCGCCGACTTCGTCGCCCAGGCCGCCGACCTCGGTGCCGCGGCGATCCTGACCGACCCGTCGGGCGCCGAGCGCGCCGCGGCGACCGGCCTGCCGGCCCTCGTCGTCGAGAACCCGCGGGCCCGGATGGGCGCCCTGGCCGTCTCGATCTACGGAGCGCCGGGGGAGGACCTCCTCCAGATCGGCATCACCGGCACCTCCGGCAAGACCACCACCGCCTACCTCATCGAGGGCGGGCTGCGGGAGGCCGCCGCGAAGACTGCCGACGGGGGCCTGACCGGTCTGATCGGCACCGTGGAGACCCGTATCGGCGGGGAGCGCATCAAGTCCGAGCGCACCACCCCCGAGGCCACCGACCTGCAGGCGCTGTTCGCCGTGATGCGCGAGCGCGGCGTGCGCGCGGTCGCCATGGAGGTCTCCAGCCACGCACTGGTCCTCGGCCGGGTCGACGGCTGCGTCTTCGACGTCGCGATCTTCAACAACCTCAGCCCGGAGCACATGGAGTTCCACTCCGGCATGGAGGACTACTTCCAGGCCAAGGCCCAGCTGTTCACCAAGGCCCGCAGCCGGGCCGGCGTGGTCAACCTCGACGACGAGTACGGCAAGCGGCTGGCCGAGGGCGAGTCCGAGGTCCCGGTCACCACCTTCTCGGCGGAGGGCCACCCGGACGCCGACTGGCGGGCGTCCGACGTCGAGGTCGGCGCGCTCGGCTCGACCTTCACCGTGCACGGCCCGGACGGCCAGACCCTGCGCGCCGCCTCCCCGATCGCCGGCCCGTTCAACGTCGCCAACGCGCTCGCCGCGATCACCTCCCTGGTCGTCGCCGGCATCGACCCGCAGACCGCCGCCGACGGTGTCGCCGCGGTGCCCGGCGTCCCCGGCCGTCTGGAGCGCATCGACGCCGGCCAGCCGTACCTGGCGGTCGTCGACTACGCCCACAAGACGGACGCCGTCGAATCGGTTCTGCGCGCGCTGCGCAAGGTCACCGACGGCAAGCTGCACGCCGTCCTCGGCTGCGGCGGCGACCGCGACCCGCACAAGCGCGCCCCCATGGGTGCCGCGGTGGCCCGGCTCGCCGACACGGCCATCCTGACCTCCGACAACCCCCGCAACGAGGACCCGCTCTCGATCCTCGCCACCATGCTCGCGGGTGCCGCGGAAGTCCCCATTCATGAACGCGGCACGGTGCTGGTCGAGGAAGAGCGGGCCATCGCCATCGCCGCCGCCGTCGCCCGCGCCGAGCCCGGCGACACCGTGATCGTCGCGGGCAAGGGCCACGAGCAGGGCCAGGACATCGCCGGAGTGGTACGCCCCTTCGACGACCGTCAGGTGCTGCGCGATGCCATCGAGGACTCGCAGAAGTCGCAGCAGTCACCGCAGCCGAACCACCAGGGATGACACACCGCCATGCGCGCACAACCTCATTACCGTCACCGCCCGCCCCTCACCGGGGGTGACCTGTGATCTCCCTGTCCCTCGCCGAGATCGCGAGCATCGTCGGCGGCCGGCAGTACGACATACCGGACGACGGCCGCCGGGTGACCGGACCGGTCGTGGCGGACTCCCGCGCGGTATGCCCCGGCGCACTGTTCGTGGCCTTTGCCGGTGAACGTGCCGACGGCCACGACTTCGCGCCGGGCGCTGTCGAGGCAGGCGCGGTGGCCGTCCTGGCCAACCGCCCCGTCGGCGTCCCCGCCATCGTCGTCGACGACGTGGTCGCCGCGCTCGGCGCGCTCGCCCGCGCCGTCGTCGAGCGGCTGGGCACCACCGTCGTCGGTCTCACCGGCTCGGCCGGCAAGACCAGCACCAAGGACCTGATCGCCCAGCTGCTGCAGCGCACCGGCCCGACGGTCTGGCCGGAGGGCAACCTCAACAACGAGATCGGGCTGCCGCTGACCGCGCTGCGCGCCGATGAGACCACCCGTCACCTCGTCCTGGAGATGGGCGCCCGCGGCGTCGGCCACATCCGCTACCTCGCCGGGCTGACCCCGCCGAGGATCGGGGTGGTGCTGAACGTCGGCTCCGCGCACATCGGTGAGTTCGGCGGCCGTGAGCAGATCGCCCTGGCAAAGGGCGAACTCATCGAGGAGTTGCCTCCGGCCGAGGACGGCGGGGTCGCGGTGCTCAACGCCGACGACCCGTATGTACGCGCCATGGTCCCCCGCACAAGGGCCCGCACGATCCTGTTCGGTGAGGCCGAGGACGCCGCCGTACGTGCCGAGAATGTCCGGATCACAGAGGCCGGACAGCCCGCCTTTACGCTTCACACACCCTCCGGGTGCAGCGATGTGACCATGCGGCTGTACGGTGAGCACCACGTGTCGAACGCGCTCGCCGCGGCCGCCGTCGCCCATGAGTTGGGCATGCCCGTAGACGAGATCGCCACCGCGCTCTCCGAAGCCGGCACGCTCTCCCGCTGGCGTATGGAGGTCACCGAGCGCGCGGACGGCGTGAGGGTCGTCAACGACGCCTACAACGCGAACCCCGAGTCCATGCGAGCGGCGCTGCGAGCGCTGGTCGCGATGGGCGCAGCCGCCAAGGCGAAGGGCGGTCGTACGTGGGCGGTGCTCGGTGAGATGGCCGAGCTGGGCGAGGAGTCGCTCGCCGAACACGACGCGGTCGGGCGGCTGGTCGTCCGGCTCAACGTCAGCAAGCTCGTGGCAGTCGGCGGCAGGGAAGCGGCCTGGCTCGACATGGGCGCCAAGAACGAGGGTTCGTGGGGTGAGGAGTCGGTGCACGTGTCCGACGCGCGGGCGGCGGTCGACCTGTTGCGCAGCGAGCTGCGACCGGGAGACGTCGTGCTGGTGAAGGCGTCCAGGTCGGTGGGTCTGGAGCGAGTTGCCGCAGCATTGCTGGACGACGGAGGCATGCTGGGCGCCGCGGGCGCTGAGGGTGGAGCCGCGTCCCGATGAACTCGATGAAGCAGATCCTCTTCTCCGGAATGATCGGGCTCTTCCTGACCCTGATCGGCACCCCGGTGCTGATCAAGCTGCTGGCCAAAAAGGGATACGGGCAGTTCATCCGCGATGACGGCCCGCGCGATCACCACAGCAAGCGCGGTACGCCCACCATGGGTGGTATCGCCTTCATCCTGGCCACGATCATCGCCTATGTGCTGACCAAGGTCATCACGAGCAGTGACCCCACCTTCTCCGGTGTGCTGGTGCTGTTCCTGATGGCGGGTATGGGCCTGGTCGGCTTCCTCGACGACTACATCAAGATCGTCAAACAGCGTTCGCTGGGCCTGCGGGCCAAGGCCAAGATGGCCGGTCAGCTGATCGTCGGCATCGCCTTCGCCGTGCTCTCGCTGCAGTTCGCCGATCTGCGCGGGCAGACCCCGGCGTCCGACCGGCTCTCCTTCACCCAGGACTTCGGCTGGCAGATCGGCCCGGTGATCTTCGTGATCTGGGCGCTGTTCATGATCCTGGCGATGTCCAACGGCGTGAACCTCACCGACGGCCTCGACGGCCTCGCCACCGGCGCCTCGGTGATGGTCTTCGGCGCCTACACGTTCATCGGCATCTGGCAGCACCAGGAGTCGTGCGCCAACCAGATCACCGCGGGACCGGGGTGTTACGAGGTCCGCGATCCACTCGACCTCGCGGTCGTCGCCTCGGCGCTGATGGGCGCCTGCTTCGGCTTCCTGTGGTGGAACACCTCGCCCGCCAAGATCTTCATGGGGGACACCGGTTCGCTGGCCCTGGGCGGCGCGCTGGCCGGTCTGGCCATCTGCTCCCGTACGGAGCTGCTGCTGGCCATCCTCGGCGGTCTCTTCGTCCTGATCACCATGTCCGTGGTCATCCAGGTCGGATCGTTCCGGCTCACCGGTAAGCGGGTCTTCCGGATGGCGCCACTCCAGCACCACTTCGAACTCAAGGGGTGGTCCGAAGTCCTTGTGGTGGTCAGGTTCTGGATCATCCAGGGCATGTGCGTCATCGTGGGCCTAGGCATCTTCTACGGCGGCTGGCAGGCAGCGAAGTGACCACGCACGACCCGACCCGGACCCCCGAGGGGTTCGCCGGTCAGCACATCACCGTCGCCGGCCTGGGCGTGAGCGGCATCAGTGCCGCCCGCGCGCTGGCCGGCCTCGGCGCCCGTGTCACCGTCGTGGACGGCGGCGACGGCGACAAGCAGCGGGCCGCCGCGGGTGAGCTGGAGGCGGAAGGCATCAGCGTCCGCCTCGGCGACGGCGCGACCCTTCCCGAGGGCACGGATCTCATCGTCACCTCGCCCGGCTGGAAGCCGGACAGCCCGCTGTTCGCGGCGGCCGCCGAGGCCGGCGTGGACGTGGTCGGCGATGTCGAGATCGCCTGGCGGCTGCGGGACACCCCCGGGGGACAACCCGCCGCGGCCTGGCTCGGGGTCACCGGTACCAACGGCAAGACCACCACGGTGCGGATGCTGGCCTCGATCCTGGCCGCCGAAGGGCTGCACACCGCGGCCGTCGGCAACATCGGGACCCCGATCATCGATGTCGTCCTCGGCCAGGGCAAGGACGGCGAGCGCCCCTACGACGTGCTCGCCGTCGAACTCTCCAGCTACCAGCTGCACTGGGCGCCGTCGCTGCGCGCCCACTCCGCCGCGGTCCTCAACCTCGCGCCCGACCACCTCGACTGGCACGGATCCATGCAGGCGTACGCCGCCGACAAGGGCCGGATCTACGAGGGCAACACCGTCGCGTGCGTCTACAACGTGGCCGACAAGGCGACCGAGGACCTGGTGCGCGAGGCCGATGTCGAGGAGGGCTGCCGCGCGATCGGCTTCACCCTCGGCACCCCCGGCCCCTCCCAACTGGGCGTCGTCGAGGGCATCCTCGTCGACCGTGCCTTCGTGGAGAACCGTCAGCAGCAGGCCCAGGAGCTCGCCGAGGTCTCCGACATCGCGCCCGGTTCCGGGACCCCCGCCCCGCACAACATCGCCAACGCCCTCGCGGCGGCGGCACTGGCCCGTGCCTTCGGCGTCCGGCCCGCCGCCGTACGCGACGGACTGCGCGCCTTCCACCCCGACGCCCACCGCATCCAGCACATCGCGGATCTCGACGGCGTCAGCTACATCGACGACTCCAAGGCCACCAACACCCACGCCGCCGAGGCGTCGTTGGCGGCGTACGAGCACATCGTGTGGATCGCCGGCGGCCTCGCCAAGGGCGCGACGTTCGACGAGCTGGTGCAGAAGTCGGCGCCCCGGCTGCGCGGTGTGGTGCTGATCGGCGCCGATCGGGCGCTGATTCGCGAAGCCCTGGCGCGACACGCCCCCGATGTCCCGGTGGTCGACCTCGACCGGACCGACACTGGGGCGATGCCTGAGGCGGTCCGGGAAGCGACCCGCCTGGCCGAGCCCGGCGACACCGTCCTGCTGGCTCCGGCCTGTGCCTCGATGGACATGTTCGTCAATTACAACAAGCGGGGCGAGGCCTTCGCCGACGCGGTCGGCGAGCTGACCGCACGGGATCACTAGACCGTTTCTCCCCGCTGTCGTCGTCAGCCGACGGCGAGCGCACCTGTGGAGGGGACGAGGATGACGGCCCGATCGGCGAAGGCGGTCCCGTCGCGTCCGCGTCGGCCGTCCATGGTGCGAGGGCCGCGCGGGGGCCGCACACCGGGCGGGCCCCGGGGACTCGGCACCCGGCTGAAGCGGGCCTGGGACCGCCCGCTGACCGCGTACTACCTGATCCTCGGCGGCAGCCTGCTGATCACGGTCCTGGGGCTGGTGATGGTCTACTCGGCGTCCCAGATCAAGGCCCTGCAGTCCGGTCTGGCCCCGACGTACTTCTTCCGCAAGCAGCTGCTCGCCGCCGTCCTGGGCGGCGGGCTGCTGCTGGCCGCCTCCCGGATGTCGGTACGGCTGCACCGCACGCTGGCCTATCCGCTGCTCGCCGTCTCGGTGTTCCTGATGTGCCTGGTGCAGATTCCGGGCATAGGGGTCGCGGTCAACGGCAACCAGAACTGGATCAACCTCGGCGGCCCTTTCCAGATGCAACCGAGCGAGTTCGCCAAGCTCGCCCTGGTGCTGTGGGGCGCCGATCTGCTGGCCCGCAAACAGGACAAAAGGCTGCTGGTGCAGTGGAAGCATCTGCTGGTGCCGCTGATCCCGGTGGCGTTCCTGCTGCTCGGGCTGATCATGCTCGGCGGCGACATGGGCACCGCGATCATTCTCACGGCGATCCTCTTCGGGCTGCTGTGGCTGGCCGGTGCGCCGACCCGGCTGTTCGTGGGGGTGCTGGGCAGTGCCGCGCTGATCGGGGCGCTGCTGATCAAGACCAGCGCCAACCGGATGTCCCGGCTGGCCTGCATCGGAGCGACCGATCCGGGCCCCGGCGACCAGTGCTGGCAGGCCGTGCACGGCATCTATGCTCTGGCGTCCGGCGGATTCTTCGGTTCCGGCCTCGGTGCGAGTATGGAAAAATGGGGAGAACTCCCCGAACCGCACACCGACTTCATCTTCGCCATCACCGGGGAGGAACTGGGCCTGGCGGGGACGCTGTCGGTGCTCGCCCTCTTCGCGGCTCTAGGCTATGCGGGTATCCGCGTGGCCGGACGCACGGAGGACCCCTTCGTACGGTACGCCGCGGGAGGTGTGACCACCTGGATCACGGCCCAGGCCGTGATCAACATCGGTGCGGTGCTCGGCCTGTTGCCGATCGCCGGTGTCCCGCTCCCGCTGTTCTCCTACGGAGGCTCCGCCCTGCTGCCGACGATGTTCGCCATCGGGCTGCTGATCGCCTTCGCGCGTGACGAGCCCGCTGCACGGGCGGCGTTGGCCGTGTTGGCCACGCGGAAGCCGGTTTTCGGAAGGAAACCGGCTGGGGTGAGATGGAAGACGATGAGACGGCGCGTCAAGAAGCGACCGTCCGGAGAGCGGTGAATTTCGGTGCATGTCGTACTCGCCGGTGGGGGGACCGCCGGCCACATCGAGCCCGCGCTCGCCCTCGCGGACGCACTGCGGAGGCAGGACCCCACCGTGGGGATCACGGCACTCGGTACGGAGAAGGGCCTGGAGACCCGGCTCGTCCCGGAACGCGGCTATGAGCTCGGTCTCATCCCGGCCGTGCCGCTGCCGCGCAAGCCCACGCCCGAACTGATCACCGTCCCCGGGCGGCTGCGCGGCACGATCAAGGCCGCCGAGCAGATCCTGGAGCGCACGAAGGCGGACTGTGTCGTCGGCTTCGGCGGCTATGTGGCGCTGCCCGGCTATCTGGCCGCCAAGCGCCTCGGGGTGCCGATCATCGTCCACGAGGCCAACGCCCGCCCCGGCCTGGCCAACAAGATCGGCTCGCGGTACGCCAAGTTCGTTGCCGTCAGCACCCCCGACAGCAAGCTGCGCGGTGCCCGCTATGTCGGCATCCCGCTGCGCCGTACCATCGCCACCCTGGACCGTGCCGCGGTCCGCCCGGAGGCGCGGGCCGCCTTCGGGCTCGACCCCAACCTCCCGACCCTGCTGGTGTCCGGTGGATCCCAGGGCGCCCGCCGGCTGAACGAGGTCATCCAGGCCGCCGTACCGGTCCTCCAGCGCGCCGGAATCCAGGTGCTGCACGTGGTCGGTCCGAAGAACGAACTGCCGCACGTGGACAACATGCCCGGCATGCCCCCCTATGTCCCGGTACCGTACGTGGACCGGATGGATCTCGCGTACGCCGCGGCCGACATGATGCTCTGCCGCGCGGGCGCGATGACCGTCGCCGAGTTGTCCGCCGTCGGGCTGCCGGCCGCTTTCGTTCCGTTGCCCATCGGCAACGGCGAGCAGCGGCTCAACGCCCAGCCGTTGGTCAACGCCGGCGGGGGCCTGCTGGTCGATGACGCCCAGCTGACCCCGGACTGGGTGCAGAACAGCGTGCTCCCGGTCCTGGCAGATCCGCACCGGCTGTACGAGATGTCCCGCGCGGCCTCCGAGTTCGGCCGCCGGGACGCCGACGAGCTGCTGGTCGGCATGGTGTACGAGGCGATCGCGCAGAACAACAAGTAGCGCACGAGAGAAGGCAGGGAGCGTGGCCGGACCGACAACCGCCCGGCGCGGCGAGAAGAAGTCACCGTCCGGCCCGCCCTCCGCCGCGCCGCCCCGCGCGACGGGATTCCGGTGGGTGCGCATTCCTCTTCGCGCGCCGGGCCGCCGCAGTCTGATCATCAGCATGGTCGTCACGGCGTTGCTCGGCACGTTCGGCGTCTGGGCCCTCTACGCCTCGAACTGGCTTCGGGTGGAACGCGTCAAGGCCGCCGGCACCGAGGTGCTGACGCCGCATGAGGTCATCGCCGCGGCCCACGCCCCGATGAATGCGCCGCTGGTCTCGGTGGATACGGACGCGCTCGCCCGCCGGCTGCGCGCGCGGCTGCCGCGCATCAAGACCGTTGACGTCGAGCGGTCCTGGCCGAACACGATCGGTCTGAAGGTGACCGAAAGGGTGCCGGAACTGCTGATGCAAGCGGGCGGAAAGTTTGTCGAAGTGGACGCCGAGGGCGTCCGGTTCGCCACCGTCAGCACGGCCCCCAAGGGCGTTCCGCTTCTGGAAATGGCCGCATCCGACTCCCCGAGTCTGCGCCGTTTCGGAATCGACCGGTTGCGACGCGCCGCGGTCGAGGTCGCCCAGGATCTGCCCACGGCCGTACGCAAGGAAGTACGCAAGGTCCGTGTACGGTCCTACGACGCCATCACCCTCGAACTGAACGGCGGCCGCACGGTCGCCTGGGGCAGTCGCGAAGAGGGCGCCGAAAAGGCAAAGGTGCTGACCGCACTGCTGAAAGCGGCACATGCCGGGCGCCACTTCGACGTCTCGGTCCCCAGTGCCCCTGCGGTATCCGGGAGTTGACGTGCGGAGCCGCAGGCCAGCACCCTGGATGGCTACGACTATGGGTGATCACATAGGGTGAAAAGAAAAACGGGAGGTTCGGCGTGTTCGTTGAACGGGCGCGCCTTGTCGACTTAGTGTCTCGTTCCAAAGGGACTATGGAACCCAGGAACACAGGTACAGGTAACCCTAAACTTCAACGTTAGGGTTCGGGTCGGCGATACGAACCGTCCCATCGGCATCAGTCGGCGTCCACACGCACGTGCGGCGACGACACGTAACTCGAGGCGAGAGGCCTTCGACGTGGCAGCACCGCAGAACTACCTCGCAGTCATCAAGGTCGTCGGCATCGGCGGCGGTGGCGTGAACGCCATCAACCGGATGATCGAGGTCGGGCTCAAGGGCGTCGAGTTCATCGCGATCAACACCGATGCACAGGCGCTGCTGATGAGCGACGCCGACGTCAAGCTCGACGTCGGCCGCGAAATGACGCGCGGACTCGGCGCCGGCGCCAACCCGGATGTGGGCCGCAAGGCGTCCGAGGACCACCGCGAGGAGATCGAGGAGGTCCTCAAGGGGGCCGACATGGTCTTCGTGACCGCGGGTGAGGGCGGCGGCACCGGCACCGGCGGCGCGCCCGTCGTCGCCAACATCGCCCGATCGCTGGGCGCCCTGACGATCGGTGTGGTCACCCGGCCGTTCACCTTCGAGGGCCGCCGTCGCGCCAACCAGGCCGAGGACGGCATCGCCCAGCTGCGCGAAGAGGTCGACACCCTCATCGTGATCCCCAACGACCGGCTGCTGTCCATCTCGGACCGTCAGGTGAGCGTGCTCGACGCGTTCAAGTCGGCGGACCAGGTGCTGCTGTCGGGTGTCCAGGGCATCACCGATCTGATCACCACACCGGGTCTGATCAACCTCGACTTCGCAGATGTCAAGTCCGTGATGTCGGAGGCCGGTTCCGCGCTCATGGGCATCGGCTCCGCACGTGGCGACGACCGCGCGGTGGCCGCCGCCGAGATGGCGATCTCCTCGCCGCTCCTGGAGGCCTCCATCGACGGCGCCCGAGGGGTGCTGCTCTCCATCTCCGGCGGTTCCGACCTCGGTCTCTTCGAGATCAACGAGGCCGCGCAGCTGGTCAGCGAGGCCGCGCACCCGGAAGCCAACATCATCTTCGGTGCGGTCATCGACGACGCACTGGGCGACGAGGTCCGGGTGACGGTCATCGCCGCGGGCTTCGACGGCGGTCAGCCGCCGGCCCGCCGCGATGCGCAGTCGGCGCTGTCGTCCCAGAAGCGCGAGGAGCCCACCCCGGCCCCGAGCCGTCCGGCCGCCCCGCCGGAGCCGCGTTCGTCGTCCTTCGGCGGACTGGGTTCGGTGCCCGTGCGTGACGAGGAGCCGGCCCCGGCTGAATCCTCCTCGCTGGGCGAGGTCCCGGCGCCCCCGACGGGCGCCCCGCAGGTTCCCCCGGCCCGTCCGTACTCGGACTCCGCGGCCGAGGAACTGGACGTCCCCGACTTCCTGAAGTGACCGAAGCAGCGAAGTGATAGGGCAACAGCACCACGAGAGCGGCGCGCATTTCGCCTTCACCGACAGGTGGGGCGGGGTGAGCGCCGCTCCGTATGAGCAGCTCAACCTGGGCGGCGCGGTCGGCGACGACCCGCAGGCCGTACGCGCCAACCGTGCACGGGTCGCCACGGAACTCGGCCTCGACCCGGCCGCGGTGGTCTGGATGAACCAGGTGCACGGCCGGGATGTCGCGGTGGTCGACGGGCCATGGCACGGTACGGAGATTCCCGGTGTCGACGCGGTGGTGACGGATCGCCGGGGCCTCGCGCTCGCCGTTCTGACCGCCGACTGCACCCCGGTCCTGCTGGCCGATCCGGTCGCCGGGATCGCGGGGGCCGCGCATGCCGGCCGGCCCGGTCTGGTCGCCGGGGTCGTCCCGGCGGTCGTCGAGACGATGGTGAAGCGGGGTGCGGTGCCGGCGCGGATCGTCGCGTACACGGGACCGGCGATCTGCGGTCGGTGTTACGAGGTGCCCGAGGCGATGCGTTCCGATGTCGCCGCGGTGGTGCCCGAGGCCCGTGCGACGACCAGCTGGGGCACTCCCGCGGTGGACGTCACCGCGGGTGTACGGGCCCAACTCGCCGCGGCGGGCGTGCCGGTGCGTGAGGATTCCCACATCTGCACCCGCGAATCCGCCGACCACTTCTCTTACCGGCGCGACCGTACAACGGGACGGCTCGCGAGCTATGTATGGCTCGGGGACACCCCCGGCCCGGGGCTGGGGGAGGCCGAGCTGTGACGGACGACCGCAAGACGCAACTGGCCGAGAACCTGGCGCGGGTGGAGGAACGTATCTCCGCCGCATGCGCCAAGGCCGGCCGGCCGCGTGACGAGGTGACCCTGATCGTGGTCACCAAGACCTACCCCGCGAGCGATGTCCGGTTGCTCGCGGAGCTGGGGGTGCGGCAGGTCGCGGAGAACCGCGATCAGGAGGCGGCACCCAAGGCCGCCGAATGCGCTGATTTGCCCCTTACTTGGCACTTCGTCGGTCAACTGCAGACGAACAAGGTGCGCTCCGTGGCCGGTTATGCCGGAATTGTTCAGTCGGTCGACCGGGCCAGGCTCGTCACCGCACTCTCCAAGGAGGCGGTGCGTGCCGAGCGTGAACTGGGTTGTCTGATCCAGGTGGCGCTCGATGCGGAGTCGGGGGAGCGGGGTGAGCGCGGCGGAGTGGCGCCCGACGGAGTCGAGGCGCTCGCCGAGGTGATCGCCGGGGCCCAAGGTCTGCGACTGGACGGTCTCATGACCGTCGCGCCGCTGACCGGGCCGTATGCCGGACGTGAACTCGCCGCTTTCGGGCGGCTCATGGAAATGTCATCCGACCTGCGCGCGGCTCATCCTGCTGCCAACATGGTGTCCGCAGGTATGAGCGCGGACCTCGAAGACGCCGTGACGGCCGGGGCGACACATGTGCGCGTCGGCACTGCGGTACTCGGAGTCCGACCACGGCTCCGGTAACGTCGCCAAGCAAGTCGGACCACAGCACAAAATATGGTCATTACCGCAAAAAGCGGGCAGGCCGAGTGGATCCAAGGCCCCTGGTGACGGAGCCGATCCACCACAGAGCGGAGGACGCAGAGAATGGCCGGCGCGATGCGCAAGATGGCGGTCTACCTCGGCCTCGTGGAGGACGATGGGTACGACGGCCGGGGGTTCGACCCCGATGACGAGTTCGAACCCGAGCTTGACCCGGAACCCGATCGGGGACGGCGGCAACAGCACCAAGTGCAGGCCGAAACGCACCCGGAACGGGAGGAACCCGTCCGTGCCGTGACACCTCCGGCCCAACGCGAACCGGCCCCGCTCGCCGCGGAAAGCGGACGACCCGCGCGAATCGCCCCCGTGGCATCCATCACACCCGAACGTCCAAATCTGGAGAAGAACGCACCGGTGATCATGCCCAAGGTTGTGTCCGAGCGGGAGCCCTACCGCATCACCACACTTCACCCCCGGACCTACAACGAAGCCCGTACCATCGGGGAACACTTCCGTGAGGGCACTCCGGTGATCATGAATCTGACGGAGATGGATGACACCGACGCGAAGCGACTTGTCGACTTTGCGGCCGGTTTGGTGTTTGGTCTTCACGGCAGCATCGAGCGGGTGACGCAGAAGGTGTTCCTGTTGTCGCCTGCTAACGTCGATGTCACGGCGGAGGACAAGGCCCGCATCGCAGAGGGCGGGTTCTTCAACCAGAGCTGAGACGCAACACCGGGCACACCGCGGCCGTAAGGCCAACACAGGAGCAAGGCAAGGGGAGAGGGAAGCGCGAGATGAGTGTCTTTGGTCAGGTGATCTACATCGCGCTGTACTGCTTCCTGATCGTGTTGATCTTCCGGCTGGTGATGGACTATGTCTTCCAGTTCGCCCGTTCATGGCAACCCGGCAAGGCGATGGTGGTCGTTCTTGAGGCCGCCTACACTGTCACTGATCCGCCACTCAAGCTTCTGCGGCGGGTAATCCCGCCGCTGCGTCTCGGGGGCGTGGCGCTCGACCTGTCCTTCTTCGTATTGATGATCATCGTGTACATCCTGATCACCGTCGTGAGGTCGGTGTTGTTGGTGTGAACGATACGGTCTTGCCGATTGCCGACGACTACGTTGAGGTGAAGTAGAGATGCCGTTGACCCCCGAGGACGTGCGGAACAAGCAGTTCACGACCGTCCGCCTCCGAGAAGGCTATGACGAGGACGAGGTCGATGCCTTCCTCGATGAGGTCGAAGCCGAACTGACCCGGCTCCTGCGGGAGAACGAGGACCTGCGCGCCAAGCTTGCCGCTGCCACCCGCGCCGCCGCGCAGAACCAGCAGCAGCAGGGTCTGCGCAAGGGACCGGACCAGCAGCAGGATCAGCAGCAGAGGCCCGGGTCTCCGGTGCCCGCTGCCATATCCGGTCCGCAGCCGGTCCCGCCGCAGCAGCAGCAGGGGATGGGTGGCCCGCCCCAACTGCCCGGTGGTGCACCGCAGCTGCCTCCAGGTCCCGGTGGCCACGGCCCCGGTCCGCAGGGCCCGCACGGCCCCGGTCCGATGGGCCCCGGCGGTCCGATGGGTGGCCCGATGGGCGGCCCCGGTGGACCGCAGCTGCCGCAGGCTGCCCAGCAGCAGGGCGGCCCCGGCGGTGACAGTGCCGCGCGCGTGCTGTCGCTGGCACAGCAGACCGCCGACCAGGCGATCGCGGAGGCCCGTTCCGAGGCCAACAAGATCGTCGGCGAGGCGCGCAGCCGTGCCGAGGGCCTGGAGCGGGACGCCCGCGCCAAGGCCGATGCGCTGGAGCGGGACGCGCAGGAGAAGCACCGCGTGGCGATGGGCTCGCTGGAGTCGGCCCGCGCGACGCTGGAGCGCAAGGTCGAGGACCTGCGCGGCTTCGAGCGCGAGTACCGCACCCGGCTGAAGTCCTACCTGGAGAGCCAGCTGCGTCAGCTGGAGAACCAGGCCGACGACTCGCTGGCTCCGCCGCGGACCCCGGCGGCCGCTTCGCTGCCGCCGTCCCCGTCGATGGCGTCGGCCGGTGCCGGCACCATGGGCGGCAACCACACCATGGGTGGCGGCCAGCAGATGGGCGGCAACCACTCCATGGCCGGTCCGTCCAACGGTGGTCCGTCCTACGGCGGTCAGCAGCAGATGTCGCCGGCGATGACCCAGCCGATGGCTCCGGTGCGGCCGCAGGGCCAGCAGCCCATGCAGCAGACGCCGTCGCCGATGCGCGGCTTCCTCATCGACGAGGACGACAACTGACGTCCGCGTAGCGCACACAGTCGGCAATCAGGGCCGGGCCCCGAGGGAACACTCCTTCGGGGCCCGGCCCTTTTGTGTGTACTTGTGCGCGTGGGCCGGATACGTCCGCCGCGTGGGCCGGGTGTCCGCCGGGTGGGCCGGTTGCGTCCGCGGGGACGGCAAGGCCCCCCGGTGCGGGTTGCGCCGGGGGGCCTGGTGCGCCGTGGTGGCCGCGGGTGCGGTTACGCCTTGCGCAGTTGGAACGTGAGGGACAGGCTCTCGTCGGTGAACGCGGGGCCGTACGATCCGTCCGCCTCGCCGGGGGTGAAGTCGTCGGCGAGCACCTCGTCGGAGATCAGGCCGGTGTGGTCGGCCAGCGCCGTCCGCACCTCCTCGTCGGTGGACTGCCAGCGCAGCGCGATCCGGTCGGCGACGTCCAGGCCGCTGTTCTTACGGGCCTCCTGGATCAGCCGGATCGCGTCGCGGGCCAGGCCCGCCCGGCGCAGCTCCGGGGTGATCTCCAGGTCGAGGGCGACCGTGGCACCGGCGTCGGAGGCCACCGACCAGCCCTCGCGCGGGGTCTCGGTGATGATGACCTCGTCCGGGGCGAGCGAGACGGTCTCACCGTCGACCTCGACATGGGCCGTGCCCTCGCGCAGCGCGAGGGAGAGCGCCGCGGCATCGGCCGCGGCGACGGCCTTGGCGACCGCCTGGACGCCCTTGCCGAACCGCTTGCCCAGGGCACGGAAGTTCGCCTTCGCGGTGGTGTCGACCAGGGAGCCGCCCACCTCCGACAGCGAGGCCAGCGAGCTGACGTTGAGCTCCTCGGTGATCTGTGCCCGCAGGTCCTCGGGCAGGCCCGCGAAACCGTGGGCCGCCACCAGCGCACGGGACAGTGGCTGGCGGGTCTTCACCCCCGACTCGGCGCGGGTCGCGCGGCCCAGCTCGACCAGCCGGCGCACCAGCTGCATCCGGCCGGACAGCGCCGGGTCGATGAGCGTCCGGTCGGCGACCGGCCAGCCGGCGAGATGGACGGACTCCGGCGCCTCCGGGGTGACCGGGACGACCAGGTCCTGCCAGACCCGCTCGGTGATGAACGGGGTGAGGGGTGCCATGAGGCGGGTGACGGTCTCGATGACCTCGTGGAGCGTCCGCAGCGCGGCGGCGTCGCCCTGCCAGAAGCGACGGCGGGAGCGGCGGACGTACCAGTTGGAGAGGTCGTCGACGAAGGAGGACAGCAGCTTGCCGGCCCGCTGGGTATCGAACGTCTCCAGGGACTCGGTGGTCTGCTCGACCAGGGTGTTCAGCTCGCCGAGCAGCCAGCGGTCCAGCAGCGGGCGGTCGACGGGGGCCGGGTCGGCCGCGGAGGGCGCCCAGTTCGACGTACGGGCGTACAGCGCCTGGAAGGCGACGGTGTTCCAGTACGTCAGCAGCGTCTTGCGGACGACTTCCTGGATGGTGGAGTGGCCCACCCGGCGGGCGGCCCACGGGGAGCCGCCGGCGGCCATGAACCAGCGGACCGCGTCGGCGCCGTGCTGGTCCATGAGCGGGATCGGCTGGAGGGTGTTGCCCAGGTGCTTGGACATCTTCCGGCCGTCCTCGGCCAGGATGTGACCGAGGCAGACCACGTTCTCGTACGAGGACTTGTCGAAGACGAGCGTGCCGACGGCCATCAGCGTGTAGAACCAGCCGCGGGTCTGGTCGATGGCCTCCGAGATGAACTGCGCCGGGTAACGCTTCTCGAACAGTTCCCTGTTGCGGTACGGGTAGCCCCACTGCGCGAACGGCATCGAGCCCGAGTCGTACCAGGCGTCGATGACCTCCGGGACGCGGGTCGCGGTGCCCTGGCACGTCGGGCAGGCGAAGGTGATCGCGTCGATGTACGGGCGGTGCGGGTCCAGGTCCGACTGGTCGGTGCCGGTCAGCTCGGTCAGCTCGGTGAGCGAGCCGACGCAGGTGAGGTGGCCCTCCTCGCAGTGCCAGATGGGCAGCGGGGTGCCCCAGTAGCGGTTGCGGGACAGCGCCCAGTCGATGTTGTTCTTGAGCCAGTCGCCGAAGCGGCCGTGCTTGACCGACTCCGGGAACCAGTTGGTGTTCTCGTTCTCCCGCAGCAGGGCGTCCTTGACCGCGGTGGTGCGGATGTACCACGACGGCTGGGCGTAGTAGAGCAGCGCGGTGTGGCAGCGCCAGCAGTGCGGGTAGCTGTGCTCGTACGCGAGGTGCCGGAAGAGCAGGCCGCGGGCGTCGAGGTCGGCGACCAGCGCCTCGTCGGCCTTCTTGAAGAACTGGCCGCCGACCAGGTCCAGTCCTTCCTCGAACGTGCCGTCCGGGCGGACCGGGTTGACCACCGGCAGGTCGTACGCCTTGCAGGTCTTGAGGTCGTCCTCACCGAAGGCCGGGGCCTGGTGGACGAGGCCGGTGCCGTCGTCGGTGGTGACGTACTCGGCGTTGACGACGATGTTGGCGCCCTCCAGCTCGACGAGGTCGAAGGGGCGCTCATAGGCCCAGCGCTCCATCTCGCGGCCGGTGAACGACTCGCCGGTGGTGGTCCAGCCCTCGCCGAGGGCCTTCTCCAGCAGCGGCTCGGCGACGACCAGCTGCTCGCTGCCGTCGGTGGCGACGACATAGGTGACGTCGGGGTGCGCGGCGACGGCCGTGTTGGAGACCAGGGTCCAGGGGGTGGTGGTCCAGATCAGCAGCGCGGCCCGGCCGGCCAGCGGGCCGGACGTCAGCGGGAGGCGGACGAAGACCGAGGGGTCGACGACCGTCTCGTAGCCCTGTGCCAGCTCGTGGTCCGACAGGCCGGTGCCACAGCGCGGGCACCAGGGGGCGACACGGTGGTCCTGGACCAGCAGGCCCTTGTTGAAGATCTCCTTCAGCGACCACCACACCGACTCGATGTAGTCGGGGTCCATCGTGCGGTACGGGGCGTCCAGGTCGGTCCAGTAGCCCATACGGGTCGTGAGCTCGGCGAAGGCGTCGGTATGGCGGGTCACCGACTCGCGGCACTTGGCGTTGAACTCGGCGATGCCGTACGCCTCGATGTCCTTCTTGCCGCTGAAGCCCAGCTCCTTCTCCACGGCCAGCTCGACCGGGAGGCCGTGGCAGTCCCAGCCGGCCTTGCGGTCGACGTGGTAGCCCTGCATCGTGCGGAACCGGGGGAAGACGTCCTTGAAGACGCGCGCCTCGATGTGGTGCGCGCCGGGCATGCCATTGGCGGTCGGGGGGCCCTCGTAGAAGACCCACTCGGGCCGCCCCTCGGACTGCTGGAGGGTGCGGGCGAAGATCTTCTGCTCCTGCCAGAACTCAAGCACGGCGTGCTCGAGGGCGGGGAGGTCTACCTGGGCGGGTACCTGGCGGTACTGGGGCTGCGGACTCATCGGGGGCTTCCTCCGGCGGACACCTGCTGCTTCTCCGTCCGGAGGGACGAGAGCCTTCGCTCCCGCGGTACCACCCTCCTTGGCGGTGCCGTTGCACCGCCCCCTCATTGGGGTCGCGCTGCCGGTTCTACTCGCCGCGGGGGTGATCCACGGGCTTTCTTCCGGCGGCTCCGGGGTGATCTTCGCGTCGTGCACACCCCCGGGCTCCCACCGTCCCCGGGTCGCTGCTGGCTGCGTACGGCGCTACTCGTCCCATCAATGCCTCTCGCTCGGCCCAGTGTACGGGGCGGCGCCGACAGTGGCCGACCGGATTTCGTGCAGCCGGGGGGCGGGCCGGGCCGGGGCGCCGTGCGGGGAGGCCCCGGCCGCTCGCCGGGCCGTCGGTCCGGCTCCTCGCGGTGCCGGGCGCGGGCGCGCTCCGTGACCCGAATGGCGAGCAGGCGGGTGCCGCGCCGACGGGCGGATTACCGGCCGGGGAGCGGGGCACAAACGAGGCAGACCGGACGTCAGGGCCCGGGTGGCAGGTCCCGAAGGGTGGTGCGTCCCGTTGCCGCGTGGCGTGCGGCGATTTATCGTTCCCGTCACGATTCGCGAACAAAGTCACATATGTGAAGGGGTCGCGGCCATGGTGGCGAAAAAGACCGCCGCGGAGAAGAGCACGACGCCTGCCGACGAGGCCGTCGCGAAGCAGCCTGCGCCGAAGAAGACAGCTCCGAAGAAGGCCGCGGCCAAGAAGACGGCGGCCGGCACGGCCACGCCGCGGAAGGCCACGGCCAAGAAGGCGGCGTCGAAGAAGGCGGCCGCGAAGAAGACCGCGGCGAAGAAGACCGCGGCGAAGAAGGCTCCGGCCAAGACGGCCGCGGTGCCCGCTAAGAAGACGGGAGCCAAGACGGTGGTGGCGAAGAAGACTGCGGCCGCAACGGCCAAGGCCCACGGCGACGACTCCGCGGTGCCCATGGCCCGGGTGGCCGCGGCGCCGGGGGAGCTCGCCGTACGGCCCGGCGAGGAACCCTGGACGCCCCAAGAGGTCGCCGAGGCGCGGACCGAACTGATGGAGGAGACGGCGCGGCTGCGGCTGGAGATCGCCTCGGCCGAGGACGCCATCGCCGGGCTGATGCGTGACTCCGGTGACGGAGCGGGCGACGACGAGGCCGACACCGGCACCAAGAACATCACCCGCGAACACGAGCTGTCGCTCGCCTCCAACGCCCGCGAGATGCTCCACCAGACCGAGCGGGCCCTCGGCCGGCTGGACGCGGGCACCTACGGGCTCTGCGAGAACTGCGGCAACCCCATCGGCAAGGCGCGGATGCAGGCCTTCCCCCGGGCGACGCTGTGCGTGGAGTGCAAGCAGAAACAGGAGCGCCGATGAGGCGGCCGGCAGTCGTCGCGGGCGGCACCCGGATCGCCCGCGCCCGTACGTGTGTGCCGTACTCTCGTGGTTCAGCCGGGCACGGCCCGGCCGGGGATACAACGGGCTGAGGGACTCACACGTGGCAGAGGCGGAACGCATCACCGGTACGCCGGAACCCGAACCGGGTGCCGGAGCGGATTCCACGAAGGGATCCGAAGGGGGAGAGCCGGTGACGCCGGAACAGGCCGCAGGCCGCGGCAAACGGCGGATCGGCGCGCTGTTGCTGGTCGCGCTCCTCGTCTACCTGCTCGACCTGGGCAGCAAGCTGCTGGTGGTCGCGAAGCTGGAGCACCACGAGCCCATCGAGGTCATCGGGACGCTGCTGCAGTTCACCGTGATCCGTAACCGCGGCGCCGCGTTCAGCATGGGCGAGGCGCTGACGATCTTCCTCACCATCATCGCGGCGGCCGTGATCCTGGTGATCGCCCGGATCGCCCGCAAGCTCTACAGCATGCCCTGGGCGATCGCGCTCGGGCTGCTGCTGGGCGGCGCCTTCGGCAACCTCACCGACCGGCTGTTCCGGTCGCCGGGGGTCTTCGAGGGCGCGGTGGTCGACTTCATCGCCCCGGCGCACTTCGCGGTCTTCAACCTCGCCGACTCCGGCATCGTCTGCGGCGGCATCCTGATCGTGATCCTCTCCTTCCGCGGGCTCGACCCCGACGGGACCGTCCACAAGGACTGACCGGCCCCGCAGACGCTGACGAGCCGTCCGGGTCCCGGCCGCCGGGCAGGGCACCACGGTGGGACTGCCATACTCGTGGGGTGAGCACCATTCCCGAGATCCGCACCCTGCCCGTACCGGACGGCCTGGAGGGCGAGCGCGTCGACGCCGCGCTGGCCCGGATGTTCGGCTTCTCCCGTACGAAGGCGGCCGAGCTGGCCGCCGCCGGCAAGGTCCGGGTCGACGGCTCCGAGGTGATGAAGTCCGAGCGGGTGAGCGGCGGCGCCTGGCTGGAAGTCGAGATGCCGCAGTCCGCGCCGCCCGTGGAGATCGTCGCCGAGCCCGTCGAGGGCATGGAGATCGTGCATGACGACGACGACATCGTCGTGATCGTCAAGCCCGTCGGCGTCGCCGCGCACCCCAGCCCCGGCTGGACGGGAACGACCGTCATCGGCGGTCTGGCCGCGGCCGGCTACCGCATCTCCACCTCCGGTGCCGCCGAGCGCCAGGGCATCGTGCACCGTCTCGACGTCGGCACCTCGGGCCTGATGGTGGTCGCCAAGTCCGAGCGCGCCTACACGCTCCTCAAGCAGCAGTTCCGTGAGCGTACGGTCGACAAGCGCTATCACGCCCTGGTCCAGGGCCACCCGGACCCGATGAGCGGCACCATCGACGCCCCCATCGGCCGGCACCCGCAGCACGACTACAAGTGGGCGGTGACGGCCGAGGGCAAGGCGTCCGTCACGCACTACGACCTGATCGAGGCGTTCCGCGCGGCCAGCCTGCTCGACATCAAGCTGGAGACCGGCCGCACCCACCAGATCCGGGTGCACATGTCCGCGCACCGCCACCCCTGCGTCGGCGACCTGACCTACGGCGCCGACCCCACCCTCGCCAAGCGCCTCGGCCTCACCCGGCAGTGGCTGCACGCCATGCGGCTGGGCTTCGAGCACCCCTCCGACGGCCGCTGGGTCGAGTTCGAGAGCTCCTACCCGGACGATCTGCAGCGCGCCCTCGACACCGTCCGGGACGAGAGCAGCTGACGCGGAGGGCCTCCTGCGGGAGCCGCCACGGCGGGCAACCGCGGGTGTCGTGGCAGGCTGGGGCCGGCAAGTGATCAAATCCGACCCCGGAGCGTAGCCACCGTGGACCAGCTGGCTCTGATGTTCGTCCTTCTGCTCGGAGCCGTGGTCATGGTTCCGGTCGGCGACCGACTGGGGCTTCCGTCACCGGTGCTGATGACCCTGGTCGGCGCGGTGCTGGCACTGCTGCCGTTCGTGCCCAACGTCGAGGTACCGCCCGAGTTCATCCTGCCGGTGGTGCTGCCGCCGCTGCTCTACGCGGCCGTGCAGCGCACCTCCTGGCGGCAGTTCACCGCCAACCTCCGGCCGATCTTCCTGCTCGCCGTGGCACTGGTCTTCGCCACCACCGCCGCGGTCGCCGCCGTCGCCCAGGCGGTGGTGCCCGGTATGCCGGTGGCCGCAGCGGTGGTGCTCGGCGCGCTGGTCGCCCCGCCCGACCCGGTGGCCGCGACCGCCGTCGCCGGCAAGCTCGGACTGCCCCGCCGGATGGTCTCCATCCTGGAGGGCGAGGGGCTGTTCAACGATGTCACCGCGATCGTGCTGTACCACGTCGCGCTCGCCGCGGCGGTCAGCGGAACCTTCTCGGTGCCCGCCGCGGTCGGCTCGCTGGTGCTCTCCGCGGTGGTCGCCATAGCGGTCGGCCTGGGGCTCGGCTGGCTCACCAACAAGCTGATGGGGCTGCTCGGTGACCCCACGCTGCAGATCGGTCTGACGCTGCTGGTGCCGTTCGTCGCCTACGTCCTGGCCGAGAACTTCCGGGGCTCCGGTGTGCTCGCGGTGCTGACCTGCGCGCTCTTCCTGGCCGAGTACGCGGTCGACCCGGACGATGTGATGGGCCGGCTCGCCGGCTACACCTTCTGGGAGGTCGTCGACACCCTCGTCACCGGTGTCGCCTTCGGGCTGATCGGCCTGGAGCTGCACAACATCTTCGGGGCGGCTTCGCACCGTTGGGGCCAGCTGCTCGGCGCCGGCGCCGCCGTCGTCGGGGTGGTGGTCGGGGTCCGGCTGCTGTGGCTGCTGCCCGCCGCCTGGCTGGCCAAGCGGATGCACAAGCGGCGCGACTACGACGAGGAGATCCCGATGAGCTGGCGGGAGACGCTCATCATGTGGTGGTCGGGGATGCGCGGGGTGGCCTCGGTGGCGCTGGCGCTGGCCATTCCGTACAGCATCGACGGCGGCAACGACTTCCCGGCCCGCGACGACATCCTCTTCATCGCCTTCGCGGTGGTGCTCAGCACCCTCCTCATCCAGGGCCTCACCCTGCCCTGGCTGGTGCGCAGACTGCGGGTTCGGGCCGACACCGATGTCGTCGACGCGCTGGAGCGGGAGCTGGCGATCCGGGTGATCAAGGCGTCCAAGCGGCGGCTGAAGGAGATCCTGGAGGTCGAGGAGCTGCCCGACGAGGTCAGCGACCAGCTGGCGCGCCGCGCGCACGACATCGGTGCCCGGATCGCGCCGGACATCGTCGACGACGAGCGGCGCGAGCTCTTCGAAAAGCGCATCACCCGGATGAAGAAGGTGCAGCGCATCCAGGGCGAGATGCTCTCGGCCGCCCGGCACGAGGTACTGGCGGCGCGCAGTGAACCGGGCGCGGACCCGGAGATCGTCGACCGGGTGCTGCGGCATCTGGACATGCGCAGCCTGCGGGGCGCGCCGTAAGGCCGTAACGGGCGGGCGGGACCGGGGGCTCAGCCCTGCGCGGACCGCGCGCCCGGCTCCCCGCCCCGGCCGAATGCGGGGGTGCCCAGCGGCGCCGGTGCGGTGCTGATCCGCGGCAGCGCGTAGGCGTGCTCGGCCTGCAGCCACTCCAGCATCCGCTCGCGGACCTCGCAGCGCACCGTCCAGAGGGTGTCCGAGTCCCGGGCGGTCGCCAGCGCACGCACCACGATCGTGGACGGTGTGGTGTCGGTGACCACCAGGCTCCAGGACCTGCCGTCCCACTCCGGGCACGCCTGGAGAATCTCCAGCAACCGCTGGCGCATCTTCTCCACCGGCGCGCTGTGGTCGAGGTGGAAGAGGACCGTCCCGGTCATCTGCGCACCGCCGCGGGACCAGTTCTCGAACGGCTTGCCGGTGAAGTACGACACCGGCATGGTGATCCGGCGCTCGTCCCAGGTCCGTACGGTCAGAAAGGTCAGCGTGATCTCCTCGACGGTGCCCCACTCGCCGTCCACGACGACGGTGTCCCCGATCCGCACCATGTCGCCGAACGCGATCTGCAGTCCGGCGAAGAGATTGCCGAGGGTGGACTGGGCGGCGACACCGGCGACGATGCCCAGCAGTCCGGCCGACGCCAGCATGGAGGTGCCGACCGCCCGCATCTCGGGGAACGTCAGCAGCATCGAGGCGGCCGCGACGATGATCACCACGGCCGTCACCACCCGCTGGATCAGCGTCACCTGGGTCCGTACCCGCCGCACCCGTGCCGCGTCCCGGGCGCCCGCCGCATAGCGCGAGTACGACGACTCGACGATCGCCGCCGCGGCCCGGACGACCAGCCAGGCGGCGGCCGCGATCAGGACCAGGGTCAGCGCCTGGCCGACGCCCGCCGCATGCTTTTTGACGGACGTCAGCCCGGCGTGGTCGAACGAGCCGCCCAACAGGGCCGCGCAGAGCGTCACTTGCAGCGGCATCCGGCAGCGGCGCAGCAGCCCCCACAGGGGGGTCTCCGGGTGGGCGGCGTCGATCCGGCGCAGTGCCCGGTCGGTGAGCCAGACCAGGATGAGCGCGAGCAGGACCGCGCCGCCGATGACGACGACCGGACGCACGACGTCCTCCAATGACACGAGACTCCTCCTCCATGGGGTGCAGGGGCGGTGGTGTGCTGGTACCCGGTCCCTGTGACCGTAACTGGCACGATGGGGGGAGATCGATCCAACTCCAGGGAAGTGATGTCAGTGCCGCCCTCCACCGAGTCCTCGACCAGCGGACTTTCGACGATTGTCCTGATTCATTCGGTGTGCGGGCTGCGTCCCGCGGTGCACGCGGCGGCGGACCGGATGCGCGCCGCGGGGCACGAGGTGATCGTCCCCGACCTGTTCGACGGCCGGACCGCCGACTCCGTCCCGGACGGCATTCTCATCAAGGACGAGATCGGCAAGGAGGAGCTGCTCAAGCGCGCCATCACGGCCGTCGCGCCCTACTCGGACCGCGGACTGGTCTACGCCGGCTTCTCCTTCGGCGGCTCGGTCGCGCAGAACCTCGCGCTGGCTGACGAGAAGGCCCGGGGGCTGCTTCTGCTGCACGGAACCTCGGACATCGCGGAGGGCACCGTCGCCGACGACCTGCCGGTGCAGCTGCATGTCGCCGACCCGGACCCGTACGAGCCGCACGACTGGCTGACCGCCTGGTATCTCCAGATGCGCCGGGCCGGCGCGGACGTAGAGGTCTTCCGCTACGCCGGCGCCGGCCACCTCTTCACCGATCCCGATCTGCCCGACTATGACGCGGAGGCGGCGGAGAGCACCTGGAAGGTGGCGCTGGGCTTCCTCGCCGACCTGTGAGCCGGTAAGCCGGCCGGGCCCGGGCGGACACCTCCTACCCGAGCGGCTGGTCCGCCCGCTCCACCTGCTGGGTGCCGGACCGGGTCCGGTACGAGCGCAGCAGTGTGCTGGTGGCGTGCGGGTCTGTTTTGTCTGAGATGCCGAAATAGTCCATCTGCGTACGCTCGGCGTCGACGTCCAGGACCCCGTAGCCGTGCGAGTCCATGTCCAGCCACTTCACATGCCGGTTGGCGGCCTTGATGGCGGCGACCCCGGCCAGCGAGAGGGTGTGCGGGGCGACATGCAGGAAGTCGTCCACGTTGTCGGAGGTGACGGAGGTGACCACGAACTCCGTCGCCACCGGCCGGGTGGCGGGGTAAGTCGCCGCCTCCAGCGGCACATCGTTGGCCCAGGCCATGTGGATGTCGCCGGTCAGGAACACGGTGTTGCCGATACCGCGGTCGCTGAGGTGGGAGAGCAGCTCGCGCCGGTCGTCGGTGTAGCCGTCCCACTGGTCGGTGTTGATCGCCAGGCCCTCCTTGGGTATCCCGAGGATCTCGGCGAGCGGGCCGAGCAGCTTGGCGGGGACGGAGCCGAAGGCGACCTGCGAGATCATCACCGAGGTGCCGACCAGTCGCCAGGCGGTGTCCGAGCGTTCGAGTCCGGACTTGAGCCAGTCCAGTTGGGCCCGGCCGGTGATCGTACGGCTGGGGTCGTCCACCTCACCGCTGCCCGGCTTGGCCTGGGCGTCGCGGAACGATCGCAGATCGAGCAGGTGCAGATCGGCGAGGGTGCCGAAGCGCAGCCTGCGGTAGGTGGTGCCGGCGATCGAGGGGCGCACCGGCATCCACTCGAAGTAGGCCTGCTTCGCGGCGGCCATCCGCGCGGACCAGGGTCCCTCGGTGTCCGCGGTGTGGTTCACCGCGCCGCCCTTCCAGGCGTTGTCGGCGAACTCGTGGTCGTCCCAGATGGCGATGACCGGGTGCGTGGCGTGCATGGCCATCGCGTCCGGGTCGGTCTTGTGGACGCCGTGCCGGGTGCGGTAGTCGGCGAGCGTCAGCAGCTCGTGGGCGGGGGTGTGGGGGCGGACGACGTACTTGAAGTCCGGGAACTCGCCGGACTTGTACTCGTAGAGGTAGTCGCCGACGTGCAGCACCGCGTCCAGCTCGGTACGGGCGGCCAGATGCCGGTACGGCGAGAAGTAGCCGGACTCCCAGTTGGCGCAGGAGACCACACCGAAGCGGACATTGCCGGCCGCGGTGTCGTGGGCGGGGGCGGTGCGGGTCCGGCCGACGGGGGAGTGCTGCCCGTCGACGGTGAAGCGGTAGTAGTAGTGGGTGGCCGGGTGCAGGCCGCGGACGTCCGCCTTGACGGTGTGGTCGGCGGCGGCGGAGGTGGTCAGGGTTCCCCGTGCGACGACGGACGCGAAGTCCTTGTCGCTCGCCACCTGCCAGCTCACCTTGGCGGCCGGCCCGCGGCCGGAGCCGGGTGCGGCCGCCGGGGTCGGCGTGACCCGGGTCCACAGCAGGACGCCGTCGGGAAGGGGGTCACCCGAGGCGACCCCGTGCTGGAAGAACGAGCCCTGCTCCGGGGCCCCTTGGGCGTGCGCGGCGGCGGCGCCGGCGAACGGCAGAAGTGCGGCGGTGGCGGCTACGGCCGTAACGGCAGTGCGGCGCGAGATCTGGTCATGATCGGTCACGGCCGATCACCTTACTGGCCGGTAATCGGGCCCGGGAGGGCGATTCCCGATAACCCCGAGAATTCGCCCGCCCGTTGTCCGAAAGGCGCTCAGTGCGCGCCCGTGGGGTCCTTTTCGCCCTCACGGATGCCCTTCCCGCCACCTTCGCCCTTGCTGCCGCCCTTGCCCGGGTCTCCTCCCGCGGAGCCCTTCGCCGGGCCGAACTCCTTGTCGATCATCTTCTTGAAGTTGGCCTGCGCGAGCTGGTTGTACTGCGCCTGCGTCATCTGCTGCTGCGGGACCTGCGGCATCACCAGCTTCTTGCCGCCGTGCATGAACGTGGGCGTGCCCTTGACGCCCTTGCGTCCGAACAGCGCGGTCATGTCCATCGCCCAGCGGTCGTAGGTGCCCTTCTTGACCGCCGCGGCGAACGCCTTGTCGTTCTTCAGCTCCGGCACCTCGGCGGCCACCTTGAGCAGCTCGGAGTCCTTGGCGTAGAGGTCCTCGCGCTCGTCGGGGTGGTACTTGGCGGAGTACAGCGCCGACTTGTACTTCAAGAAGGCCTCCGGGCTGACGTTGAGCGCCGCGCCGAGCGCGCTCAGCGCGTTCTTCGAGCCCGCGCCGCCGCCCTGGGCGTCGTCGATGAAGGTGTACATCGTGAAGCGAACCCGGTACCGGCCGTCTTCGATGTCCTTGAGCAGGGCCTTGCCGCTGCTCTGCTCGAAGGCTGCACACGCCGGGCAGCGGACGTCCTCGAAGACCTCCAGGGTCTGTTTGGCGTTCTTGTCGCCTATGAGGATCTCGGTGCCGTTCTTGCCCTGGGTGTGCGCGGGCGCGACCGCTTTGGCCTCCTTGGCGGCCTCCCAGCCCTTGGGCTCGTTGGCCTTCATCACGGCGTAGCCGATGCCGCCGGCCACGGCGAGGACGCCGACCACCGCGCCCACCGCGGTCAGTTGGCGGCGCAGCTTCTCCTTCTTCTTCTGGCGTTCCCGCTCGGCCCGGATGCGTTCGCGGGCCGCGGTCTTGTTGGCCAGGTTGTTGCGGTTGCTCATGGGTGGTCCCGTCCCCTCAAGGGTTGTGCCGGCTTCTGCGGGCTGGTCAGGCGGCAGCCGGAGGGGGCGGGCCGCGGCGCCGTACGCAGTGCACGAGGAGGGGGAGCGGGCGGGCCGGCGGCAGCGGGTGCAGCGGCCGGATCCGCCGACGGGGCGGGGCGAAGGCGGCGGTGCTCACCGCGGCCGCGGTGAGCAGGGGGCGGAAGGCGCCGGCCGCCGCTGCGCGCAGCAGGGCGTCCAGGGCGGCATCGCCACGGTGCAGCCAGGCCGCGGCCAGCAGGCCGACCGCGACATGGGCGGCGAGCAGCAGCCAGGGGGCCGCCGCCGGAACGGCCGGCGGCAGCGGCGCCCCCGGATGGGCGGCCACCCGGGCCAGCGGTGTGCCCAACTCGCCGCCCCGGCACAGCAGATCGACGCCGACCGAGCGCAGCGGGCCGGTGACCGGGCCGCCGGCCGGGCCGTAACAGGTGTGCTGCCCGGCGGTGAAGACGGTGTCGGCGGCCAGCTCCAGCGGTACCAGGAGCGCGGCGACGCTGCCGAAGCCACGCTCCCGGCCGGTCAGTACATAGGCAGCGGCGAAGACACCGGCGCAGATCGCGGCGACCGAAGCGGGCGGCAACGGGGTGTGGGAGAGCAGTACATGGGAGGCCGCGGACAGGGTGGTGCACAGCGCGGTGAACAGCGCCGCCCGCACCGCCCTGAGCTGAACCCCCGGCGCGGCCGCCGGCCGGGCCCCGGGGCGAACTCCCGTCGCCTGCATGACGGGAGTCTGCCATGTGCACGGCACCGGCCCGGGTCAAGATTTGGCATCGGCCGACGTGCACGGAGCACGCCGGCCGAGAGGTGCGGGATGCGGCCCGTCCTGGGGAGCGGGCCGCCCGCGTCAGCTCTTCAGTGCCTTGCCGACCATGGAGTTGAAGGCGGCCACGCTGGACGGGGCCACCTTGCCCTGCGGGCTGTCCGTGCCCAGCACGGAGTCATTGAGCTTGATCGTCGGGGTGCTGGTGACGTCCTTGACCGCGCTGAAGGCGTCGGACATCTCCAGCGCCCACCGGTCGTAGGTGCCCGACTTGACGGCCTTCTGGAAGGCCGCGTTGCCCTTGAGTGCCGGGATGGTGTCGGCGACCTTGATCAGGTAGCTGTCGTCGGCGAACTTGTCCGGACCGGTCTCGTCCGGGTGGAACTCCTTCGAGTACAGCGCGTACTTGTACTTCAAGAAGGCGTCCGGGCTGACGTCGAGGGCGGCGCCCAGTGCGCTCAGCGCGTTCTTGGAACCGGTGCCCTTGAGGTTGGCGTCGAGGAACGTGCCCAGGTGGTAGGACGCCTTGTACTTGCCGTCCTTGATGTCCTTCTCGACGGTGGCGCCGACGTTCTGCTCGAAGCCGGCGCAGCCGGGGCAGCGCGGGTCCTCGAAGAGGTTCAGGGTGTTCTTGGCGTCCTTCTTGCCGACGACGACCGTGGTGCCGTTCTTGCCGCTGGTGTTCTGGGGCTTGACCAGCGTGGCCTTCGCGGCCTTCGCCCAGTCGCCGCTGCCCCCGCCGCTGCTGCTGACGGAGCTGCCGCCGCCCATATTGGCGACCGCCACCCCGATACCGCCGGCTATCGCCAGAACACCGACGATCGCGCCGCCGACGATCAGCTGCCGGCGGACCCGGTCCTTCTTCGCCTGCCGCTCACGTTCGGCGCGCAGCCGCTCGCGGGCTGCCTGCTTGTTGGCCTGGTTGTTGCGGTTGCTCATGACTGTTCCTGCTCCGTGGTTGTCCGTGGGACGGAAGGTGCGTGCTGTCAAAGGCGTAGGCGCGCGGTGCGGGCGTACGCGGGCCGCGTGGCCGAAGGCTCACGCAGCGAGCGCGCAGGGCGGCCCACGGCGCACGACACAGTGCACGAGCAGGGGGACGGCGCGGGCGGGGCGCCCGGACCGTACGGGGGCGGGCGCCGGGTGGCGGGGCTCGGCGGTGGCGCCGATCACCGCGACGGCGATCAGCAGCGGGCGGAAGGCGAAGCCCGCCACCGCGCCCAGCAGCTGGTGCAGCGCGGCCTCGCCGCGGCGCAGCCAGCCCGCCGCCAGCAGCCCGGTGCCCACATGCGCCGCGAGCAGCACCAGCCAGGTGGCCACGGGCGCAGCGTCGTCCTGGGACAGCCGTGCCAGCGGTGACCCGACGGGGTCGCCGCCGCACAGCAGATCCATGCCCAGCGAGCGCAGCGGGCCGGCGACCGGGCCGCCGGCCTCCCCGTAACAGGTGTGCTGCCCCAGGCTGAAGACCAGATCGGCGGCCAGTTCCAGCGGGACCAGCAGCGCCGCGATCCGCCAGAAGCCGCGCTCCCGCCCGGCCAGCGCATAGGCGAGGGCGAACACGGCGGCACAGAGCGCGGCGACGGTGGTCAGCGGCAGCGGCATACGGGACAGCAGCACATGCGACGCCGCGGACAACGTCACGCACAGCGCCGTGAAAAGCGCCGCGCGCAGTGCCCGCAGGTGTGCCGCCGAGATGTCCATTGCAGCCGAGTGTGCCATGGGCCGGGGTAAGCGGCGGCTAAGGGGGTCCGAAGCCGTACGCACCGGGATATACGGTGCGTACGGCACGCGTCGGGCGCCGCCCCCGGCCCCTACAGGCCCGGGATCCGGCCGTTGCGGAAGAGGTCCACGAAGATCTGGTGGTCGCCGCGGGCGCGGGCGCCGTAGGAGTGCGCGAAGTCCACCAGCAGCGCCGCGAAGCCGTCCTCGTCGGCCGCGATGGCCGCGTCGATGGCCCGCTCCGTCGAGAACGGCACCAGCGAGTGGCCGCTCTCGTCGTCCGCTGCTGCGTGCATGGTCGCGGTGGCCCGGCCCAGGTCGGCCACCACCGCCGCGATCTCCTCCGGGTCGTCGATGTCCGACCAGTCCAGGTCGACCGCGTACGGCGAGATCTCGGCGACCAGCTGGCCCGCGCCGTCGAGTTCGGTCCAGCCCAGCCACGGGTCGGCGTGATCCTGCAGGGCGCGCTGCGAAATCACCGTGCGGTGGCCCTCGTGCTGGAAGTAGCCGCGGACCGCGGGGTCGGTGATGTGCCGGGAGACGGCCGGGGTCTGCGCCTGCTTCATGTAGATCACCACATCGTTCTCCAGGGCGTCGCTGTTGCCCTCGAGCAGGATGTTGTACGACGGCAGACCGGCCGAGCCGATGCCGATGCCGCGCCGGCCCACCACGTCCTTGACGCGGTAGGAGTCCGGGCGGTCCAGGCTCGACTCCGGCAGCGTCTCCAGATAGCCGTCGAAGGCGGCGAGGACCTTGTAGCGGGTGGCCGCGTCCAGCTCGACGCTGCCACCGCCCGCCGAGAAGCGGCGCTCGAAGTCGCGGATCTCCGTCATCGAGTCCAGCAGCCCGAACCGGGTCAGCGAGCGGGCCATGCGCAGCGCGCCCAGCAGCGGGCCCTCGGCGGTGTCCAGCGTGAAGGGCGGCAGCTCGTCCCGGTCGGAGCTCTTCGTCCCCGAGGCCAGCGCGTGGATGCGCTCCCGGTAGGCGGCGGCGTAGGTGCGCACCAGGTCGGTGATCTGCTTGTCGCTGAGCGCCTTGGCGTAGCCGATCAGCGCGACCGAGGCGGCGAACCGCTTGAGGTCCCAGGTGAACGGCCCGACGTACGCCTCGTCGAAGTCGTTGACGTTGAAGATCAGCCGGCCCGTGGCGTCCATGTACGTGCCGAAGTTCTCGGCGTGCAGATCGCCGTGGATCCACACCCGGCCGGTCCGCTCGTCCAGATACGGGCCGCTGTCCTTGCCGCCGTCGTCCTGTGAGGCCTCCAGGTCCCGGTAGAACAGACAGGCCGTGCCCCGGTAGAAGGCGAAGGCGGAGGCGGCCATCTTCCGGAATTTCACACGGAAGGCTGCGGGGTCGGCGGCGAGCAGCTCCCCGAAGGCGGTGTCGAATACGGCGAGGATTTCCTCGCCGCGCTGCTCGGCGTCCTGCGCGGGGGCGTGCTGGGACGGCATCGCTGGGTGCCTCCTGAGGTGCGGAAGAGGGTACGGAGAACCGTGGCGGAGCCCGTCGCGGATCTGTCACTGACAACGCGCGAGGCTACTCGTCGGTGCCCGGCGATTGTCAGTCAGGAGTCGTAGACTTCGAGACCGTCTCACCCATCCGTCGCCGACCGTCCATCCGTCGTCCGACCACCGCCCCCCGCCGAGGCGCCTTGTGCCGCTTCGTTCCTTTGGAGGTCCTCCGCCGTGGCAGCCCCGTCCAGGCCCCCGTTCACGCACCTGCATGTCCACACCCAGTACTCACTGCTGGACGGTGCGGCGCGGCTGTCGGACATGTTCAAGGCGTGCAACGAGATGGACATGACGCATATCGCCATGTCCGACCACGGCAACCTCCATGGTGCGTACGACTTCTTCCACTCGGCGAAGAAGGCGGGGGTGACGCCGATCATCGGCATCGAGGCGTATGTGGCGCCGGAGTCGCGGCGCAACAAGCGCAAGGTGCAGTGGGGCCAGCCGCATCAGAAGCGCGATGACGTCTCGGGCTCCGGTGGTTACACGCACAAGACGATCTGGGCGGCGAACAGGACCGGACTGCACAACCTCTTCCGGCTGTCCTCGGACGCGTATGCCGAGGGCTGGCTGACGAAGTGGCCGCGGATGGACAAGGAGACCATCGCCCAGTGGTCCGAGGGACTGATCGCCTCGACCGGCTGCCCCTCCGGTGAGCTGCAGACCCGGCTGCGGCTCGGCCAGTTCGACGAGGCGCTGAAGTCCGCGTCCGAATACCAGGACATCTTCGGCAAGGACCGGTATTTCCTGGAGCTGATGGACCACGGCATCGAGATCGAGCGCCGGGTCCGCGACGGTCTTCTGGAGATCGGCAAGAAGCTCGACATCCCGCCGCTGGTCACCAACGACTCGCACTACACCTACGCGCACGAGTCCACGGCGCACGACGCCCTGCTGTGCATCCAGACCGGCAAGAACCTCTCCGACCCTGACCGCTTCCGCTTCGACGGCACGGGCTACTACCTCAAGTCCACGGACGAGATGTACGCCATCGACTCCTCGGACGCCTGGCAGCAGGGTTGCGCCAACACCCGCCTGGTCGCCGACCAGATCGACGTCTCCGGGATGTTCGAGAAGCGCGACCTGATGCCGAAGTTCGACATCCCGCAGGGCTTCACGGAGGTCACCTGGTTCCAGGAGGAGGTCCGGGTCGGCATGCAGCGCCGTTACCCGGGCGGTGTCCCCGAGGACCGGCAGAAGCAGGCCGAGTACGAGATGGACATCATCATCCAGATGGGGTTCCCCGGCTACTTCCTGGTCGTCGCCGACTTCATCATGTGGGCCAAGAACAACGGCATCGCGGTCGGCCCCGGCCGTGGCTCAGCGGCCGGCTCGATCGTGGCGTATGCGATGGGCATCACCGACCTCGACCCGATCACGCACGGACTGATCTTCGAGCGGTTCCTCAACCCCGAGCGCGTGTCCATGCCCGATGTCGACATCGACTTCGACGAGCGCAGGCGCGTCGAAGTCATCCGGTATGTCACGGAAAAGTACGGCGCCGACAAGGTCGCCATGATCGGCACCTACGGCAAGATCAAGGCCAAGAACGCCATCAAGGACTCCGCGCGCGTCCTGGGCTATCCGTACGCCATGGGTGACCGCCTCACCAAGGCCATGCCCGCCGACGTCCTCGGCAAGGGCATCGACCTCAGCGGCATCACCGACCCCCAGCACCCGCGCTACAGCGAGGCGGGCGAGATCCGGGGGATGTACGAGAACGAACCGGACGTGAAGAAGGTCATCGACACCGCCAAGGGCGTCGAGGGCCTGGTCCGGCAGATGGGCGTGCACGCGGCCGGCGTCATCATGTCCAGCGAGCCGATCGTCGACCACGCCCCGGTCTGGGTCAGGCACACCGACAACGTCACCATCACGCAGTGGGACTACCCCCAGTGCGAGTCGCTCGGCCTGCTCAAGATGGACTTCCTGGGCCTGCGCAACCTCACCATCATGGACGACGCCGTCAAGATGGTGAAGAAGAACAAGGGCGTCGACCTGGAGCTGCTCTCCGTCTCGCTGGACGACCCCAAGACCTACGAGATGCTCTGCCGCGGTGACACGCTCGGCGTCTTCCAGTTCGACGGCGGTCCGATGCGCTCGTTGCTGCGGCTGATGAAGCCCGACAACTTCGAGGACATTTCCGCCGTCTCGGCGCTGTACCGGCCGGGCCCGATGGGCATGGACTCGCACACCAACTACGCGCTGCGCAAGAACGGCCTCCAGGAGATCACCCCGATCCACCCGGAGCTGGAGGAGCCCCTCAAGGAGGTCCTCGGCCTGACCCACGGCCTCATCGTGTACCAGGAGCAGGTGCAGAAGGCCGCCCAGATCATCGCCGGGTACTCCCTCGGCGAGGCCGACATCCTCCGCCGCGTCATGGGCAAGAAGAAGCCCGAGGAGCTGGCGAAGAACTTCGTGCTCTTCCAGGAGGGCGCGAAGAAGAAGGGCTTCTCCGACCAGGCCATCCAGGCACTGTGGGACGTCCTGGTCCCGTTCGCCGGCTACGCCTTCAACAAGGCGCACTCCTCCGCGTACGGCCTGGTCACGTACTGGACCGCCTACCTCAAGGCCAACTACCCGGCCGAGTACATGTCCGCGCTGCTGACCTCGGTGCGCGACGACAAGGACAAGTCGGCGGTCTATCTGAACGAGTGCCGCCGCATGGGCATCAAGGTGCTGCCGCCGAACGTCAACGAGTCGGAGGCCAACTTCGCCGCCCAGGGCGACGATGTGATCCTCTTCGGTCTCACCGCGGTCCGTAACGTCGGTCAGAACGTCGTCGAGTCGATCATCCGCTGCCGCAAGGCGAAGGGAAAGTACCTCTCCTTCCCCGACTACCTCGACAAGGTCGACGCGGTCGTCTGCAACAAGCGCACCACCGAATCGCTGATCAAGGCCGGTGCCTTCGACGAGATGGGCCACACCCGCAAGGGCCTGACGGCGCACTACGAACCGATGATCGACAACGTCGTGCAGGTCAAGCGCAAGGAGGCCGAGGGGCAGTTCGACCTCTTCGGCGGCATGGGCGACGCCGGCGCGGACGAGAGCCCCGGCTTCGGCCTGGACGTGGAGTTCTCGGACATCGAGTGGGACAAGGCCTACCTCCTCGCCCAGGAGCGCGAGATGCTCGGTCTCTACGTCTCCGACCACCCGCTCTTCGGCCTGGAGCATGTGCTGTCCGACAAGGCGGACGCCGCCATCGCCCAGCTGACCGGCGGCGACTACTCGGACGGTTCGATCGTCACCATCGGCGGCATCATCTCCGGCCTGCAGCGCAAGATGACCAAGCAGGGCAACGCCTGGGCGATCGCCACCGTCGAGGACCTGGCCGGCTCCATCGACTGCATGTTCTTCCCGGCGACCTACCAGCTGGTGTCCACCCAACTCGTCGAGGACACCGTGGTCTTCGTCAAGGGCCGCCTCGACAAGCGGGAGGACATCCCGCGGCTGGTGGCCATGGAGATGATGGTCCCCGACCTCTCGGAGGCCGGCACCAACGCCCCCGTGACGATCACCATTCCGACGGTCAAGGTCACCCCGCCGATGGTCGAGAAGCTCGGTGAGGTGCTCAGCAGCCACCGCGGTTCCACGGAGGTGCGGATCAAGCTGCAGGGGGCCCGCAAGACGACCGTGCTCCGACTGGACCGGCACCGGGTCACGCCCGACCCCTCGCTGTTCGGCGATCTGAAGGTGCTGCTCGGCCCGTCCTGCCTGGCGGGCTGAGCCGCCGGCCCCGGCCGTTAGTACCCCGAGGGGCGCGCCCCGTAGCGGACGCGCCCCTCAACCTCTGTGTGGCGTGGATCAGTTGTGACCGAAGCGCCGCTGGTGCTTACGCGCAACATCTGCCGGGCTGCCCTGCGCCTGTGACCGCGACTGGGACTGTGCCTCAAGGCTCGACTTCTGGGCTTCCTGCTGGCCGCGTTCCGCCGAGGATGCCGTCTTCTGCTGCTGACTGCGGTCCTGCTTCTTGTCCTTGGCCATGATCTTGCCTCCTGAGGGGGAATCTGGGATCGGGGCCGGATCCAGACTTACATGCCGGACAGAGCGCTGCATTTCGGGCAATTACCCTGCGTTATATGGTTGATCACGCGCTGTACTCAACATCCCCGCCGAATCCGCCACGCCGATGATCGAGTTCGGGCAGATAACGCCCGTAGGGTCGGGCAGACTCGAAGGACAACCGAAGAGAACTCGTGCCACGGGCCGAGCCGGGGGGCGACCGGACATCAGCACCTCAGGGAAGAGGGTGGATCGTGGATCGCTGTGTCGTCCTGGTGGACGCCGGGTATTTGCTCGGCGCCGCGGCGAGCCTGCTCGCCGGAGAGCCCGCCCGTTCCCGGATCACGGTGGATCACGCCGCCCTCATCCAGGGCCTGCGCCAGCGCGCCGAGGCGGACACCGAACGCCCGCTGCTGCGGATCTACTGGTTCGACGGCGCCCCCGACCGCGTCCCGCAGCCCGAGCACCGCCGGCTGCGGGTGATGCCCCGCGTCACCGTCCGGCTGGGCGCGCTGACCCGCAGCGACGGGCGCTGGGCGCAGAAGGGCGTGGACGCCGCGATGCACGCCGAGCTGACCGAACTCGCACGTAACCGGGCCTGCTCCGACATCGTCCTGGTCACCGGCGACGGCGACCTCCTGCCCGGCCTGATGTCGGCGAAGGAACACGGCGTCGCGGTCCATCTGTGGGCCGTCCAGGCCGCGGACGGCGACTACAACCAGTCCGAGGACCTGGTCGCCGAGGCCGACGAGCGGCGGGTGCTGGACCGGACCTGGATCACCCGCGCGGTCCGCGCCAAGGAGCTCGGCGGTCCCTGTGCGCCGCCGCCCGTACCCCGCCCCGAGATCGCCGCGATCCTCTCCGCCCCGCTGCCCGAGTCCGCGGTCGCGGCCGCCGCGGCGGCCGCCGCCTCCGGCCCGGAATCCGCCGAGCACGCCCATGAGCGCAGCGGCGCCAACGGCGTCTCCCGGGCGCCGGGCGGCGCCGAGGGCGCACCGGCCGCCGCTGACGAGGCCGGCGCCGCGGGCTCCAAGGTCGTCCCCACCCCCAAGGACCTGGCCGGTCTCGGCCGGGCCCACGCCGCAGGCCAGGGCCCCGCCGCTGGTGCGGCCGGCCCCGCTCCGCAGGCACCGGGCGGTGCCACTCTGCGCTGGTCGTCCGACAAGGGCTGGGTCGAGCGCGGCGGCCCGGTCGGTGAGCCCTCCGAGACCGCGGCCCTGCCCACCCTCGCCCAGCTCACCAGCGCCGAGCAGCGCTGGGCCGACCGCGAGGAGGACATCACCGCCGTCAGCGGCGACCCCTTCGAGGTCGGCCAGGTCTTCGCCCGCCGCTGGACCGACCGGCTCTCCGTCACCGCCCATCTCCAGCAGCTGTCGACGGAGTACCCGCGCATCCCGCACCGCATCGACGGTGAACTGCTGCGCTACGCCGCCCGGTTCGGGCTGCTGGCCCACAAGGACGACCAGATCGACGAGCACGACCGCTATGCGATCCGGGCCGGATTCTGGCGCGAGGTCGATCTGCGCACGGCCGCCGAGCACGCTCCGGCCGGGGACTGACCGGCCGGAGCCCCCTGCCCGTCCCCGCCCGCCGGAGCCCCGCGGCCCGGAGGCGGGCCGGGGACGCGTACCCTCATAGCTCGTGAGGACGGGCGCAAAACAGGTGGAGCGCGGGATGCCGGTGTGCGCCGTGCGGGACCTGGTCAAGACGTACCCCGCGATGCGCGGGCGCCGCGGGGCGGCACGCGCGTCCGCCGTACGCGCCAACGACGGCATCACCCTGGAGGTGCGCCGCGGCGAGATCTTCGGGCTGCTCGGCCCCAACGGCGCCGGCAAGTCCACCCTGGTCCGTCAGCTGACCGGACTGCTGCGCCCGGACTCCGGCAGCATCTCCGTACTGGGCCACGACCTGGTGCGCCACCCTGAGCGGGCCGCCCGGCTGCTCGGCTACCTGGGCCAGGAGTCGACCGCTCTGGACGAGATGACGGTCTCGCTGGCGGTGGAGACCACCGGCCGGCTGCGCGGGCTCGGTGCCCGCGAGGCGCGCGCCGAGCGGGACGCGGTGATCGGCGAGCTGGGCCTCGCCGACATCACGGGACGGGCGCTGAAGAAGCTGTCCGGCGGGCAGCGGCGGCTGGCCTGCCTGGCCACCGCGCTGATCGGCGAGCGGCCGCTGCTGGTGCTGGACGAGCCGACCACCGGTATGGACCCGGTCGCACGGCGCGCCGTGTGGGCCGCGGTGGACCGGCGCCGGGCCGAGTACGGCGTCACGGTGGTGCTGGTGACCCATAACGTCCTGGAGGCCGAGAGCGTGCTCGACCGGGTGGCGGTGATCGACCGGGGCCGCGTCATCGCCTGCGACACGCCCGGCGGACTGAAGGAAATGGTGAGCGAGGAGGTCCGGCTGGAGCTGGTGTGGCGCGACCGCCCGCCGCTGGAGGTGCCCGAGGTCGCCGCCCTCGAAGCCGCCGCGCACATCTCCGGCCGCCGCTGGACCCTCCGCCTGCCCGCCGACCGGGCCCGCTCCGCCGTCACCGCGGTCACTGCGGGCCCCGCCTTCGCGGCCCTGGACGACTTCACGCTGGCCACGCCCAGCCTGGAGGATGTGTACCTGGCCCTGGGGGGCCGGGCGGAAGGACTGGTCAAGGCGTGAACGGAGGCCGGTACGGCGGACGTATGGAGTACCACGGGAGCAGCGAGGAAGGCTTGGTGACAACGTGAGTGTGGTTCCCGCGCAGGCGGTGGCCGGGGCGGTCCGGGGCGCCGGGGCGCGGCCCGAGGAGGCCGCCCCGCTGGCGCCGCGCGCCCGTCTGGTGCCCGCGCTGGGCGCCGTCTACCGGGCCCAGCTCTCCCGGGCCCGGGTGGCACGGATCCCGCTGCTGTTCGTCGCCACCTTCCAGTCCATCGGGATCATGGTCCTGCTGCGCGGCGTGGTCGACGGCGGGGATCCGGCCCGGTCCGTGGTGTCCGGCTCCAGCGTGCTGGTCGTCGCCTTCGTGGCGCTCAATCTCCTCGCCCAGTACTTCGGACAGCTACGGGCCGGCGGCGGGCTCGACCACTACGCGACGCTGCCGGTGCCGCCGGCCGCCGTGGTGCTCGGCGCCGCCGCCGCGTACGCCTCGTTCACCGTGCCGGGGACGGTGGTCACCGCGGTCACCGGCTGTGTGCTCTTCCAGCTGCCGACGGCCCACCTGTGGGTGCTGGCCGCCGTGCTCCCGCTCGCCGGGGCGGCGCTGGCCGGCCTCGGCGCGGCCCTCGGCCTGCTCGCTCCTCGGCCCGAACTCGCCACGCTCTGCGGCCAGTTGGGCATGTCGGCGGCGCTGCTGCTGGGGGTGCTGCCGGCCGAACGGATGCCCGCGGCGATCGGCTGGGCCCGCGATCTGCTGCCCTCGACCTACGGAGTGGAGGCGCTGGCACGCAGCTTCGACCCGCATCCCGACTGGGTCGCGGTCGGCGCGGACCTGGGCGTCTGCGCGGCCGTCGGGGTGCTCTCGCTGGCCGTCGCCACCTGGGCGTACCGCCGGGCGGCGGCCCGATGACGGGCGCCACCACACCGAACGGCCGTCCTGCTTCCGGTCCCACCAGCCCCACCTGGCACGATGACGGGGTGACCGCACCGCTGACGCCATCCGACAACCAACCGCCCGACGAGCCGCAGCGCCCCGAGGCCGCGCCCGTCGCCGACCACGGCGGCCTCGGCGGCCCCGAGCTTGCCCGCGAGCTGCGCGAGGGCGCGCTGATCGCGCTCGTGGTCGCGGTGAGCGGCGTGCTGCTCGGCGTGCTGTGGAACTGGCTCGCGCCGCACATCCCGCTGATCGCGGACACCCGCAACGTCTACCTCAAGAACACCGAGGGCGAGGAGGCGATCGGCGCGGACGGCACCTTCGTCCTGCTGTCCCTCGGCTTCGGTGTGCTGAGCGCCGCCGCGGTCTTCCTCTTCCGCCGGCGTGGCGGGATTCCGCTGGTCGTGGCGCTGGTCGTGGGCGGGCTGCTCGGCGCGGTGCTGGGCTGGGTGACGGGTATGTGGCTGGGCCCCACAGCGGACGTGGCCGCGCACGCCAAGCAGGTCGGCCCCGGCGTGAACTTCAACGGCCCGCTGCGGCTGCAGGCCAAGGGCGCGCTGCTGGCCTGGCCGATCGCCTCGATGCTCACCCAGCTCGCGCTGACCGGGCTGTTCGGGCCGCGCGACCCGGAGCCGCAGCCGGAGTCGCCGCACTGGCCCGTGGACCACCACGATCAGCGGCCGCCCGACGAGGGCTGACATCCGCAGACCTCAGGGGCGGCCGGTCCACCGGCCGCCCCGCAGTGCGTTCAGCCGCGGGCGATCGGCGCGAGGTGCGCCCCCGTGAGCACCACCAGGTCCGCCGGCGACAGCTCGACCTCCAGCCCGCGCCGCCCCGCCGACACACAGACCGTCGGCCGGCCCTCGGCCGAGGCGTCCACGACCGTGCGCAGCCGTTTGCGCTGTCCCAGCGGCGAGATCCCGCCCAGGACGTAGCCCGTGCTGCGCTCGGCCGCCGCCGGGTCGGCCATCGTGGCCCGCTTGCCGCCCACCGAGGCCGCCAGCGCCTTGAGGTCCAGCGACCCCGACACCGGGACCACGGCGACCGTCAGGGTGCCGTCGACGTCCGCCAGCAGTGTCTTGAACACCTGGTCGGGCGCGACACCGAGGGCCTCGGCGGCCTCCTCGCCGTACGACGGGGCGGCCGGGTCATGCGCGTAGGAGTGCGTGGTGAACGGGACGCCGGCCGCGGTGAGGGCGGCCGTCGCAGGGGTGCCGACGGACTTCTTGGACTTCTTCGCCACCGTATTCGTGCCTCGCGTCCGTGGGGCCGGTCGTTCAGTTGGGGCTGGTCGGCTGCCGGGTCAGATCCACGGCCGGCAGCGACGGGAGCTTACCGAGCAGCGCCGACTCCTGGCGAAGCAGTTTCAGCTCCTGCCCCAGCCGCGACGCGGTGTCCGGTGCCTCCAGCAGCCGCTGCTTGGCGGGGACGTCCAGCACGGCCGCCGCGGCGACGAGATACGACAGCACCGCCGGGTCGGCCGGCAGGTCCTGCCCGCTCGACAGGGTGCGCTCGTTCGCCCAGGCCAGCCGCTTCTGGTACGTCCGGAAGGCCCGCACGACGCCCGAGGCGAGCGCGCCCGCGCCCTCTCCCTCGCCGTCCTCCAGCTCCTCCAGCTCGCCGGTCAGATACGGCCCCGAGGCGTCCACCGACAGCAGCCGGAAGCGGGTGATGCCGGTCGCGAGGACCTCGTAGCCGGTGTCGTCGGCGGACGACTTCTCCCGGACGGTCGCCGCGTCGGCGATACAGCCCACGGCGTGGAAGGCCTGCATCGGATCGTCGCCGAAGCCCGCCGTGGGGCCGTCCGCGGACGGCAGCGTGGCGTCCGGCATGCCCTGCGCGGTGGCGGCGACCTCGCGGCCGTCCCGGATCGCGATCACGGCGAAGCGACGGTCGTCCTCGGGCACCGCACTCAGATCACGCATCATCGCCCGGTACCGCGCCTCGAAGACGTTCAGCGGGAGCACGAGTCCCGGGAACAGCACCGAGTTCAGCGGGAAGAGCGGTAGGCGCACGGAGGTCACAGCCGGTAAGCCTAGACGCTGCACTTCGTTGTGCCCCCACGCGGGCGGGAATCCCGTCGTGGCCGCTGCCTCGCCGTTGTGCCTCCGTCGTGCGGTCTCGGGTGTGTTGCCGGCCGTCCCGCCGTGGCGCGGGCGCGGCGGGACGGCCGGCAACGGGGACAGCTACTGCCTTCGCAGCAGCCGGGACGCGCCCGCCGCGACCGTCGTGGCGAGCACCCAGCCCGCCAGGATCAGGAGGGCGGCCGCCCACTGCGCACCGCCGCCCGGCTTCCAGGCGGCGCCCTGATTCAGGTCGATCACCGGCAGCAGCAGGTCCAGGGAGTAGAGATACGGATTCCAGGGCGGCGCCTCGTCCCCCTTGAGGGGCGGCGGCGGGGACATCGAGAAGTAGAGCGTGCCGATCGCCCACAGGATGGCCATCCACACCGCGGCCCGCCCCGGGCGGTAGCCGTAGGCCACCGTCCAGTCCTGCAGGAACCCCCAGGCCTTGGCCGCCAGCGGCAGCGTCTCGCGGCGCCGCCGCTGCTTGGCCAGCAGCACCTCGCGCGCGTCGGAGTCCTCACCGGTGGTGCGCAGCGAGGCCGCGAGCATCTCGTACGGTTCGGGCGCGTACTCGGGGGTCGCCGCCGCCACCCACTGCAGCCGCAGCGCCAGCGGGAAGTGACCGCGCGGGATCAGGGTCTCGTAGGCGAAGCCGGCCATCCACAGCCCGCCCAGCCCCGGCCAGCTCGCCGACTTGTCGATGAGATTGACGACCCGGGCGCCCGAGAGGATCACCCGGCCGCGCTGTGGCCGCTCGCCGAGGAACCGCAGCTCGGGCGTCTGGATACGGCGCAGCGACAGCTCCTGGTCGGACTCCATGATGAAGCGGGCGTGCTCGAAGTCGACCGCGTCGCCGAACCGCCCGTCGTCCAGCCGCATCCCGCCCTCGCACTCGAAGCGCTGCATCCGGGTGCCGCGCGAGGGGGTGTGCGCGATGCCGTACGGGGGCGTGGCGCTGCTGGAGAAGGGGGAGTTGGCCAGGCCGGCCGCGGTCAGATAGAGGGTGCGCTCGACGGTCAGCTGCGGGGCGTTCAGCGCCCGGCGGCCGAAGGGGTTGCTCAGCCGGCTGCCGCGCAGGCTCAGCGACACGCCGATGGTCGCGCCGCGCAGCGACAGCTCGCCGTAGGACTCCATCATCTCGGCCTGCAGGTCCTGGGCGACGGTCATCCCGTCCGCCATGATCGACCGGCCCTGCCGGTCCTTGTGCACCACGGTCTGGTTCAGCATCAGGTCCGTGCCGATGTGCGCGTCGGTGAGCCGGATGCCGGAGTGCACCACACAGCGCGGCAGATGGAGATCGCCCTCGGTGTGCAGCCGGGCCGCCTCCAGCCGGGGTATCGCACAGTTCACCAGCCGCAGTGTGGTGAACCGGCTCTCCGGCAGCACCACCTCGGCCTCGAAGCGGCAGTCCCGCAGCTCGATGAATGGCTTGATCGTGCCGCCCGCAAGGTCGAGAGTGTCCGTGATGTAGGCGCCGGTGAGCTGGAGCGCGGAGACCCGGCCCGGCTGCGCGGGCGGCCCGTCGAGCAGCAGGAGTGCCACGACCCGGGCCCGCACGCGGCGCTCCGGGCCCCACAGATGCTGCCCGTGCGGATCGTCGCGGGCCGGGTCGCCGATGTGCAGATCGCAGGTGCTGCCGTTGCGGAAGGCCTGCCACATGCTCCATTCCGCCGATGTCAGCTGCAGGTCGGCGGGCGCGTCGCCGTCCCCGGGCTCGGTCACAGTGGATCCCCCTTGCTCTCCCGTGGTGTGTCGCAACCTGTTCGGACGCATTTCGTGCACCGGTCGTGATGCGTCCCACAGATGTCCCCGTACGCCGTTACGTGGCCCTTGCCCGCCCCGTGACTGCTTGAACACGCGTGGTCAGGGCCAACTCCGGTCAACTTCCGGCGGCCGTGTCACGGGCTGTTCAGGGCGTGTGCCGCTGTGTATCACTGAGTGATACGGCCGCTCGGGCGCAAGAGCAGGTCTGAGACACTGGGAGGGTGATCTCCCGAATCGATCTGCGCGGTGACGCCCTCCCCGAGGGCGGCGCCCTGCGCGACCTGCTGCCCCGTGCCGAGTTCGACGTGGAAGCCGCCCTGGAGAAGGTGCGGCCCATCTGCGAGGACGTACGCCATCGTGGCACCGCGGCGCTGATCGATTATGCGCGGCGGTTCGACGGCGTCGAGATCGAGCGCGTACGGGTGCCCGCGGAGGCCCTGCACAGCGCCCTCGACGAGCTGGACCCGGCCGTGCGGGCCGCCCTGGAGGAGTCCATCCGGCGCGCCCGGATCGTCCACCGCGAACAGCGCCGCACCGACGTCACGACCAAGGTCGTCCCCGGTGGCACGGTCACCGAACGCTGGGTCCCCGTCGAGCGGGTGGGCCTCTACGTCCCCGGCGGTCTGGCGGTCTACCCGTCCTCCGTGGTCATGAACGTCGTCCCGGCGCAGGAGGCCGGCGTCACGGGCATCGCCGTCACCTCCCCGCCGCAGAAGGAGTTCGGCGGCCGGCCGCACCCGACCATCCTCGCCGCCTGCGCCCTGCTCGGCGTCGACGAGGTCTACGCCGCCGGCGGCGCCCAGGCCATCGCGATGTTCGCGTACGGCACCGAGGAGTGCCTGCCGGTCAACCTCGTCACGGGCCCCGGCAACATCTTCGTCGCCTCCGCCAAGCGCCTCCTCAAGGGCCGTATCGGCATCGATGCCGAGGCCGGACCCACCGAGATCGCGGTGCTCGCGGACGCCACCGCCGATCCCGAGCACGTCGCCGCCGACCTGATCAGCCAGGCCGAGCACGACACCCTCGCCGCCGCCGTCCTGGTCACCGACTCCACCGAGCTCGCCGACGCCGTCGAGGACGCGCTCAAGCAGCAGGTCGCGGCCACCAAGCACATCGAGCGGATCACCGAGGCGCTGGCCGGACGGCAGTCCGCCGTCGTCCTCGTCGACGGCATCGACGAGGGCCTCAGGGTGGTGGACGCCTACGGCGCCGAACACCTGGAGATCCAGACCGCCGACGCCTCGGCCGTCGCCGCCCGGGTCCGCAACGCGGGCGCCGTCTTCGTCGGCCCCTACGCCCCGGTCTCGCTCGGCGACTACTGCGCCGGCTCCAACCACGTCCTGCCCACCGGCGGCTGCGCCTGCCACTCCTCGGGGCTGTCCGTGCAGTCGTTCCTGCGCGGCATCCATGTCGTGGACTACTCGCGTGACGCACTGGCCGAGGTCACCCACCATGTGGTGACCCTCGCCGAGGCCGAGGATCTCCCGGCCCACGGCGCCGCGCTGAAGGCCAGGTTCGACTGGAAGGTCCCGCAGAGCAAGTGAGCAGGCACGTGACCCGTATCGACGATCTCCCCATCCGGGACGAGCTGCGCGGCAAGTCCCCCTACGGCGCACCGCAGCTGGACGTCCCGGTGCGCCTGAACACCAACGAGAACCCCTACCCGCTGCCCGAGCCGCTGGTCCAGCGGATCGCCGAGCGGGTGACCGAGGCCGCCCGGCGGCTCAACCGCTACCCCGACCGGGACGCGGTCGAGCTGCGCGCCGAGCTGGCCCGCTACCTCACCCGCACCGCCGGCCACGAGGTCACCGGCACCCAGGTCTGGGCCGCCAACGGCTCCAACGAGGTCATCCAGCAGCTGCTGCAGACCTTCGGCGGCCCCGGCCGCAGCGCCATCGGCTTCGAGCCGTCGTACTCGATGCACGGGCTGATCTCCCGCGGCACGGGCACCGGCTGGATCTCCGGCCCGCGCAACGAGGACTTCACCATCGACGTCGAGGCCGCGGTGGCAGCCATCGCCGAGCGGCGGCCCGACGTGGTCTTCATCTGCTCGCCGAACAACCCCACCGGCACCGCCGTCGGGGAAGCCACGGTGCTCGCGCTGTACGAGGCGGCGCAGGCGGCCCGGGCCGACGGCGCCGGCGCCCTGGTGGTGGTCGACGAGGCCTACGGCGAGTTCAGCCACCAGCCCTCGCTGCTGCCGCTGATCGAGGGCCGGCCGAATCTGGTCGTCTCCCGGACCATGTCCAAGGCCTTCGGCGCCGCCGGACTGCGGCTGGGCTACCTTGCCGCCGACCCCGCCGTGGTCGACGCGGTGCAGTTGGTCCGGCTCCCGTACCACCTCTCGTCCGTCACCCAGGCCACCGCACTGGCCGCGCTGGAGCACACCGACACGCTCCTGAAGTACGTCGAGCAGCTCAAGACCGAGCGGGACCGCCTGGTCACCGAGCTGCGGGCGGCCGGCTGCCAGGTCGTCGCCTCCGACGCCAACTTCGTGCAGTTCGGCCTCTTCGACGATGCGCACGCCACCTGGCAGGCGATCCTCGACCACGGCGTGCTGGTCCGTGACAACGGCGTACCGGGCTGGCTGCGGGTCACCGCCGGCACCCCGGCCGAGAACGACGCGTTCCTCGACGCGGTTCGCGCAGTACTGAAGGAGAGCAAGCGATGACCCGCGTAGGACGCGTGGAGCGCACAACCAAGGAAACGTCCGTGCTCGTCGAGATCGACCTCGACGGCAGGGGCGAGGTGGACGTGTCGACCGGTGTGGGCTTCTACGACCACATGCTCGACCAGCTCGGCCGGCACGGCCTGTTCGACCTCAAGGTCAAGACCGACGGCGATCTGCACATCGACACCCACCACACCATCGAGGACACCGCCCTCGCCCTGGGTGCCGCCTTCAAGCAGGCTCTCGGTGACAAGTCCGGGATCTACCGCTTCGGCAACTGCACCGTCCCGCTGGACGAGTCGCTCGCCCAGGTGACCGTGGACCTCTCCGGCCGCCCGTATCTGGTGCACACCGAGCCGGAGAGCATGGCGCCGATGATCGGCTCCTACGACACGACGATGACCCGGCACATCTTCGAGTCCTTCGTCGCCCAGGCCCAGATAGCGCTGCACATCCACGTCCCGTACGGCCGCAATGCCCACCACATCGTGGAGTGCCAGTTCAAGGCGCTGGCCCGCGCCCTGCGCTACGCCAGCGAACGCGACCCGCGCGCAACCGGGATCATCCCCTCCACCAAGGGAGCCCTGTGAACGGTCTGTCCACCGTCTTCATCCTTCTCGGGCTCTTTCTCCTCGGCGGTGTCTACTCGTTCTGGAAGCAGCAGCTGCCCAAGGGGCTGATCGTGCTGCTGTCCCTCGGTTCGGCGCTGTGTCTGCTCGCCGGCGTGCTGCGGCTGGAGGTATGGAATTGACCGCCCCGGCTTCCCGCAAGAAAGTCGTCGTCTTCGACTACGGCTTCGGCAATGTCCGCTCCGCCGAGCGCGCCCTGGCGCACGTCGGCGCCGAGGTGGAGATCACCCGTGACTTCGACCGGGCGATGAACGCCGAGGGCCTGCTGGTCCCCGGCGTCGGCGCGTTCGCCGCCTGCATGGCCGGTCTCAAGGAGGCCCGCGGCGACTGGCTGGTCGGGCGCCGGCTGTCCGGCGGGCGCCCGGTCCTGGGCATCTGCGTCGGCATGCAGATCCTCTTCGGCCGCGGCATCGAGCACGGAGTGGAGACCGAGGGCCTGGACGAGTGGCCCGGCACGGTCGGCCCGCTCAAGGCCGAGGTCGTCCCGCACATGGGCTGGAACACCGTCGAGGCCCCCGAGGGCACTCAGCTCTTCGCCGGGCTGCCCGCCGACGCCCGCTACTACTTCGTGCACTCCTACGCGGTGCACGACTGGGAGCTGGAGGTCGGCAACCCGCACCTCGCGGTGCCGAAGGTCACCTGGGCCACGCACGGCGAGCGGTTCGTGGCCGCGGTCGAGAACGGCTCGCTGTGGGCCACCCAGTTCCACCCCGAGAAGTCCGGCGACGCCGGTGCCCAGCTCCTGACCAATTGGATCGAGACCCTGTAATGCCGAACGCATCGAAGCTCGAACTGCTCCCCGCCGTCGATGTCCGCGACGGCCAGGCCGTCCGCCTCGTGCACGGCGAGTCCGGCTCCGAGACCTCCTACGGCGACCCGCTGGAGGCGGCCCACGCCTGGCAGCGGGCGGGCGCCGAGTGGCTGCACCTCGTCGACCTCGACGCGGCCTTCGGCACCGGTGACAACCGGGCGCAGATCGCCGAGGTCGCCCGGTCCATGGACATCAAGGTCGAGCTGTCCGGCGGCATCCGCGACGACGACACGCTCGCCGCGGCCCTGGCCACCGGCTGCCGCCGGGTCAACCTCGGCACCGCCGCGCTGGAGACCCCCGAGTGGGTCGCCAAGGTCATCGCCGAGCACGGCGACAAGATCGCGGTCGGTCTGGACGTGCGCGGTACGACGCTGCGGGGCCGGGGCTGGACCCGCGACGGCGGCGACCTCTACGAGACGCTGGCCCGTCTCGACGCCGAGGGCTGTGCCCGCTACGTCGTCACCGACATCAACAAGGACGGCACCCTCCAGGGCCCCAACGTCGAACTGCTCAGGAACGTCTGTGCGGCCACCGACCGGCCCGTGGTCGCCTCCGGCGGTGTCTCCTCGCTCGACGACCTGCGGGTACTGGCCTCGCTGGTACCGGAAGGTGTCGAGGGCGCGATCGTCGGCAAGGCGCTCTATGCGAAGGCGTTCACCCTCGAAGAGGCGCTGGCAGCAGTGTCGTAACGGCGAACGAAAGGCCGCATGATGACCATCGAGCGCGTACGGACCGACAGTCCCTGGGAAGAGAAGATCGGATTCGCACGTGCCGTGGCGGCCGGCGACCGGGTCCTGGTCGCCGGCACGATGCCACTGGTCGACGGCGTCCTGCAGGGTGAGGGCGATCCCTACGAGCAGACCAGGGCCGCCTTCACCAACGCGCTGGCGGCGCTCAAGCCCTTCGGCCTCGGCGCCGACGCGGTCCTGCGCACCCGTATGTACCTCACCCACCTGCGCGATGTGGACGCGGCCGGCCGCGCCCACCGGGAGCTCTTCGAGGCCGAGCCGCCCGCCTCGACCCTGGTCGTGGTCTCCGGCTTCGTCGACTCGCGCGTCCTGGTGGAAGTAGAACTGGAAGCCTTCCGAGAACTGTCAGAGAGGCCTGAACCGACATGACCCTGGCGGTCCGAGTCATCCCTTGCCTGGACGTGGACAACGGCCGGGTCGTCAAGGGCGTCAACTTCCAGAACCTGCGGGACGCGGGCGATCCCGTCGAGATGGCCAAGATCTACGGTGACGAGGGTGCCGACGAGCTGACCTTCCTCGACATCACCGCCTCCTCCGGCAACCGCGAGACCACCTACGACGTGGTCCGCCGCACCGCCGAGCAGGTCTTCATCCCCCTCACGGTCGGCGGCGGCGTCCGCACCCCCGAGGACGTCGACAAGCTGCTGCGGGCCGGTGCCGACAAGGTCGGCGTCAACACCGCCGCCATCGCCCGCCCCGACGTGATCCGCGAGATCGCCGAGCGCTTCGGCAGCCAGGTCCTGGTCCTGTCCGTCGACGCCCGCCGCACCGACGCCGGGACGCCGTCCGGATACGAGGTCACCACCCACGGCGGCCGCCGCGGCACCGGCATCGACGCCGTGGAGTGGGCCCACCGCGCCGCCGAACTGGGCGCCGGCGAGATCCTCCTCAACTCCATGGACGCCGACGGCACCAAGGACGGCTACGACGTCGAGATGATCGAGGCCGTCCGCAAGCACGTCACCGTCCCGGTGATCGCCTCCGGCGGGGCCGGCAAGCTGGACGACTTCGCCCCGGCCGTCGTCGCCGGCGCCGACGCGGTCCTGGCCGCCTCCGTCTTCCACTTCGGTGATCTGCGCATCGGCCAGGTCAAGGACGCCCTGCGGGGCGCGGGACACGCGGTGCGCTGACCGGCTCGCGCCCGTAGGCTCGCCCTATGAGCCGTGTCAACGACGTGGGTGGCCAGGCCGGGTTCGGGGCGCTGGAGATCGAGGCGGACGAGCCGCCGTTCCATGCCGACTGGGAGGCGCGGGTGTTCGCGCTGAACTCCGCGCTGGTACGGAACGGGGCCTACCGGCTCGACGAGTTCCGGGACGCCGTCGAGCGGATGGCCCCGCAGGAGTATCTGGCGGCGTCGTATTACGAGCGGTGGCTGTACGCGATCGAGACCCTGCTGGCCGAGCGGGGGCTGCTCGGCGATGGCTGAATTCCGGGCGGGGGAGCGGGTGCGGGTGCGCGCCGTCGACCCCGTGGGGCATACCCGGGTGCCGCGGTATGTGCGCGGCCAGGTGGGGCGGATCGTCGAGTGCCAGGGGCGCTGGGCGCTCGCCGACGAGAGCGCGGCGGGTGTTGCCGAGCCGCGGGTGGAGCCCGTCTACACCGTGGCCTTCGCCGCGGGCGACCTGTGGGGCGAGGGCGGTCACGAGGTCACGGTCGACCTCTGGGAGTCGTACATCGAGCGGTTGCGGAAGGACGGGTCATGAGCGGCGAGCACACGAGTGTGCCGGTGGCGGCGCGGGTCAGGCGGCTGGAGGAGCGCCTGATCGAGGCCGGAGTGGTCGGACAGGAGCAGCTGGACGAGGCGCTCGCGACGATGCTGCGGGGGGCCTCGCCGGTCAACGGCGCGCGGATCGTGGCGCGGGCCTGGAGTGACGCGGGGTTCCGGGAGCGCCTGCTGGCGGATGCGAACGCGGCGCTGCCCGAGGTGGGGCTCTCGATGGCGGGCGGAATCCAGGAGCAGCGGCTCAAGGTCGTCGAGAACACCGCCGGCGCGCACCACGTCATCGTGTGCACACTGTGCTCCTGCTATCCGATCGGGCTGCTGGGACCGTCGCCGTCCTGGTACAAGAGCGAGGCCTACCGCTCGCGGGTGGTGCGCGAACCGCGTGCCGTGCTGGCCGAGTTCGGGCTGGAGCTGCCGGACGACACCGCGATCACGGTGTGGGACTCCAGTGCGGAGAGCCGCTATATGGTCCTGCCCCGGCGGCCCGAGGGCACCGCGGGCCGGAGCGAGCCGGAGCTGGCCGCGCTCGTCACCCGCGAAGGGCTCATCGGGACCGCCGCGGTCTGATTCAGCGCCCCTTCCGCGCCGCCCGGACGAACTCGCGGTTCATCGTGGCGATGCTGAAGAGGGGAATCCCCTTGGGACAGGCCGTCGCGCACTCACCGGTATTGGTGCACCCTCCAAAGCCCTCCGCGTCCATCCGGTCCACCATGTCCAGGACGCGGCTCTCCCGCTCCGGGGCGCCCTGGGGGAGGGAGTTGAGGTGGACGACCTTGGCGGCGGTGAAGAGCATCGCCGAGCCGTTGGGGCAGGCCGCCACACATGCGCCGCAGCCGATGCACTCGGCGTGCTCGAACGCGGCGTCGGCGGCCGGTTTGGGCACGGCGGTGGCGTGGGCCTCGGGGGCGGCGCCGGTCGGGGCGGTGATGTAGCCGCCGGACCCGATGATGCGGTCGAAGGCGGAGCGGTCGACGACCAGGTCCCTGACGACCGGGAAGGCGGCGGCCCGCCAGGGCTCGATGTCGATCGTGTCGCCGTCCCGGAAGGACCGCATGTGCAGCTGGCAGGTGGTGGTGCGTTCGGGGCCGTGCGGCTCGCCGTTGATGACGAGCGAGCAGGCGCCGCAGATGCCCTCGCGGCAGTCGTGGTCGAAGGCGACCGGGTCGTCGCCGCCCAGGAGGAGCTCCTCGTTGAGGGTGTCGAGCATCTCCAGGAACGACATGTCCTGCGAGATGCCGTCCACCTCGTACGTGGACAGGGCGCCGGGGGCGTCGGCGTTCTTCTGGCGCCAGATGCGCAGGGTGAGCTTCATGCGTAGCTCCGCTGGGTGGGGTGGACGTACGCGAAGACCAGGTCTTCCTTGTGCAGGGTGGGGGCCGCGCCGGTGCCGGTGAACTCCCAGGCGGCCGCGTAGGAGAACGCGTCGTCCCGGCGGGCGGCCTCGCCGTCCGGGGTCTGCGACTCCACGCGGAAGTGGCCGCCGCAGGACTCGGCGCGGTGCAGGGCGTCGAGGCACATCAGTTCGGCGAGCTCCAGGTAGTCGACGACGCGGTTGGCCTTCTCCAGGGACTGGTTGAACTCCTCGCCGGTGCCGGGCACCTTGATGCGGCGCCAGAACTCCTCGCGGATCTGCGGAATCCGGTCGAGGGCCTTGCGCAGCCCCTCGTCCGTGCGCGCCATCCCGCAGTACTCCCACATCAGCGCGCCGATCTCGCGGTGGAAGGAGTCGGGGGTGCGGTCGCCGTCGACGGCCGGCAGCAGGTTCAGCCGGTCCTCGGTCTCGGCCAGCACTTCCTGTACGAGGGGGTGCTCGGCCGTGAGCGTGTCGTGATGCGGGTGGCGGGCCAGGTAGTCGCTGAGGGTCGAGGGGAGGACGAAGTAGCCGTCGGCGAGGCCCTGCATCAGGGCGGAGGCGCCGAGGCGGTTGGCGCCGTGGTCGGAGAAGTTGGCCTCACCGATGGCGAACAGGCCGGGGACGGTCGTCCGGAGGTCGTAGTCGACCCACAGGCCGCCCATCGTGTAGTGCACGGCGGGGTAGATCCGCATCGGCACCTCGTACGGGTTCTCCGCGGTGATCCGCGCGTACATGTCGAAGAGGTTGCCGTACTTCTCCTCGACCGCGGCCCTGCCCATCCGGGCGAGGGCGTCGGCGAAGTCGAGGTACACGCCCTGGCCGCCCGGCCCGACGCCACGGCCCTCGTCGCAGACGTTCTTGGCGGCGCGGGAGGCGATGTCGCGGGGGACGAGATTGCCGAAGGAGGGGTAGAGGCGCTCCAGGTAGTAGTCGCGCTCCTCCTCGGGGATCCGGTCCGGCGGGCGGGTGTCGCCCTTGGCCTTCGGGACCCAGATGCGTCCGTCGTTGCGCAGCGACTCGCTCATCAGCGTGAGCTTGGACTGGTGGTCGCCGGTGCGCGGGATGCAGGTGGGGTGGATCTGGGTGAAGCAGGGGTTGGCGAAGTATGCGCCGCGGCGGTGCGCCCGCCAGATCGCGGTGGCATTGGAGTTCATGGCGTTCGTCGACAGGTAGAAGACGTTGCCGTAGCCGCCGGACGCCAGGACCACCGCATCAGCGAAGTGGCTGTCGATGCGGCCGGTGACCAGATCGCGGGCGACGATCCCGCGGGCCCGGCCGTCGACGACGATCAGATCGAGCATCTCGGTGCGGGCGTGCAGCCGCACGGTGCCGGCCGCGATCTGCCGGGAGAGCGCCTGGTAGGCGCCGAGCAGCAGCTGCTGTCCCGTCTGGCCGCGGGCGTAGAACGTACGGGAGACCTGGACACCGCCGAAGGAGCGGGTGTCGAGCAGCCCGCCGTACTCGCGGGCGAACGGCACACCCTGGGCCACGCACTGGTCGATGATCTCGACGGAGATCTGTGCGAGCCGGTGCACATTGGACTCACGGGCGCGGAAGTCGCCGCCCTTGACGGTGTCGTAGAAGAGCCGGTGGACGGAGTCGCCGTCGTTGCGGTAGTTCTTCGCGGCGTTGATCCCGCCCTGGGCGGCGATGGAGTGTGCCCGGCGCGGGGAGTCCTGGTAGCAGAACTGCTCGACGTGGTAGCCCTGTTCGGCGAGGGTGGCACCGGCCGCGCCGCCCGCGAGTCCGGTGCCGACGACGATGACGGTGTGCTTGCGGCGGTTGGCCGGGTTGACGAGCCTGGCCTCGAAGCGGCGGCGGTCCCAGCGCTCGGCGACCGGCCCGCCGGGGGCCGCCGCGTCGGCGACGGGCGCGCCGGTCGTGTAGTCGGCGTAGCTTCCGTACGGCGTCGGATCAGCGGTCGAAGTCATGTCAGCTCACTACTCCGGTCATCACGGAGACGGGGACGGCGAGGAAGCCAGCGGTCAGGGCGGCGGCGAGGGCGTTCGCGAGGGTCTTGAGCGTCCGGTCGCGGCCGGGACGGTTGGCGCCGAGCGTCTGCGCGGCGCTCCAGAAGCCGTGCCGGACGTGCAGGCCGAGGGCGAGCATCGCCACGATGTAGACGGTGTTGCCGTACCAGGTGGAGAAGGTCGCCAGCACGTTCGCGTACGGGTGGCCGGCCTCGGCGCGCGGATTCACCGTCAGCGTCGTCAGGTCCAGGAGGTGCCAGACGAGGAAGAGGCCGAGGATGACACCGCCCCAGCGCATCGTCCGGGTGGCATAGCTCCCGCGGCGCCGCAGAAGGCGGCGCGGTACGAAGCGCCTCGGCCGGGAGAGGTGGCCGGGGGACGGGAGAAGGAGGTGCGGTGCGAAGCGCCTCGGCCAGGGGCGGTGGCCGGGCGACGGGCGGGCGTAGGCGACCGGCCGGGCGGCGATGTCGCGGCGGCTGAGCTGGTACGCGGCCACCGCGTGCACCACGACCGCGGCGAGCAGCACCACCCGCGCGATCCACAGGAACCACTCGTGGTGCAGGAACGGCTCGCCGATGGTGCGCAGCCAGGCGGCGTACGCGTCGAAGTCCACCGCCCCGAAGAAGATCTTGAGATTGCCCAGCATATGGACGACCAGATACAGCAGCATCACGATGCCGCTGACGGCCATTGCCGTCTTCTTGCCGACGGTCGAGCGCCACAGAAGGCCCGCGAAGGACGGCCGTCGGTCCGTCCGTGTGTCCAGTGCCATGGGTCCCGACGGTAAGGACCGGATCTCTCATCAGTCCAAGACATGGTCCGGCTCATCTCCATAGGCTGTGGCTATCACCGCCTACCATGCCCCTTATGCAGCTGCAGCAGCTCCGCTACTTCACCGCCGTGGCCGACACCCGGCACTTCACCCGCGCCGCCGAGCGCGAACATGTCGCCCAGCCCTCCCTTTCCCAGCAGATCCGGTCGCTGGAACGGGAGTTGGGCGCGGAGCTCTTCCACCGTGCCCGCGGCCACATCAGCCTCACCGACGCCGGCGAGACGCTGCTGCCGCTCGCCCGGCGCATCCTCGCCGACGCCGAGACCGCCCGCCGGGAGGTCCAGGAGGTCGCCCAGCTGCGCCGCGGGCGGCTGCGCCTCGGCGCCCCGCCCAGCCTGTGTGCCAGCCTCGTCCCCGACGTCCTGCGGGCCTTCCACGCCGCCTACCCGGGCGTGGATCTGCTCGTGACCGAGGACGGCTCGCAGGATCTGGTCCGGGCGCTGGCCGACGGCGCCCTGGACCTGGCCCTGATCATCACCCCGCTGCCGGTCCAGGCCCCCGCGCTGACCACCTCCGACCTGCTGCGCGAGGAACTCGTCGTGGTCTCCGCGCCCGACCGCCCGGCCCCCGTCGGCCGGCGCACCCGCATCCGGGTGGAGGATCTGCAAGGGCGGCCGCTGGCCATGTTCCGCCGCGGCTACGACCTGCGGGAATTCACCACCGCGGCGTGCCGGGCGGCCGGGTTCGAGCCGGCCTTCACGGTCGAGGGCGGCGAGATGGACGCGGTCCTCGGCTTCGTCCGGGCCAGGCTGGGCATCGCCGTGGTCCCCAGCATGGTCGCCGAACGCTCCGGCCTGCGCATCACCCGCTTCTCGACGCCCGGAATGCACCGCGTGGTGTCCGTCGCCCACCGGGGCGATGTCTCCCCGCCGCGGGCCGCCCGGGAGCTGGAGCGCATCCTGATGGCCCACCTGGAGCCGGGGCGGCCCTGAGGGTGCGGCCCGGCGGGCGGGGGAGCAGGGCCGGGGCGGGCGGGGGAGACGAGCCAGGGCGGGCGCGGGAGCGGGGCCGGGGCGGGCGCGGCCCCGTGGCAGGGGGCCCCGGCCGGTCGTAGGCTGGCCGCATGTCGACCCATGCGAAGCGTGAACGGCTCCTTCTCGCCGACCTGTTGGAGAGCGCCGGCCCCGAGGCGCCGACGCTGTGTGAGAACTGGAACGCGCGGGAACTGGCCGCGCATGTGGTGGTGCGCGAGCGGCGCGCCGACGCGGCCGGCGGGATCCTCGTCAAGCCGCTGGCCGCACGGCTGGAGCGGGTGCAGGCCGAGTTCGCCGACAAGCCGTACGAGGAGCTGATCCGGCTGATCAGGACCGGGCCGCCGCGGATGTCGCCGTTCGTGCTCAAGCAGATCGACGAGGCGGCCAACACCGTCGAGTTCTACGTCCACGCCGAGGACGTACGGCGCGCCCAGCCGGACTGGGCCCCGCGCGAGCTGGACCCCGTGTTCGCGGACGCCCTGTGGTCCAGGATCGAGCGGATGGCCCGTGTGCTGGGCCGGAAATCGCCGGTGGGCCTGGTGCTGCGGCGCCCGGACGGGCGGACGGCGGTGGCCCATCGCGGCACCCCGGTGGTCACGGTCGTCGGCGAGCCGGGCGAGCTGACGATGTTCGCCTTCGGCCGGCAGGAGGTCGCCGACGTGGACCTGGACGGCGACAAGGACGCCATCGAACGGCTGACGGCGGCGAAGCTGGGGGTATGAGCCCTTCGGCTCCTCCGGCCCCTCCGGCTCACGAGCGGAACACCACCACCACGAGCACCACGCCGACCACCACCGCCGCCACGAACACCGCCACCAGCACCCGCGCCGCCACCCGCGCGGCGCGGTCCGGGTCCGGCGGCGGTGGCGGCACGGGCGGCTGCTGATGATGCATGTCTGCAGGATGCCGCACGGCACAATGGACACCATGAGCAGCCGCGCCGCCACCCCGGACACCACCCCCGCCCTGGACCCCGCCATCGCCGCCCGCCTCAAGCGCGGCGCCGACGGTCTGGTCCCCGCCATCGCCCAGCAGTACGACACCGGCGAGGTGCTGATGCTCGGCTGGATGGACGACGAGGCGCTGCACCGCACCCTGACCTCCGGCCGCTGCACGTACTGGTCCCGCAGCCGCCGGGAGTACTGGGTCAAGGGCGACACCTCCGGCCACGTCCAGTACGTGAAGTCGGTGGCGCTGGACTGTGACGCCGACACCGTCCTGGTCCAGGTCGACCAGGTCGGGGCCGCGTGTCACACCGGCGACCGCACCTGCTTCGACGCGGATGTACTGGCCACCGGGACCGGTCAGGACCAGTAGGCTCCGCTGCCATGACCACGGGAACCACCGGCACCGCCACTCCGGACCTCGACACCTTCCGCACCCTCGCCAAGGACCGGCGGGTCATCCCCGTCACCCGGCGCCTGCTCGCGGACGGTGACACACCGGTCGGGCTCTACCGCAAACTCGCCGACGAACGCCCCGGCACCTTCCTCCTGGAGTCCGCCGAGAACGGCCGTACGTGGTCGCGCTACTCCTTCATCGGTGTCCGCAGCGCCGCCACGCTCACCACCCGCGACGGGCAGGCGCACTGGCTCGGCACCCCGCCCGTCGGCATGCCCACGGGCGGCGACCCGCTCGCCGCGCTGCGCGCCACCGTCGAGGCGCTGCACACCCCCCGGGATCTCATCGAGGGCGAGGGGCTGCCGCCGTTCACCGGCGGCATGGTCGGCTACCTGGGCTACGACATCGTGCGCCGCCTGGAGAAGGTCGGCGAGCAGACCGAGGACGACCTCCGGCTGCCCGAGCTGACCATGCTGCTCACCTCCGATCTCGCCGTCCTCGACCACTGGAACGGCACGGTCCTGCTGATCGCCAACGCGATCAACCACAACGACCTCGACACCGGTGTCGACGAGGCCTACGCGGACGCGGTGGCCCGTCTGGACACCATGGCCGACGACCTCGCCCGGCCCGCGCACACCGGTGCCGCCGCGCTGCCGCCGTCCGAGGTCCCCCCGTACACCGCCGAGTGGGGCGGCCCCGCCTTCCAGGAGGCCGTCGAGGACATCAAGGAGCGCATCCGGGCCGGTGAGGCCTTCCAGGTGGTGCCCTCCCAGCGCTTCGAGACCCCGTGCACGGCCGGCGCGCTGGACGTCTACAGGGTGCTGCGGGCCACCAACCCCAGCCCCTACATGTACCTCTTCCGCTTCGAGGGCGGCGAGGACGGTGAGGGGTCGGCCTTCGATGTCGTCGGCTCCAGCCCCGAGGCGCTGGTGAAGGTCGAGGACGGCCGGGCCATGGTCCACCCCATCGCCGGCACCCGCCCGCGCGGAGCGTCCGTCCAGGAGGACCAGGCCCTGGCCGACGAGCTGATGGCCGACCCCAAGGAACGCGCCGAGCATCTGATGCTGGTCGACCTGGGGCGCAACGACCTGGGCCGGGTGTGCGAGCCGGGCAGCGTCGAGGTCGTCGACTTCATGTCCGTCGAGCGCTACAGCCATGTGATGCACATCGTCTCCACGGTCACCGGGCAGGTGGCCGAGGGCCGTACCGCCTTCGACGTGCTCACCGCCTGCTTCCCCGCCGGCACGCTCTCCGGCGCCCCCAAGCCGCGCGCCCTGCAGATCATCGAGGAGCTGGAGCCGACCCGGCGCGGTCTGTACGGCGGCTGTGTCGGCTACCTCGACTTCGCCGGCGACTCCGACACCGCCATCGCGATCCGCACGGCACTGCTGCGGGACGGCACCGCCTACGTCCAGGCGGGCGCCGGAGTGGTCGCCGACTCCGACCCGGTGGCCGAGGACACCGAGTGCCGCAACAAGGCGGCCGCGGTGCTGCGTGCCGTCAACACCGCGAACCACCTGGGCAGGTAGCCGACCACCACCCCGCGCGCCGGTACCCGCCGGCCGGTGCGCGATAGTGGTACGCGTGAGTGCCGTACCCCAGACCCCTGCCGAGACCGAGCCCCCGGGCGTGCCCGCGCCCCCGCCGGCCCGGCCCGCGCCACGCGCCACACGCAGTCTCGCCCTGGCGCTGCCGGCCGGCGCGGTCGGCGCCGCCCTGGCGCTGCTGGCCTCCGGCCGTACCTGGGCCGAGGGCACCGCGGTGCTGGCCCAGGGCGAGCTGCCGCGCAGCGTGACCGGCGCCGATGTGACCGGTGTGCCCGGCGCGCTGGCCGTCGTCGGCCTGGCCGCGCTGGTCGCCGTCTTCGCGGTGCGCCGGGCCGGCCGGATCGCGGTCGCCGCTCTGCTCACGCTCAGCGGGGTGGGCATCACGGTCGCCGCCGCGCTGGGCAACTCCGACACCTCGGCGCTGCGGGAGAAGGCCGCCACCGCGGTCGGACTGACCGGCGCCGATGTGCATCACGTCACGCACACCGGATGGCCGTGGGTGGCCGCCGCCGGCGGTCTGCTGCTGCTGGTCGCCGGGCTGCTGGCGCTGGCCCAGGGACGCCACTGGCCTGCAATGTCGGGCCGGTACGAGCGCACGCCCGGTGGCGCCCGCGGCCCGCGGCGCGCTCCGGCCGCGCCGGATCTGGACCGTCCGGAGGAGATCTGGAAGTCCCTGGACCGCGGTGAGGACCCCACCCGGTAACGGTGCTCCGCCCGGCATCGGTGACAATGGGCGCGAGGATCACCGCGCCCCGACCCCGGCGCGAGAGAGCAACGAGGAGCATTCATGTCGAGCAGTGGCCACGGACACACCCCCGCCGCCTGGACCGGCGTCATCATCTCGTTCATCGGCTTCTGTGTCTCCGGAGCCTTCATCGTGCTGGCGAATGTGCCCGGCTTCTGGGCCGGCATCGTGCTGATCGGCCTCGGCGCCGTGGTGGGCGGTCTGATGCGCTCGGCGGGCCTTGGCCAGGAGCCCAAGCGCTCGGCCACGCCGCGCCCCCAGGCGCAGGCGCAGCCGCAGGAGGGCTGAGCTCCCGCTCCCGTGGCGCCGCCCGGCGCCACCCTCGTGGCACCCCTCGAAGGCGCCGCTTCCCGGCCGTACGCACCCTGGTGCCGTACCCGCCGTCCGTGCCCGTTCCGTACGGCGGCCGAGAAGCTGCGCCTTTGCGTATGCGGCAGCACAATCAGCACGTGAGCGAACCCGCGGTGCGGCCCCGGCCCGAAGCCCCACTCCACGGTGGCCTGCCACGCCGTCTCGCGGCACCCCTGGGCGCCCTGGCCGCCGCCACCGCCGCCTTCGGCTACCTCGGCGCCGTCGACCCGAACGAGCCCGGCCACTATCCGGTGTGCCCGCTGCTGCACCTCACCGGCCTCTTGTGCCCGGCCTGCGGCGGCCTGCGCAGCGCCCATGCCGTCGTCCACGGCGATCTCGCCGCGGCGCTGGGCGCCAACGCCCTCGCGGTGACCGGGTACGCCGCCTGTGCGGTCTTCTGGGCCCTCTGGCTGGGCCGTGCGGTGCGCGGACGCCGTACGGCGGGCCCGCGGCCGCGGGCCGTCCACTGGTGGGCGCTGGGCGGCCTGCTGCTGGTCTTCACGGTCATCCGCAATCTCCCCTTCGGCAGCGGGCTGGCACCGTGATCCGCCGGTGTGCGGACCGGCGGTGCATCCCACTACGCAACCCGGATATGTCCAGGTCGTGGGACCGCGGTCCACCGGATGTGAGACCTGCATCCCTTGGCGGATACCATCGGAGTGCCGGGTGGGTCAGCTTGTCCCAGCAGGCCACTGTTCACCTCCACCGCTCAAGAAGGAGGCCGCTCGCGTGAGTGTGCTCGACGAGATCATCGACGGCGTCCGTGCCGACCTCGCAGAGCGGCAGGCGCGCGTCGGCCTCGACGAGCTCAAGGAACGGGCCCAGAAGGCGCGCCCCGCCAAGGACGGCGTCGCCGCACTCAAGGGCGAGAGCGTCACGGTGATCTGCGAGGTCAAGCGCTCCAGCCCCTCCAAGGGCGCGCTCGCCGCGATCGCCGACCCGGCCGGCCTGGCCGCCGACTACGAGGCGGGCGGCGCGGCGGTCATCTCCGTCCTGACCGAGCAGCGCAGGTTCGGCGGTTCGCTGGCCGACCTGGAGGCCGTCCGCGCCAAGGTCGACATCCCCGTCCTGCGCAAGGACTTCATCGTCACCGCCTACCAGCTGTGGGAGGCCCGTGCCTACGGCGCCGACCTCGCGCTGCTGATCGTCTCCGCGCTGGAGCAGGAGGCGCTGGTCTCGCTGATCGAGCGGGCCGAGTCGATCGGGCTGACGCCGCTGGTCGAGGTGCACGACGAGGACGAGGTCGCCCGCGCGGTGGACGCCGGCGCCAAGATCATCGGTGTCAACGCCCGCAACCTGAAGACCCTTGAGGTCGACCGCGGCAACTTCGCCCGGATCGCCCCCGAGATCCCCGACCACATCGTCAAGATCGCCGAGTCCGGGGTGCGCGGACCGCACGACCTGATCGCGTACGCCAATGACGGCGCGGACGCGGTGCTGGTCGGCGAGTCCCTGGTGACCGGCAAGGACCCCAAGACCGCGGTCGCCGACCTGGTCGCCGCGGGCTCCCACCCGGCGATCCGGCACGGCCGGTCCTGAGCGCCCGGGGACGGCACACACCGACATGACCGCCATCGCCGCAGGCATCCGCTGCCGGGCCCGGGTTCCGTACCCGGGCCCGGTCGGCGTGCCCGCCGCGGCGGGGGCCGCCCGCGTCCCCTACCCGGTGCTCGGCGTGGCCCGCCACCGCCCCGAGCCGCAGCGCTGTGCGCTGCCCCCCTGGCACCGCGGCTGCCGGGCGCCCGCACGGCGGGTCCACGGACGCCGGGTGAGGTATCACATCGGATCCGAGCCGGGACAGATCAACGGCATGCGATGGCGACCGGGGTCCGCGCGCTGACGCGTCGGCCCCGGGCCGGCGCCGGGTCGCTCCGGGGCACAGCGGTCCGCTGACCGCCGGCCGACGGCGTCCCGTGACGACCGTCGGTCCACGCACCGCCCGTCCGCAGAACCGGTCCCGTCGGCTCTGCGGCGGCAGCGACCCCGCAGCGTGCGCGCCGCATACCGTGATGCTCAAATCCCGAATATCTCCGACATAACCGGACTTCCGGGGCAGTTGCCCCGGCCTAGGAGTGCGTCTGATGTCCTCCGATTTCTTCCTTCCCGACCCCGAGGGGCTCGTGCCCGGCCCCGACGGCTATTTCGGTGCCTACGGCGGCAAGTTCATCCCCGAGGCGCTGGTCGCCGCGGTCGACGAGGTCGCCGTCGAGTACGAGAAGGCCAAGGCGGACCCCGCGTTCGCCGCCGAGCTCAACGACCTGATGGTCAACTACACCGGGCGCCCCAGCGCGCTCACCGAGGTATCGCGGTTCGCCGAACACGCCGGCGGGGCCCGGGTGTTCCTCAAGCGCGAGGACCTCAACCACACCGGCTCGCACAAGATCAACAACGTGCTGGGGCAGGCGCTGCTCACCAAGCGGATGGGCAAGACCCGGGTCATCGCCGAGACCGGCGCCGGCCAGCACGGCGTCGCCACCGCCACGGCCTGTGCGCTCTTCGGCCTCGACTGCACCGTCTACATGGGCGAGATCGACACCCGGCGCCAGGCCCTCAATGTCGCCCGGATGCGGATGCTCGGCGCCGAGGTCATCGCCGTGAAGTCCGGCAGCCGCACCCTCAAGGACGCCATCAACGAGGCCTTCCGCGACTGGGTGGCCAATGTCGACCACACCCACTACCTGTTCGGGACCGTCGCGGGACCGCACCCGTTCCCCGCGATGGTGCGCGACTTCCACCGCGTCATCGGCGTCGAGGCGCGCCGCCAGATCCTGGAGCGCGCAGGCCGTCTGCCCGACGCGGCCGTCGCCTGTGTCGGCGGCGGCTCCAACGCCATCGGGCTCTTCCACGCCTTCCTCCCGGACGCCGGCGTACGGCTCATCGGCTGCGAGCCGGCCGGCCACGGCATCGAGACCGGGGAGCACGCCGCCACGCTCAGCGCCGGTGAGCCCGGAATCCTGCACGGCTCCCGGAGTTACGTCCTCCAGGACGAGGAGGGCCAGATCACCGAGCCGTACTCCATCTCGGCCGGTCTCGACTACCCGGGCATCGGGCCCGAGCACGCCTTCCTCAAGGACAGCGGCCGCGGTGAGTACCGTGCCGTCACCGACGACGCCGCGATGCAGGCGCTGCGCCTGCTCTCGCAGACCGAGGGCATCATCCCGGCCATCGAGAGCGCCCACGCCCTCGCCGGGGCCCTGGACCTCGGCAAGGAGCTCGGCACGGACGGACTGATCGTCGTCAACCTGTCCGGGCGCGGCGACAAGGACATGGACACCGCCGCCCACTACTTCGGCCTGTACGACACCGACGCCGCCGTCGAGGCGGACACCGACACCGCTGACGCGGAGATCGAGGGGGACGTCAAGTGAGCGGGAACATCAAGCTGTTGAGTGACACCCTCGCCGCCACGAAGGCCGAGGGCCGCTCCGCCCTCATCGCCTATCTGCCGGCCGGGTTCCCGACCGTCGAGGGCGGCATCGAGGCGGCCAAGGCCGTCTTCGACGGCGGCGCGGACGTCGTGGAGATCGGGCTGCCGCACAGCGACCCGGTCCTCGACGGACCCGTCATCCAGACCGCCGACGACATCGCCCTGCGCGGCGGCGTGAAGATCGCGGACGTGATGCGGACCGTGCGCGAGGCGCATGAGGCCACCGGCAAGCCCGTCCTCGTCATGACGTACTGGAACCCGATCGACCGCTACGGCATCGAGCGTTTCACCGCCGAGCTCGCCGAGGCGGGCGGCGCCGGCTGCATCCTGCCCGACCTGCCGGTCCAGGAGTCCGCGACCTGGCGGGAGCACGCCGACAAGCACGGCCTCGCCACCGTCTTCGTCGTCGCCCCCAGCAGCAAGGACGCGCGACTCGCCGAGATCACGGCGGCGGGCTCCGGCTTCGTGTACGCCGCCTCGCTGATGGGCGTCACGGGCACCCGTGAGTCGGTGGGCGCGCAGGCGCAGGATCTCGTACGGCGCACCAAGGCGACCACCGGCCTGCCGGTCTGCGTCGGCCTCGGCGTCTCCAACCCCGAACAGGCCGCCGAGGTGGCCCGGTTCGCGGACGGTGTGATCGTCGGCTCGGCGTTCGTCAAGCGGCTGCTGGCGGCGGACGGCGACCTGGCGGACGGCCTCGCCGGGATCCGCGCCCTGGCGGGCGAGCTGGCCGAGGGCGTGCGCAAGCGGTCCTGAGCGGATGCGTGCGGCCGGGCCTGCGGGTACGCGGGCCCGGCGCGCTGTCCCTCGATAGGGCGAACATCGGTGCGGAGGGGTGCGGGAGCGCCCCTCCGCTTCGTTGTCCAGGGGCGTGAGCCAGAAGAACCATGAGGGTAAGAGAACCGCCCGCGAGCGGCTGCAGGAACAGCGGGAAAAGGAGAGGGTGCGCGCCCGGCGCCGCCGTCAGGCCGTCGTCGCCGGATCGGTGCTGGTGGTGCTGGCGATCGCCGGCGGCATCGCCGTCTGGGCGACCTCGTCGGGCGGCAGTGGCGGGAGCAGCTCCGACAACGAAACCGCCCGTCCGAAGCAGGCCAGCGGCGGCAGCAGACCCGCCATTCCCGTCGGTGCAGCCGGCGCCCCTTCCACACTCACGGTGTGGGAGGACTTCCGCTGCCCCGCCTGCCAGCAGTTCGAGACCGGCTTCCGCCCGGCCGTCCACGAGCTGGAGGACTCCGGCCAGCTCAAGACCGAGTACCACCTCGTGACGATCATCGACGGGAACTCCGGCGGCAAGGGATCGGTCAACGCCGCCAACGCCGCCCTGTGCGCCCAGGACGCGGGGAAGTTCCGCGAGTACCACGACGTCCTCTACTCCCACCAGCCGCCCGAGCCGCAGGACAAGTTCGCCGACAAGAAGTACCTCCTCCAACTGGCCGGCAAGGTCAAGGGACTGACGACCCCGGCCTTCACCACGTGCGTCAACGACGGGAGGTACGACCACTTCGTGCAGAAGTCCAACGACGCCTTCGCCAAGTCCGGATACCGCGGCACCCCGACCGTCCTGCTCAACGGCAAGGACCTCTCGAAGGAGAAGGGCGGCCGGTTCACGCCCGCGGACCTGAAGAAGATGGTGCAGGACGCCAACAAGGGCAAGCAGCCGGGGAAGAGCTCCTCGCCGCACACCGGCGCCGCACCGCACACGCACGGCTCACCCCAGGGAAAGCAGGCCGGACGGAGCGCCTCGCCCCAGGGGAAGCAGCCCGGAGTGGGGGTCACACCGGGGTCCTAGGGCCCCGCCCCGAGAGGCGCCGCGGTCTTCCCGGACACGCAGCGTCATGGCGTGAATGCGGGGTCGTTACGCAGCCGTTGCCGGGCGGGTTGTCGTCGACCCCGCCTGGCGCGGTAGCGTCGACCCTGCCATGGACCTCGCATTCATTCCCAGCCCGTCGGTCGGCGTCGTACATCTCGGCCCGATTCCGCTGCGCGGCTACGCATTCTGCATCATCATCGGCGTCTTCGTCGGCGTCTGGCTCGGCAACAAGCGCTGGGTGCAGCGTGGCGGCCGCTCCGGCACCGTCGCCGACATCGCCGTGTGGGCCGTGCCCTTCGGGCTGGTCGGCGGCCGCCTCTACCACGTCATCACGACGTACGAGCCGTACTTCGGCCCGAACGGTCACCCGCTGGACGCCTTCAAGGTGTGGGAGGGCGGCCTCGGCATCTGGGGCGCGGTCGCGCTCGGCGCCGTGGGCGCCTGGATCGGCTGCCGCCGGCGCGGCATCCCGCTTCCCGCGTACGCCGACGCGCTGGCGCCCGGTCTGGCCCTCGGGCAGGCGATCGGCCGCTGGGGCAACTGGTTCAACCAGGAGCTGTACGGCAGGCCGACCGATGTCCCGTGGGCGCTGAAGATCAGCTCCGACCCGGCCATCGGACGGGTCGGCGGCACCTACCACCCGACCTTCCTCTACGAGTGCCTGTGGTGCATCGGCGTCGCGGCGCTGGTGATCTGGGCCGACAAGCGCTTCCGGCTCGGCCACGGGCGGGCCTTCGCGCTGTATGTCGCCGCCTACTGCGCCGGCCGCGCCTGGATCGAGTACATGCGGGTCGACGAGGCGCACCACATCCTGGGCCTGCGGCTGAACGTCTGGACCGCGCTGATCGTCTTCGTCCTGGCCGTCGCCTACCTGGTGATCTCCGCCAAGAAGGCACCCGGCCGGGAAGCGGTCGTCGAGCCGGGGGCGGAGGGCGAGGACGGCGAAGGCGCCGAAGGGACCGAGGGCGCCGAGAGCGCCGAGAGCGCCGACGAGGCCAAGGTGTCGGTCGAGAAGCCGTCGACGACGGGATCCGGCGACGACGGCGGGACGGAGTCGGACGCCGACGGGGCCGCGGAGTCCGCGAAGGGCGAGCCCGGCGAGGAGAAGGCCGAGGACGCGGCGGATGCCCCCGCGGCGGATGCCTCCAAGCCTGCCGGCAGCGGCAGCACCAAGAAGACCTGAGGCGGCCACCGGCTGCCGACCGCGCCGGGCGGACCCGATACGTCGGATCCGCCCGGCGCTGTGCTGTCCGGACCCGGACCCGGACCCGGACCCGGAATCCGGACCCGGCGGCGGCGCGCGGTCAGCGCCGGCGCTCGGCCAGCTCCAGCACCCGCCGGGCCCCCGCGACCACCGCCGCATCCACGAACCGGCCGTCCGGCAGCGCCAGCGCCCCGCCGCCCTTCGCCGCGGCCGCCCGCACCGTCTCCCGTGCCACCGCGATCTCCTCCGCCGAGGGCAGATACGCGGCCTCGATGACCGGGAGCTGGCGGGGATGCACTGCCGCCCGGCCCAGGAACCCCAGGGCGCGGCCCCGGTCGCAGGACCGGGCCAGCCCGTCCAGATCGTGGAGGTCGGGGTAGACCGACTGCGGCGGCGGGGCCAGCCCCGCCGCGCGGGCGGCGACCACGGTCCGGCTGCGCGGCCAGGCCAGCCCGGTGTCGTCCCGCACCCCCAGCTCCCCGCACAGATCGGCCTCGCCGAGCGCGATCCCGCGGAGCGCCGGGTGCGCGGTGGCGATGGCGAAGGCGTGCTCGATGCCCAGCGCGGATTCGAGCAGGGCGTACAGGGCCGGGGTGGCGGGGAGCGCGCTCGCGGTGGCCGCGGGGGCGAGGGTGGCGGTGGTGGTTCCCGCGGCCGTACGGGAAGGGGGCCGGTGGCCCGCGAGGGTGCGCCCGGCCGGGCGCACGGCCCCTTCCGCGGCGTAGGGGAGGTGCCCGGGGACGGGCCGGGCCGCCGCCGTCGCCCAGCCGGCGGCGCGTTGGACATCCGCCGGGCTCTGCACCTTGGGCAGCCGCAGACCGGCCAGGCCCGGCTGCGTGGCGAGCGTGCGGATCTCGGTCTCGGCGAGCGGGCCGTCCAGCGCATTGACGCGGACATGGACCGGGGAGGGGCCCGGGGACGGGTCGCTCAGCAGCTCGGCGGTGGCGTGCAGCGCGTACTCCTTGCGGTCCGGGGCGACCGCGTCCTCCAGGTCGATCACGACCACATCGGCCCCGGAGCCGAGCGCCTTGGCGACCACCTCGGGGCGGTCCCCGGGAACATACAGCCAGGTCAGCGGCGTGGGAACGGCGGTCTGCCGAGGCGCCGGGGGAGCCGGCTTCACAGTGCACCCGCCGTGCGCAGCCCGTCGATCTCGGGACCGGTCAGCCCGATTCCGGCTAGCACCTCGTCCGTGTCCGCGCCGTGCGGGCGGCCCGCCCACCGGATGGCGCCCGGCGTCCGGGAGAGCCGGAAGAGGACGTTCTGCATCCGGATGGTGCCGAGCTCGTCGTCCGGGACCTCGGTGATCGAGCCCAGCGCCTGGTACTGCGGATCCGCCATCACCTCGCGGATGTCGTAGATGGGCGCCACAGCCGCCTCGGCCTTCTCGAAGGCGGCCGTCACCTCGGCCCGGTCGTGCCGGGCGATCCAGTCCGCGACCGCCGTATCGAGCTCATCGGCGTGCCGGGCGCGTCCCGCCCCGGTCGCGAACCAGGGCTCGTCGATCACCTCGGGCCGGCCGACCAGCCGCATCACCCGCTCGGCGACCGACTCGGCCGAGGCGGAGACCGCCACCCAGGAGCCGTCGGCGGTGCGGTAGGTGTTGCGCGGCGCGACATTGGCGGAGCGGTTGCCGGTCCGCGGCTGGACATGGCCGAGCTGGTCGTACCAGAGCGGCTGCGGGCCGAGGACGGTCAGCATCGGTTCGATCAGCGCCAGGTCGATGACCTGGCCGTGCCCGGTGGCCGCCCGCCCGTGCAGCGCGGCCATCACGGCGTACGACGTGGTCAGCCCGGCGATCGCGTCGGCGAGACCGAACGGCGGCAGGGTCGGCGGCCCGCCCGGCTCACCGGTGATCGCGGCGAAGCCGCTCATCGCCTCGGCCAGGGTGCCGAACCCGGGGCGGCGGGCGTACGGGCCGAACTGCCCGAAGCCGGTGACCCGGGCCAGCACCAGCCGCGGGTTGGCGGCGGACAGCTCGTCCCAGCCCAGCCCCCATCGCTCCAGGGTCCCGGGCCGGAAGTTCTCGACGACGACGTCCGCCCCGGCTGCCAGCCGCAGCAGGACGTCCCGGCCGTCCGGGTGGGAGAGGTCGAGCGTGATGGTCTTCTTGTTGCGGCCCAGCAGCTTCCACCACAGCCCGATGCCGTCCTTGGCGGGGCCGTGGCCGCGCGACGGGTCGGGCCGGTGCGGATGCTCGACCTTGATCACCTCGGCGCCGTAGTCCCCCAGCAGGGTGGCGGCGAGCGGACCGGCGAACAGCGTGGCGAGGTCGAGCACCCGCAGCCCGGCGAGCGGACCGCCGGCGGGGGGCTCAGCGGCGGTGCGGTCGCCGGCGGCGGGCCCGGTCATCCCGGACAGGGACGGGTCGGTCATGGCGCGGGTGCCTCCGGTCGGTCGGGGGAGTGGCGTGGCACGGCCAGGGCGGCGGTACGTGCCGCGAGGGTGTCGAAGCCGATGCCGTCCAGCCCGCCGACGCCGGTGGCGAGCCGGTTGCGCAGCGGTGCCGTCCAGCGGGCGGGCAGCGCCCGGGGCGATCCGGCGAGCAGCCCCGCCAGCGAGCCGGCCGTGGCGCCGTTGGAGTCGGTGTCCCAACCCCCGGACACCGCACGGCAGATGGAGCCGGTGAAGTCGCCGTCGGCGTGGGTGAGCGCGGCGGCCAGCAGTGCCGCGTTCGGCACGGCGTGCACCCAGTGGTGGTGCCCGTACGCGGTGTGCAGCCGGTCGACGACGGCCGCGAAGCCGGCCGGCGTACCGGTGGGCTCGTCGTGCGCCGCCGCGATCCCGCAGCGGACGGCCTGCGCGAGCCGGGAGGGCGCCGGGATCACGGCCAGCCCGGCCCGCAGCGCGCCGTGCACGTCGGCGGTGCCGCCGGCCGCCTCGGCGAGCGCGGCGGCCGCGAACATCGCGCCGTACACGCCGTTCGCGGTATGGCTGAGCGTGGCGTCCTTCCAGGCCTCGGCTGCGGCGGCCGCCGGATCGCCGGGGTGCGTCCAGCCGAAGATGTCGGCCCGGATCTGCGCGCCGATCCACTCCCGGAACGGGTTGCGGTGCCGCGCGGTGTGCGGCGGCTCGATGCCGTCCAGGAGATTGCGGTACGCGAGGCGCTCGGCGGTGAAGGTACGGCCGGCCGGGAGTTCGTCCAGCCACAGTCGCGCCACATCGGCGGTGGCGAAGCCGTGTCCGTGGCGTTCGAGGAGCAGCAGACCGAGCAGCGGGTAGTTGAGGTCGTCGTCCTCGGGCATGCCGTCGATGTTCCCGGCGAGCGAGGTGGTGCGGCTGCGGCGGTTCCACGGGTAGCACGCGGCCACCGCGGGATCGAGTCCGCTGTCGGTGAAGTACGCGGCCAGCGGCCAGTTACCGGTCGAGCGGGCGAGCGCGCGCACACCGCTGAGCGGCAGCTTCTCGACGGGCTTGCCGAGCAGACAGCCGGCCGCCCGCCCGAGCCAGGCGGCCTCCAGGCGGGCGGTCAGGGTGCGGCCGTCCGGCCGGGGGCCGCGGCTCACCGGCGCCCAGGTTGCCTGAATGGCCGTCAGTCCGGTGGGCTCGTCGTCCTCCGACGGGCAGGGCAGCAGCGCGAGTTCGTCGAGCAGCGTCCCGGCGAGGGCCCGAAGCGCCGGGTCCGCGGGGCCGGGGGAGGCGCCCGCCCGGCCGGGAGCCGTCGTGCCGCCCGCCACCCGCCACCGCCGCGCGATCCCGGCGGCGTCCCGGCCGTCCTCCGCCGCCTGCCGCAGCTCATGACCCATCAGGTCCTCGGGCTGCACCCAGGTCACCCGGAGCGGCGCCGCGGAAACGGGCCGGGCGACGGCCGCCGTGGCCGTCACCGCTCGCCCGCCTCCGTCATCGCCGGGATGGCCGAGATGGCGGTGAAGGCCTGCTCATGGGTGCGGGCGCGGGCCCGGTCACGGGTGAAGATCTCGCGGGCGACGGCGGCCAGCGCGGTCCCGGGCGCCTGCAGATCGAGACGGCTGGCGCGGGCGACCTCCTCGCTCCACTCGGCCGGCACCGCCGCCGCGCCGCGCAGGGCGCCGACGAGCGCGCCGCTCATCGTGGCGATCGAGTCGCAGTCACGGCCGTAGTTGACCGCGCCGAGGACCGTGGCCCGGAAGTCGCCGCCACCGATCAGCAACATGCCCAGGGCGATGGGGAGTTCCTCGATGGCGTGCAGCCGGGAGGGGCGCCGGGCACCGAGCGACGGGTTGCGGTAGTCCGGGCCCACCGTGTCGAAGGGGGCGATCGCCGCACGCAGCGGCACCAGCGCCGACTCGGGGTCGGTGAGCGACGCCGCGGCCTCGCAGACCGCCTCGATCGCGGCGCGGGTGCCGTCCTTGGCCAGCCGCAGCGCCTGGACGACGACCGAGGACGGGGTGGCGTCCGGCGTGAACGCGGCGGCCACCGCCGCGGCGAACACCCCCGCCGCCTCCCGCCCGTAGGAGGCCTGATGGGCGCCGGAGATGTCCAGCGCCTCGGCGTACGCCCGGTCCGGATTACCGGCGTTGACGATGCCGACCGGTGCCATGTACATCGCCGCACCACAGTTGACGATGTTTCCGACGCCCGCCTCGCGCGGGTCCGCATGCCCGTAGTGCAGCCGTGCCACGATCCACTTCTCGGCGAGGAAGATCCGCTGCAGCGGCAGCGCCTCGGTCTCCAGCTCGGGGATCCAGCGGGGAGTCCCGATCAGATCCGGTACGAGGTGGTCGGCGATGTCATAGGCGTCGAGGTGATCGCGCACGGTCTCGTAGACCCGCACCAGCGCATGCGTCATCAAGGTGTCGTCGGTGACGTGGCCGTCGCCCTTGTGGTACGGCGCGATCGGGCGGGCGGTGCGCCAGTCGTCGTGGAACGGTCCGACGATGCCCCCGACCCGGCCGCCGTGCCGCCTGACGATCTCCTGCGGCGACCAGCCCTCCACGGGCCCGCCGAGCGCATCGCCCACGGCGGCGCCGACCAGAGCCCCGGCCGCCCGGTCCTCCAGGGACGGCGGGGCGGAGACGACGGGAGGCACCGGGCTCATGGGCGAGGAAGTGGCGACCGGGGTGACCGCGATGCCCGGCAGGACCCGGGTGGCCTGGGCGGCCTCCGCGCCGGACGCGTCCGCCGTGCCCGGCGTCGTGGCCGGTGTCTGCTCGCTTGCGTAGGTCATGTGCGGGTGAGTCCTTCCACGGTGGGGGAGAGGGAGGCGGCCGCAAGGGCGCCGGGGACGGTTTCCGGGAGGGCCGGCGGGACGGCCGCCCCCGCGGCTTCGGGGGCGGTCAGCTCCGTACCGGCGAGCAGCCCGGCCAGCTCGACGAGGTCCGTGCCGGCCAGCCGTGGCAGCGCACAGCCGGACAGCACCCGGCAGGCGTCGCGCCAGGTGCGGGGCAGGGCGTGGGCGCCGCCGAGCACTCCGGTCAGCGCCCCGGCCAGGGCCGGGGCGGAGTCGGCGACCCGGGAGAGGCAGGCGGCGGCCGGTACCGCCTCGGCGACCAGCCCGTCCGACGCCAGCGCGAGCGCCAGTGCCACCGGGACGGTCTCGGCCGCGGCGATGCCGTAGCTGTAGACGTGATCGACGATCTCGTGCTCCAGCACGGGCACCAGGGCGAAGGCGGTGCCGGGGCGGCAACAACGGCCACGACCGTCGGTGGCGAAGGCCTGGGCGAGCCGGACCGCATGCAGCGCGTTGCGGCGGATCTCGGTGCCCTCGGGGAGCTGGTCCAGCGCCGCGTCCACACAGCCGCCGGCCCCCGCGCCGCCCAGCGCGGCCGCGACCGCGGCGGCCATCGCACGGGCGCCGTGCACCCCGTCGCCGTCCTGGGTGTAGCGCGCGTCGTACTCGGCCAGGTCGGCCGCCGCGGACGGCTCGCCCGGATGCACCACCGCCAGCACGACGGCGCGCACACAGGCCGCGTCGTCGAAGAAGTGCGGGTTGTCGTGGCCGGTGGCGGGCGGCCGCAGCCCGGCGGCCAGGTTGCCGAGCCCGGCCCGTACGGAGATCCGGGCGCGCAGCGGCAGCACGGCGGACTCCACCTCGGGTGCCCGGTCGGCGGCCGCGGCGACCTCGCCGGCCAGCGCGTTCCAGGCGAGGTCGATCGCGGCCCGCATCCGGCGGTCGCGGCCCAGGTCGCTGAGGAGCGCATCGGCCGCGGTGAGCACCGATTCGGCGGTGAAGGCCGCCCACTCGGCGTCGTCGGAGGGGCCCAGCCGCAGCGGCTCGGGCGGCTGGTTCAGCGCGATCGGCACCGGCAGGGTCGTGGTCGCGTTCTGCTCGGCGAAGGTGTCCAGTTCACGGGTCAGCCGCCGGGTCCACTCCGGCATCCGCGCCGCCCGGTGCCGGGCCGCGGGCCACCCGGCGGCGTCGCCCGAGGCCAGCCCGAGCAGCAGCCCTTCGATACGGCCCCGTGCGTCGGCGGTGTCCGGGGGACCGCCCGGGGCGGCGGCGTCCCGCGGGGCGCGCCCGCCGTTCATCCGGCCCCCACCCCGGCGCCCGCTCCGGCCCCGACGTCCCTCCCGGTCCCCGGCCGCACCGCGGTACGGGCCCAGGCCCCCTGCGGCGTCAGCAGTTCCGCGATGTCCAGGACGTGATAGCCGGCCATCGACGGCAGACAGCTGCCGCGCGCCGGGCCGATGGCACCGGCCCAGTCCTCGGGGATCGCGGCGGCGCCGCAGAGCGCACCGGCCAGCGCGCCGGCCACGGCCGCCGTGGTGTCGGCGTCGCGCCCCATGTTGACCGCGGTCAGCACCGAGCCGGAGAAGTCGCCGCGGGCCGCCGCGAAGGCGCCGAAGGCCAAGCCGACGGCCTCGGGCGCCAGATCCGTCCAGGGGTAGCCGCCGACCACGACCGCGGAGCGCACCGCGCGCTCGGTGCCGAGCTGGGTGATGCCCGAGTCGTAGCGGGAGCGCTGGGCGGCGCCGACCGCCCGGCGCAGCGAGCGGGCGGTCCAGGAGTCCTCCGGTACGACGGACAGCGCGGCGGCGATCACCGCGTCGGTGTTGGGGGTCCCCCCTGGAGCGGAGCCTGTCGAAGGTCCTTGGGGGAGGGCGACCATGGCGGTGGCGACCCCGGCGGCCACCGCCATGCCGCCGTAGATGCCCTCGCCGTCGTGGCTGACGGTGCCGTCGATGGCGACCAGCCGGGCGGCCTCGGCGGGCCGCCCGGCGGCGAACACCCCGAACGGCGCGGCGCGCATCGCCAGCCCGTCGCTCCAGGCATGCCGGTGCTGGGCGGAGATGGGGGCGGCCAGGCCCCGGCGCAGGTTCTCCAAGGTGCCGCGCTCGCTGAAGCCCGCGCCGCGGAACGGCCCCTCGTCGCGGTCGGCGATCCACTGGTGCCACGCGGCCTCGACGTGGGCGACGGTCAGCGCCGAGCCGTGCCCGGCGAGCAGCAGCCCCGAGAAGATGGCGTACTCGGTGTCGTCGGTGCCGGCCGGGTCGTCCTCGACATACCCCTCGATCCGGCCCCAGCGATGGCGGATCTGCGAGGGCTTCATGTTCTCCGCCGGGGCGCCGAGCGCATCACCGACGGCGAGCCCGAGCATCGCGCCGCGGGCCCGGTCGCGCCCACCGTCGCCCGCGGCGGGCACGGCCGGATCCGCGGGCGGGGAGTGCGCTGCGCTCATGGTGCGTGCCGTTCTGTCGTACGGGCCGGACCGCCGCCCGGGACCGCGGGGCGCCGGCCGGCTTCGGACCGCTGCGCTGTATCCGTGCCACGCGGCGGCCCGGCTCTCCTCTCCGGGGCGGCAGGGTCACCCGGTCGACTCCCTCGGGCGGCCCGCCGGACCGGACCGCCCGAGGACCCGAAAAGGGTGTGTGACCCGGATCTCATCACCGGGCCCGCGGAAAAACCGCAGGTCAGCGCGGTAAGTTCGGCCTTCCTTGCTAGCGGCGGAGGGTAATGCGCGCATAACTTCGAGGTGTTGGAGGGGGAAGTGCCGCCATCGGCCCACACCTCGTTGCAGGGAGTAGGTACCGATATGTCCGTCATGGAGATCATGGATGCCGCGGCGCCGACGCATGTGGCCCACCGCGACAACCACACCCACCGTGATGTCAACGGCGGCTGGCTGCGCCCCGCGGTCTTCGGCGCGATGGACGGGCTGGTCTCGAACCTCGCCCTGATGACGGGTGTCGCCGGCGGTGCGCTGTCGCAGCAGACGATCATCATCACCGGCCTCGCGGGCCTGGCCGCCGGCGCCTTCTCGATGGCCGCGGGGGAGTACACCTCGGTCGCCTCGCAGCGGGAGCTGGTGGAGGCCGAGCTGGATATTGAGCGGACCGAGCTGCGCAAGCACCCGAAGGACGAGCTGGAGGAGCTGGCGGCCCTCTACGAGTCGCGCGGGGTCGAGCCGGCGCTCGCCCGGCGGGTCGCGGAACAGCTCTCCCGGGACCCGGAGCAGGCCCTGGAGATCCATGCCCGCGAGGAGTTGGGTATCGACCCGTCCGACCTTCCTTCGCCCACCGTTGCCGCGGTTTCCTCCTTCGGATCGTTTGCACTCGGCGCACTGCTGCCTGTCCTTCCTTATCTGCTGGGGGCGTCCGAGATCTGGCCCGCGGTGCTGCTCGCGCTGGCCGGACTGTTCGCCTGCGGGGCTGTGGTGGCACGGGTGACGGCGCGCTCCTGGTGGTTCAGCGGGCTGCGCCAACTGGCCCTCGGCGGCGCCGCGGCGGGTGTGACGTACGCCCTGGGAGCACTGTTCGGAACCGTCGTAGGCTGAGGTGTCATGCGAGTGACTGCATAATTACCGCGTTACCCAGCGGTTTCGGTTTGTTGACGACCGGGCATAAGGCCCAGGCGTCGCGGGCAATGTCGCTCGCCGAACGCCGCCTTGTGGGACGGCCCCGATTCCGTCCGCGTACTGACTCACCGCATGTGCGGTGTCCGCATGTTGGAAGCCCCTTTTCGCTTTTTGGGAAGGGAGCCATCCTGTAACCTGCACGAAATTTCGCGGAGGGCCAACGTCGTCCCTCGGCAATGCCTATGCCACGACGACGTTGGGAGAGCCGATGCGTTTCGCGTCCACGCACTCCGCGACCACCAGCAGCGCCAGCGCCGCCGCCTGGTCGCCCATGGACGGCCGCCCTGCCCAGCAGGGCATGTACGACCCGCGCAATGAGCACGACGCCTGTGGCGTCGGCTTTGTGGCCACCCTCACCGGCGAGGCCAGCCACGCACTGGTCGAGCAGGCACTCACCGTCCTGACGAATCTGGAGCACCGCGGTGCCACCGGCTCGGAACCCGACTCGGGTGACGGCGCCGGCATCCTGCTCCAGGTGCCGGACGCGTTCCTTCGCGAGAACGTCACCTTCGAGCTCCCCGAGGCCGGCGCCTACGCCGTCGGCATCGCCTTCCTCCCGTCCGAGGCCCAGGAAGCGGCCGAGGCCGTCTCACGCATCGAGACGATCGCCGGTGAGGAGGGCCTGGACGTCATCGGCTGGCGCGTCGTTCCCGTCGCCCCCCAGCTGCTCGGCAACGGCGCCCGCGCCACCATGCCGGCCTTCTCCCAGATCTTCGTCAGCGATGGCCAGAACACCGGCCTGGCGCTGGACCGCAAGGCCTTCGCGCTGCGCAAGCGCGCCGAGCGGGAGGCCGGGGTCTACTTCCCCTCGCTGTCCGCCCGGACGATTGTCTACAAGGGCATGCTGACCACCGGCCAGCTGGAGCCCTTCTTCCCGGACCTGTCCGACCGCCGCTTCGCCACCGCCATCGCGCTGGTCCACTCGCGGTTCTCCACCAACACCTTCCCGAGCTGGCCGCTCGCGCACCCGTACCGTTTCGTCGCGCACAACGGCGAGATCAACACGGTCAAGGGCAACCGCAACTGGATGCGGGCACGTGAGTCGCAGCTGGCCTCGAAGCTCTTCGGCAGCGAGGAACTGGAGCGGATCTTCCCGGTCTGCACCGCGGACGCCTCCGACTCCGCCTCCTTCGACGAGGTCCTGGAGCTGCTCCACCTCGGCGGCCGTTCGCTGCCGCACTCCGTGCTGATGATGGTCCCCGAGGCGTGGGAGAACTCCCCCTCCATGGACCCGGCCCGGCGTGCCTTCTACCAGTACCACTCCACGATGATGGAGCCCTGGGACGGCCCGGCCTGTGTCACCTTCACCGACGGCAACCAGGTCGGCGCGGTCCTCGACCGCAACGGTCTGCGCCCCGGCCGCTACTGGGTCACCGACGACGGCCTGGTCGTGCTCTCCTCCGAGGTCGGCGTCCTGGACATCGACCCCGCCAAGGTCGTCCGCAAGGGACGGCTGCAGCCCGGCCGGATGTTCCTCGTGGACACCACCGAGGGCCGCATTATCGAGGACGACGAGATCAAGGCGCAGCTCGCCGCCGAGCAGCCCTACCAGGAGTGGCTGGAGTCCGGTCTGATCGAGCTCGCGGACCTGCCCGAGCGTGAGCACATCGTGCACACCCACGCCTCGGTCACCCGCCGCCAGCAGACCTTCGGCTACACCGAGGAAGAGCTGCGCGTCATCCTCGCCCCGATGGCCAAGGCCGGCGCCGAGCCCATCGGCTCGATGGGCACCGACTCGCCGATCGCCGCGCTCTCCGAGCGCCCCCGGCTGCTGTTCGACTACTTCACCCAGCTCTTCGCGCAGGTCACCAACCCGCCGCTGGACGCCATCCGCGAGGAGCTCGTCACCTCGCTGATCTCCTCCCTCGGCCCCCAGGGCAACCTCCTGGAGCCGACCCCGTCCTCCTGCCGCAGCGTGACCCTGCCCTTCCCGGTCATCGACAACGACGAGCTGGCCAAGCTCGTGCACATCAACGCCGACGGCGACATGCCCGGCATGAAGGCCGTGACCCTCTCCGGCCTCTACCGGGTCTCCGGCGGCGGCGAGTCGCTGGCCGCCCGGATCGAGGAGATCTGCGCCGAGGCCGACGCCGCCATCGACGACGGCGCCCGGCTGATCGTGCTCTCCGACCGCCACTCCGACGCCGAGCACGCGCCGATCCCGTCGCTGCTGCTCACCGCCGCGGTCCATCACCACCTCATCGGCACCAAGGAGCGCACCCAGGTCGGTCTGCTCGTCGAGGCCGGCGATGTGCGCGAGGTGCACCATGTCGCGCTGCTCATCGGCTTCGGTGCCGCGGCCGTCAACCCGTACCTGGCCATGGAGTCCGTCGAGGACCTGGTCCGCGCCGGCACCTTCCTGCCCGGTGTGGAGGCCGAGGCCGCCATCAAGAACCTCATCAAGGCGCTCGGCAAGGGCGTCCTGAAGGTCATGTCCAAGATGGGCATCTCGACCGTCGCCTCCTACCGCGGCGCGCAGGTCTTCGAGGCCGTCGGTCTGGACGAGGCGTTCGTCGAGAAGTACTTCCGCGGCACCGCCACCAAGATCGGCGGCGCCGGCCTGGACGTCATCGCCAAGGAGGTCGCGGCGCGGCACGCCAAGGCCTACCCGGCCTCCGGCATCGCCGCCACGCACCGCGCGCTGGAGATCGGCGGCGAGTACCAGTGGCGCCGCGAGGGCGAGCCGCACCTCTTCGACCCGGACACCGTCTTCCGGCTCCAGCACTCCACCCGCTCGCGCCGCTACGACATCTTCAAGCAGTACACGGAGCGGGTGAACGAGCAGTCCGAGCGGCTGATGACGCTGCGCGGCCTGTTCTCCTTCGCCTCCGAGCGCCCCTCGATCCCGATCGAAGAGGTCGAGTCGGCGTCCGACATCGTCAAGCGCTTCTCCACCGGCGCCATGTCGTACGGCTCCATCTCCCAGGAGGCGCACGAGACCCTGGCCATCGCCATGAACCAGCTGGGCGGCAAGTCCAACACCGGTGAGGGCGGCGAGGACCCGGACCGTCTCTACGACCCGGCGCGCCGTTCCTCCATCAAGCAGGTCGCCTCCGGCCGCTTCGGTGTGACCAGCGAGTACCTCGTCAACTCCGACGACATCCAGATCAAGATGGCCCAGGGCGCCAAGCCCGGTGAGGGCGGTCAGCTGCCCGGCCACAAGGTCTACCCGTGGGTGGCCAAGACCCGGCACTCCACTCCCGGCGTCGGGCTGATCTCGCCGCCGCCGCACCACGACATCTACTCCATCGAGGACCTGGCTCAGCTGATCCACGACCTCAAGAACGCCAACCCGCAGGCCCGCATCCACGTGAAGCTGGTCTCCGAGGTCGGCGTCGGCACGGTCGCCGCCGGTGTCTCCAAGGCGCACGCGGACGTGGTGCTGATCTCCGGCCACGACGGCGGTACGGGTGCCTCGCCGCTCACGTCGCTGAAGCACGCGGGCGGCCCCTGGGAGCTGGGTCTGGCCGAGACCCAGCAGACGCTGCTGCTCAACGGCCTGCGCGACCGGATCGTGGTGCAGACCGACGGTCAGCTCAAGACCGGCCGCGACGTGGTCATCGCCGCCCTGCTGGGCGCCGAGGAGTACGGCTTCGCGACCGCACCCCTGGTCGTCTCCGGCTGCATCATGATGCGCGTCTGCCACCTGGACACCTGCCCGGTCGGCATCGCCACCCAGAACCCGACGCTGCGCGAGCGGTTCAGCGGCAAGGCCGAGTACGTCGTCAACTTCTTCCAGTTCATCGCGGAAGAGGTCCGTGAGATCCTCGCCGAGCTGGGCTTCCGCAGCCTCGACGAGGCCGTCGGCCACGCCGAACTGCTGAACACCTCCCGCGCCGTGGACCACTGGAAGGCGCAGGGCCTGGACCTGGCCCCGCTGCTGCACGTCCCCGAGCTGGCCGACGGCGCCGTGCGCCACCAGGTCATCGAGCAGGACCACGGCCTGGAGAAGGCGCTCGACAACGAGCTGATCAAGCTCGCCGCCGACGCCCTGGCCGCGGAGAACGCCGAGGCCGCCCAGCCGGTCCGGGCACAGATCGCGATCCGGAACATCAACCGGACCGTCGGCACCATGCTCGGCCACGAGGTCACCAAGAAGTTCGGCGGCGCCGGTCTGCCCGACGACACCATCGACATCACCTTCACCGGCTCGGCCGGCCAGTCCTTCGGCGCGTTCCTGCCGCGCGGCATCACGCTGCGCCTGGAGGGCGACGCCAACGACTACGTCGGCAAGGGCCTGTCGGGCGGCCGGGTCATCGTCCGCCCGGACCGCGGCGCGGACCACCTCGCCGAGTACTCCACCATCGCCGGCAACACCCTCGCCTACGGCGCCACCGGCGGCGAGCTGTTCCTGCGCGGCCGGGTCGGCGAGCGCTTCTGCGTCCGTAACTCCGGTGCCACGGTGGTCTCCGAGGGCGTCGGCGACCACGGCTGCGAGTACATGACCGGCGGCCATGCCGTCGTCCTGGGCGAGACCGGCCGCAACTTCGCGGCGGGCATGTCCGGCGGCATCGCCTACGTCATCGACCTCGACCCGGACAACGTCAACCGTGAACTGGCCGATGCGGTCACCACCCCGGACGACACCGACAAGCAGTGGCTGCACGACGTCGTGCGCCGCCACCAGGAGGAGACCGGCTCCACCGTCGCCGAGAAGCTCCTCGCCGACTGGGACACGGCCGCCGCCCGCTTCAGCAAGGTCGTCCCGGCCACATTCCAGGCAGTGCTCGCCGCCAAGGACGCCGCCGAGCGAGCCGGACTCTCCGAGTCCGAGACCCACGAGAAGATGATGGAGGCGGCGACCAATGGCTGACCCCAAGGGCTTCCTGAACCACGAGCGCGAGATCGCCAAGACCCGCCCCGTCGAGGAGCGCGTCAACGACTGGAACGAGGTCTACCAGCCCGGCTCCCTGCTGCCGATCATCAGCAAGCAGGCGTCGCGCTGCATGGACTGCGGTATCCCGTTCTGTCACAACGGCTGCCCGCTCGGAAACCTCATCCCCGAGTGGAACGACTACGCCTACCGCGAGGACTGGACCGAGGCCAGCGAGCGGCTGCACGCGACCAACAACTTCCCGGAGTTCACCGGTCGTCTGTGCCCCGCACCCTGTGAGGCCGCCTGTGTGCTGGGCATCAACCAGCCGCCGGTGACCATCAAGAACGTCGAGGTCTCCATCATCGACAAGGCGTGGGACAACGGCGACGTCACCCCGCAGCCGCCCGAGCGCCTCTCCGGCAAGACCGTCGCCGTCATCGGCTCGGGCCCGGCGGGGCTCGCCGCCGCCCAGCAGCTGACCCGGGCCGGCCACACCGTCGCCGTCTACGAGCGCGCGGACCGTCTCGGCGGCCTCCTGCGCTACGGCATCCCCGAGTTCAAGATGGAGAAGCGCCACATCAACCGCCGCATCGAGCAGATGCGCGCGGAGGGCACCAAGTTCCGTACCGAGGTGGAGATCGGCCGGGACCTCGACGCCAAGAAGCTGCGCAAGCGCTACGACGCCGTGGTCATCGCCGCCGGCTCCACCACCTCCCGCGACCTTCCGGTGCCCGGCCGCGAGCTGAGCGGCGTCCACTTCGCGATGGAGTACCTCCCGCTCGCCAACAAGGTGCAGGAGGGCGACCTGACCGTCGCCCCGATCAGCGCCGAGGGCAAGCACGTGGTCGTCATCGGCGGCGGCGACACCGGCGCGGACTGCGTCGGCACCGCCCACCGCCAGGGCGCGGCCTCCGTCACCCAGCTGGAGATCATGGGCAAGCCGGGCGACGAGCGGAACCCCAACCAGCCCTGGCCGACCTTCCCGATGCTCTACAAGGTCACCTCCGCGCACGAGGAGGGCGGTGAGCGGCTCTACTCCGTCTCCACCACCCACTTCGAGGGCGACGAGGACGGCAACGTCCAGTGGCTGCACCTGACCGAGGTGGAGTTCAAGGACGGCCGCCCGGAGCCGAGGCCGGGCACCGAGCGGAAGATCCCGGCCCAGCTGGTCACCCTCGCCATGGGCTTCACCGGCACCGACCGGGAGAACGGCCTGGTCGAGCAGTTCGGCCTGGAGCTCGACGAGCGCGGCAACGTCGCCCGCGACACGGACTTCGCCACCAACGTCCCCGGCGTGTACGTCGCCGGTGACGCCGGCCGAGGCCAGTCGCTGATCGTGTGGGCCATCGCCGAGGGCCGTTCCGCGGCCAAGGGCGTGGACCGCTTCCTGACCGGAGCCAGCGCCCTGCCGGCTCCCATCAAGCCGACGGATCGCGCACTGACCGTGTGACCCGTCCCCTGATGTCCCGTACAACGTCGTACGGAACAGCCGCGGCGCCTGTCCCCTCCCCCCGACCGGAGGGCAGGCGCCGCGGATTTTTGCCACCGGGCCCGCTGCGCTGCGGCAGGCGCCCTACGAGCCGCCGCGGCCGGCGGGGAAGCGCCGCCCCAACTGCCGTGCCATCTCCCGCGCGGGCGCCGGCACGGCCGGTGGCGGGGGAGTGCCCGACGGCCGGAAATCGTGCACCGGCGGATGCCAGGACTCCCGGTCGGTCCGCCGGCCGCCCAGCGGCAGCACCCACCGCGGATCGGCATGCACCCGCAGCACCTGCGCCTCGATCTGTGTCCACGCCCCGTCGGTGACCGTCCGCTCCCCGACCCGGCGCGCCTCCAACTGCACCGGACAGTGCACCAGTCGGGGCGGCCGCACCAGTTCGGACGGCTCCGTCCACGGCGTGTCCGTGGCGCGGGGCATGACGCTCGTCCCCTCCTCGGCTCCCGCCCCGTCCGGCGGCAGATTGAAGACCACGTCCGGGCGCACCGCGAGATTCTGCGCGGTCCGCCCGCGGGCCGGCAGCCAGACGCTGACGACCGGTCCGAGCTCCCATCGGATGCGCAGCTCGACCAGCACGAATGTCCCGTCGTCATTCTCCGTGGACAGCAGCGCCGGGACGACCGAACTGCTCTTCTCCAGCGCGACCTTCATGGTCCCGAGGATAGAAGCCGGATGATTCGGTGCTCACCGAAATGTTATCAGAGGTTACTCTGTGTACATGAAACGATGGGACGCCGATCTGGAAAGCGTCGCGGAAACCCCCGATCTGGCCGCCCTGGCGGCGCTGCTCGCGGACCGCACCCGTGCCGCCATCTGTATGGCCCTGCTCGACGGCGGCTCCTGGACCGCCGGCGAACTGGCCGAGTACGCCGCGGTCGCACCTTCCACCACCACCGAGCACCTCAACCTCCTGGTCTCCGGCGGCCTGCTCGCCGAGGAGCGCCGGGGGCGACGGCGCTACGTACGCCTGGCCGGAACGGAGGCCGCGGAAACCCTGGAGAACCTCGCCGCCCTGGCCCCCTACCGCCAGGTCCCGATCCGCTCCCTGGCCGAGGCCAATCACCGCAGGGCCCTGCACCACGCCCGGACGTGCTACGACCACATCGCCGGTGCGCTCGGCGTCGCCATCGTCGAGGCGATGATCGAACGCGGCCTGCTGGGGCGGGACTACGGCCCGGTGCTGACCGGCGCCGGCGCCGGCTGGCTGACCGCCCTCGGCATCCCCGACGCCGGTCCTTCGGCCGTCCACCGGGCCCATGTCCGCACCTGCCTCGACTGGACGGTGCGCCGCCGGCATCTCTCCGGCGCGGTCGGCGCCGCCCTCTACCGGCACGCCCTGGAGCAGGGCTGGATCGTCAAGGCCGTCGCCACCCGCATCCTCACCGTCACCGCGACGGGCCGTACGGCCTTCCGTGCGCAGCTCGGGCTGTCCGACGAGGCACTGTTCCCCTCCCTCGCCCTCGCTCCGCCCCGCACCTGACCGGCCGGGTTCTCAGTCTTCGCCGACCTGGCCGATCCGGTCGTCGCCGAGCTTGCGCTGGGTGTCCTGGAGCAGGATCCGCAGCAGACCGGCGAGCTGTTCCTGCTGCTCGGGGGTGAGTCCGTCGATCAACTCGGCCTCGCGGCACAGCACTTGGTCGACGGTCGCCTCGATCCGCTCATGGCCGGCCGGGGTCAGCTCGACCACGACCGTACGCGGACGCCCCTCGCCGGGCCGCCGGGTGACCAGCCCCTCGCGCTCGGCGCGGGCCACCCGCTGGGAGACCGCCCCCGCGGTGATCAGGGAGCGACGGCCGAGTTCGCGGGTGGTCAGGGTGTACGGCTTCCCGCTGCGGCGCAGCACGCTGAGCAGGTCGAGGGTGGCCGGGTCCATCCCGGCGCGGGCCAGCACCCGGCGCCGGTCGTCGCCCAGCAGCTTCGCCAGCCGCCAGATCGGCGTCACGATGCCGATGGAGGAGACCGGTGTGCCGGGGCGCTCGCGCTCCCAGGCGGCGGCGATCTCCTCGACGGGGTACGAGGAGGCGTGGGCCATCGGATAGCCGTAGCCGTCCTCCGGCTCGGATTCTCTTGCCACGGGCCCTCCCGGCGGTGTTATGTTCAGCTCTAAATTTAGAGCTGAACGTGACGGACGGAGCTCAGCATATGGCACGCACCATCCTGGTCACCGGCGGCGGCACCGGCATCGGGCGCGCCGTCGCCCACCACTTCGCGGACGCCGGCGACGATGTCATCGTCACCGGCCGGCGCCCCGGGCCCCTCGACGAGACCGCGGCCGGCCGCCGGACCGTCCGCCTGCTGGTGTGCGACCACACCGACCCCCGGGCGCTCACCGCGCTGCTCGCCGGACTCCCCGAGCTGATCGACGTCCTGGTCAACAACGCCGGCGGCAACACCGACCTCGACGCGGACGGCGCCACCGGCCTGGGGGCCTACGCCCGGGACTTCCGCGCCAACCTCGACGCCAACCTGGTCAGCGCCGCGCTGACCACCAAGGCGCTCGACGGCCGGCTGGCGCCCGGTGGCGCGGTCGTCCACATCGGATCGATCGCCGCCGACCAGGGCGCCGGTGCCTACGGAGCGGCCAAGGCCGGCCTCGCCTCCTGGAACGTCGAGCTGTCCCGGACCCTCGGCCCCCGCGACATCACCGCCAACGTCGTCGCGCCCGGCTATATCGCCGGCACCGACTTCTTCCGCGACCGGCTCACCGACGAGCGCCGTGACCGCCTGGTGGCCGCCTCGGCGGTGGGCCGCCCGGGGTCCCCGGACCACATCGCCGGGACCGTGGCCTTCCTGGCGTCACCGGCGGCCCGGCACCTGACCGGCCAGGTGCTGAACGTCAACGGCGGTACCCGCACCACCCGTTGACGCCCGCCCGGCCGGCGCACCGGACCGCGACGGGCGCGGGTCAGGCGTCGCCGTCCTCCGTGAGCCGGGCCGGGAAACCGCCGGTCGCGACCGGCCCCCAGCGCAGCGGCGTCACCCGGATCAGCGACTTGCCCTGCTTGCGCATCGCCTCCCGGTACTCGTCCCAGTCCGGGTGCTCCCCGGCGATGTTGCGGTAGTAGTCGACGAGCGGCTCGATCGAATCCGGGGCGTCGACGACCTCGGCCTCGCCATCGATCTGCACCCACGGCCCGTTCCATTCGTCGGACAGCACGATGACGCTGACCGACGAGACCCGGCGGGCGTTACGGACCTTGGCGCGCTCCGGATACGTCGACATGACCAGCCGCCCGGAGTCGTCCACCCCGCAGGTCAGCGGCGAGCCCTGCGGGGTGCCGTCGCTGCGGCGGGTGAGCAGGATCGCGCGATGACGGGGGCGGACGAACTCCAGCAGTTCGGGCAGCTCGACACGGGTGTTGCTGGCGATGGAAGGGCTCATACGGACGAGCCTAGGTGTTGGAGTGCGCTCGAAACGCGCACCGCGCAGCGGACGCGCTGTCCTGCCGCGCGCGCCGGTCAGCCCTTGAGGAGCTGCTTGCCGGTCGCCGCGTCCACGACCTTGCGGCCGTCCAGCGCGCTCTTGAGGTGCACCGTCACCTTGTCGGTGGCCAGTTGCTCGGTGCACATCCCCTTGGCGCTCTTCCGCTTGCCCCAGCCGGTGATCACCACGAGGTCCTTCGACTCATGACTGCGCGCACCGAAGCGGATATCGCAGGCGCTGTGCCCGACGGTGACGGTGATCTCCCGTACCCCCGTGTTCTTGGGGCGCTCCGCGGCGACCAGCGGCAGCAGCGCCTGCTGCCGGCCGTGCACCGGGGAGACCTTCGGCCAGTCCTGCACTATCTGGTCCGCCCGCCGGTCGAACGCATCCTGCTTCTTCGGCGGCGACGCGGGGGTCACCTTCTGCTGATTCTGGCCACAGCCGGACAGCGCGACGGCACCGGCCGCCGCCAGCGCGAGCACGGTGGTGAGGGTACGGGTGCGGGAGAGGTGGGATCCTCGCATGACATTGCCTCCTTGTGTCACGGATGGGACGCACCAGGCGCAAGACAGGTTCCGGCCGCATTCCGTCGATGCCGTCGGGGCCGGGGAGAGGTCCCTTCGCCCGGTCCGCCCACGGCGAAAAAGCGGCGGCGGTGGACCGTCCGCCCGCTAGCGTCCGGGTCATGGACGCACTCATCGAGATCACCCCCACCGTCTGGCAACTGCCCTTCCCCGTCGGGCATGTGTATGTCGTCGCCCTCCCCGACGACGGCTACGCGGTGGTCGACACCGGCATCCCCGGCTCGGCCCCCGCCATCCTCGACGCCCTCGCCCGGCTCGGCGGCCGGCCGGAACAGCTGCGGCAGATCGTGCTCACCCACTTCCACCTGGACCACATGGGCTCCGCCGCCGACCTGGCCGCCGCCACCGGCGCCCGCGTCCTGGCCGGCGCACTGGACGCCCCGTACATCCGTGGCACCGCCCCCGAACCCACGCCGGTGCCGACCCCCATGGAACTGACCCTGCACGAACGGGTCATGGCGGACCTGGCGGCTGCCGGGACACCGCCGCTGCGCCACGCCGAGGTCGATGTCGTCCTGCACGACGGAGACACCCTCGACGGCTGGGGGGAGACGGTGCGGGTGCTGCACGTCCCCGGCCACACACCCGGCGGCATCGCACTGCACCTGCCCGCGAGCCGGCTGCTCTTCCCCGGCGACATCATCGCCACCAGCCCCGACGGCGGCCGAGTGGTCCTCGGCCCGTTCAACGTCGCACGGGAGGAAGCCATCGCGTCCTTCCGGCGGCTCGCCGCGCTCGACGACGTGGACACGGTGTGCGTACCGCACGGCGTACCCCTGCGCACCGGCGCACGGGACGTCCTGGCCGCGGCCACGCCGGAGAAGCACTGGCTGTGAGGGCGCGGACCGCCCGGGGCGGGCCGGGGCCGGACGGTGCGGTGACCCGTACGGGGCGAGGTGCGCGCCCAGGCGCCCGAGGCGCATGACGGTCCGCGAGGTGCCGCCGTGACGGGCCCCGGCCGTCAGCCCGAGTCGCGTGCCTCGACGTGGAAGGTGCCCAGCCGGTGGGTGGTGGGCGCGGTGGCGGGGTCGCGGATCAGGGCGGCGACCAGACCGGCGATCTGCTCCGGGGGCGTCATCTCGGCGCGGACGCTGGTCAGCCGGGGCCGCAGCAGCCGGGCCAGCAGCAGATCGTCGGCGCCGACCACCGCGAGGCGGTCCGGGCCGTCGGCGCCGATGAGGTGGCCGGCGTCCTGGAGGGCGCGCATCAGCAGCATCGCGTACTCGTCGTCGTAGGCGAACACCGCGTCCAGGCCCAGCTCCGGCCACGCCGCCGCCAGCGCCGCCGCGGACTCCTCGGTGCGGGCGAGGCCGAGCGGGCGCACTTCGGCACCGGGGTGCCCGGCGGCCGCGGCCCGTACGCCCGCCAGGCGGGACTCCGACCGGTCCGCCAGGCCCGGTTCGGCCGGCCGCACCACACCGATCCGGCGACGGCCGCGGGCCAGGAGGCGCTCACCGGCACGGAGTCCGGCCTCGCGCTGGTCGAGGAGGAGGGTGTGGGCGCCGGGGGGTGCCGACGGGCCGTGGGTGAGGACAGCGGCGGTGCCGGACCGGTGCAGCAGCTCGACGGCGGGCGCGTCCAGCGGCGGGCCGTGCAGGGTCAGCACGGCGGCGGGGCGCAGTTCGGCCCAGGCGCGGGCGGCCGCCATGGGGGAGCCGGCGGGTGCGCCGTGCAGCACGCCGGTGTAGCCGAGGCGGTCCAGCGCGGTCTGGAAGCCGGCCACGAAGCGGGTGAAGAGGGGGCCGAAGACCGGGGCCGTGTCGGCGGGGGCGGCCAGCACCACGAGGCTGCCCCGGCCGGACCGCAGACTGCGGGCGGCGGCGTGCGGCACATACCCCAGCTCCTCGGCGGCCGCCCGCACCCTGGCCTGGGTGCGCTCGCCGACCCGCCCGGCGGTCTGCCCGTTCAGTACGTAGGAGACCGTGGCGCGCGACACCCCGGCGCGGCGGGCAACAGCCGCACTGGTCGGGGGAGTTGAGGTGGCCCGAGGGCCGGCTCGGTCAGTCATGCTGCTGGGCATCCTCGCACAGGGATTTGGTGCGGCGGGCCGGGGCGGGGCGGATCCCTCAACGCTACTTACACGTGTAATCTCGCGCGGGTGCGGCCCGGCCCGGGGCACCGGGCCGGAGAACATCGGCAGGCGGCGAGCGCGGGAACCGAGGAGAGGCACGGGCATGCAGCTGCACACCCACGAATGGGGCTCCGGTGAACGCACCGCGGTGCTGGTCCACGGGCTGATGTCCGATCACCGCACCTGGCACCGCGTCGGTCCGGCGCTCGCCGACCGGGGCTATCGCGTCCTCGCCGTCGATCTGCGCGGCCACGGCCGCAGCCCGCGCGGCGACTACGACACCGAACTGTTCGCCGAGGACCTCGTGGAGACCCTGCCCGCCTCCCCCGAGGTCGTCATCGGGCATTCACTGGGCGGCCTGGCGCTGTCCCTGGCGGTGGAGCGGCTGCAGCCGCGGCGGGCGGTCTACAGCGATCCGGCGTGGTCGTTCCCCCGGTTCCAGGAGCCCGTCGACCCGGCCCTGTTCGTCACGTTCAAGCGGGCGGACCGGGCGATGCTGCGCACCTTCAATCCGCGCTGGAACGAGGCCGATCTCGACATCGAGCTGGCCACGGTCGCGGAGTGGGACACCGCTACCGCCCTCGCGCTGTCCGCCGTGCACCGGCAGGACCATGTGCCCGAGAAGCCGGTCGTCCCCTCGCTGGTGCAGTTCGCGGGGGAGGGGTTCCTCTTCTCCGAGCAGGCGGCGGACGAGCTGACCGGCCGCGGCTTCGAAGTCCGTACGGTGCCCGGCGTCGGACACACCATCCACCGCGACGACTTCGACGGCTTCATGGCGGGTCTGGAGGGGTGGGTCTAGGGCCCGGCCCACCGAACGGCGGCCGGTCCCGAACGGCGCTGCCCGCCGTCACGTATCGCAGTCCAGCAGCGTCTTGCACAGCCCGCAGCGGGCCTGGAGCCGGCCGCGGACCGGGACGCGGATCCGCTGGTGGCAGGCGGGGCAGGGGAAGGACACCCGCAGCGGCGGCGGGCCCTCGAAGGCGTAGTCGCCGGCGGTGGGCGGGTGACCGGCCCGCCGTGGATCCTGCGCCGCCCGGCGGTCCTTGGCGTAGCGCAGCCGGGCGGCCCAGCCGGCGGCGGCGAGCGGTGGCCGGCGCGCGTCCTGCCGGGCCCGCGCCGCGCCCGCGGTGTACGCGTCGTACCCCTGCGGGCTGGTGAACCACGGTGACGGGTCCTCGCCGAAGAACTCGGCCCGCTTGGCGAGGACATAGCCGAACTCCTCCGGCGTCAGATAGCCGAGTTTCTGCGAGAACGGGCCGTGCTCACGGTAGGCGTCCAGCAGCAGCCAGCCCGCGCCGAGGTAGGCGGCGGCGGTGTCGGTGAGGATCTCGTTGTCGCGGGTGCCGGGGAACGACAGGTCCAGACGGTGCAGGTACAGATGCATCACCTCATGGGCCAGCGCGGCGCCGATGTCCTTGCGGTGCTTCTTGAAGCGGTCGTTGAGCTCGATGAAGTACTCGGGACCCGCGGTGAGTTCGACGGCGGCGGCGTGTTCCATCTCGCGGAAGGTGATGACCGTCCGTGCGTCCGGCAGATGCAGCCGGCGGACCATGGCACGGGCGACCCGCTGGGCCCCCAGGTGCAGATCCTCGGTCTCGTCGAAGGCCACATCGACCGGCAGCACGCTGGTGGCGAAGGTGTTCACCGTGTCGTACGACAGGCGTTTGAACAGCGCATGGACGGCCGCGCGCACCGTGTCGAGATGAGGGTATCCGTGCTCGATCTCACTGCCGCCCGTGGTCACCCGGCCACTGTACGGGGGGCCGGGAAGGTCCGGTATGGGCCGTACGGGGCCTGTGTGGCAGGCGAGTTGGCCGGATGCGCACTCTTGTCACCCTGATCGGACACTCCACATAATCACAGGGCGCTTTACGGACTCATCCCCCACTGGGTCCGGACGCCTTGCGGCGTGCTGCCGTCCTCCACGCACCTTCTGCGGCGGCCACGTCCGGCTCCGGTGTTGGCATGGGCTCGTCAGCGACGGCAACCCCCCACGAAAGGAAGCCCGTTGCGCAGCTACCGGAAGTACCTCAAGAGAACCACTGCCCTCGGCGCGGTCGCCCTGGCCGCCTTCAGCCTCCAGCCCGGATCGGCCTCGGCCGCCCCCTCGCCGGGCCCGTCCGGCTCCGTCCACACCAAGGTCGTCGGCGGCACCAAGGCCGACCAGGGTGAATTCCCCTTCATGGTCCGGCTGTCGATGGGCTGCGGCGGCGCCCTGTACGCCAAGGACATCGTGCTCACCGCGGCGCACTGCGTCGACGGCAGCGGAGCGAACACCTCCATCACGGCCACCGCGGGCGTGGCCGACCTGGAGGACGCCCACGCCGTCAAGGTGAACTCCACAAAGGTCCTGCAGGCCCCCGGCTACAACGGCAAGGGCAAGGACTGGGCGCTCATCAAGCTCGCCAAGCCGATTGACCAGCCCACGCTGAAGATCGCCGAGGACGACAAGCTCAACAACGGCGACTTCACCATCGCCGGCTGGGGCGCCGACAAGGAAGGCGGCAGCCAGCAGCGCTACCTCCTCAAGGCCACCGTGCCCTTCGTGGACGACGCCGCCTGCCAGAAGGCCTACGGCGACCAGCTGACGCCCGGCGACGAGATCTGCGCGGGCAAGCTGGACACCGGTGGCGTCGACACCTGCCAGGGTGACTCCGGCGGCCCGATGTTCCGCAAGGACGACGGCGGGCAGTGGCTCCAGGTCGGCATCGTCTCCTGGGGCGAGGGCTGCGCACGGCCCGGCAAGCCCGGTGTCTACAGCGAGGTGAGCACCTTCGCCGCGAACATCAAGAAGGCCGCGGGCGAACTGGGCGGCTGACCGCACCACGCACACGAAGGGCCCGGGGAGCCGCTCCCCGGGCCCTTCGCCGGGTCCGGAGTCCCGGACCTTGGTCCCGGCCGTTGGTCCCTTCGCCCCACGGCCGTTGGTCCGCCCGCCGCGGGACCAAGTTCGTGCTTCCGGACGGGCCTTGTGCCGTCACGGATGACCGGACGGCCTATGGGCTGCCGCGGCACGGCTCCCTAACGTGAACGGCATGACCACCGAGACCCGCCCCCGGCGCCCGGCACGCGACCGCGATCACCGCGTGACGGTCCTCGCCGCGCTGCTCCTCACCGCCTCCGCCGCGACCCTCGCCTATGTGCTGCTCGGCGGCCCGCACGAGCCCGTCGAGTTGCCGGCCGACGATCCCCCGAACGCGGTCCGGGGCTGACCGGGGCCCCGGCGCCGGTCCACCGGACCGCCCCCGGCAGCGGCCCGCGCGCACGGCCGGCCGGCCGCAGGGACGGATACGGGCCCGCGACCCCGATGGCGCCGAGGAGGAACGACATGCCGATCAGTGTGGTGATCGCGGACGATCAGGAAGTGGTCCGCATGGGCTTCCGGATGGTCCTGGAGAGCCAGGACGACATCGACGTCGTCGCCGATGTCACCGACGGCGAGGCCGCCCTCGCGGCCGTCGAACGGCTGCGCCCCGACGTGCTGCTGCTGGACATCCGGATGCCCAGGACCGACGGTCTGGAGGTCACCCGCCGGCTGACCGGGCGCGCGGCCGGCCGCCCCGGGTACCGGCACACCCCCCGGATCGTCATCGTCACCACCTTCGACCTGGACGAATATGTGCACGCCGCGCTGCACGGCGGTGCCTCCGGCTTCCTCCTCAAGGACGCCAGCCCCGCGCTGCTCGTGGAGGCCGTACGGGCCGCCGCCGTCGGCCACTTGCTGCTCTCGCCCGCGATCACCGCCCGGCTGCTGCGCGAGCCGGCCCCGGCCGGCGGCCCGAGCCGGGCGGCCCGCACCCCCTCCGAGCCGCTCACCGACCGCGAACGGGACGTCGTGTGCGCGCTGGCCGGCGGCCGGACCAACGCCGAGATCGCCGGCGCCCTGTATCTCTCGCTGTCCACGGTCAAGTCCCATCTGGCGAACGTGCAGACCAAGCTGGACGCCCGCAACCGGGTCGAGGTCGCCTTCTGGGCCTGGGAGAGCGGTCTGGGCTCCGGCAGCTCGTGAGCGAGCACGGTGCGGGCACCGGAAGGCGTCGCGTCCCGGGCGGCGGACCGGGTCGCGCCCGGCGGGCCGCGCGCCGGAGCCCGGCGGAGTGGGCGAGGACCCATCCACGGAAAGCCGTTGCCGCCCGGGCCGGTCTGGCGGTGGCACTGCTGCTCCTCGTCGGTATCGAGGCCCTGGCGCTGGCCCGTCGGCCCACCCACACGCACCTGATCGTGGTGGCCTCCGGCATCGTGGTCTGTCTGTGCGCGGTACCCGCCGCCCGGATCCCGCTGACCGCCCGGGCCCGGACCGCGGCCGTGGTCTCCCTCTCCGCGTCGGCGGTGCTGATCGCCGGGCAGCACGCGCGGGAGGTGTGGGGCCTGGGCGAGGGCATCGCCCTGCTCGTCCTGCTCACCGCCGTGGTCCGCCGCGCGCCCGGCCGCACCGCCGCCGTCCTCGGCCCGATGCTGGGCCTGGCCTGCGTCCTCGCCCCGGTACGGGACATCCGGCCGGGCCTCTTCACCGTCGTCTCCGTCGTGCTCACCGTGGTCGTCGCCGCCTATTCGACGATCCTGCGCCGGCAGGACGCCCGGCGGCTGCGCGATCTCGCGGCCGTCCGGGCCGCCGAGCGGCTGGAACTGGCGCGGGAGTTGCACGACCTGGTCGCCCACCACGTCACCGGCATCGTCGTCCAGGCCCGCGCCGCCCGCTTCACCGCCCCCGAAGGCCGTCAGGCCGGCGCCACCCTCGAACGGATCGAGGCCTCCGGCAGCGAGGCGCTGGGCGCGATGCGCCGGCTGGTGCGGGTGCTGCGCGAGGACGGGGTGCACCCCCACCCGGTCGCCGGGCTCGCCGAGGTCTGCTCGCTGACCGAGGCATTCGCCCGCACCGGCCCGCCGGTCGTCCTCTCCGTCGACAAAGGCCTGGCACAGGCGCTGCCGGACGATGTGGCCGCGGCGGTCTACCGCATCGTGCGCGAGGCGCTGACCAATGTCCGCAAGCACGCGGCGGACGCCACGGCGGTACGGATCGGCCTGCGGCCGGTACCCGTGGGGGCGGAACTGCGTATCGCCAACGACGGCGGCAGCCCGGCGCGGCTGTGCGAACAGGCCCGCGGCGGCGGCTTCGGCCTGGCCGGCCTCACCGAACGGGCCGAGGCGATGGGCGGACGGCTCAGCGCGGGCCCCGCGGCGGAGGGCGGCTGGGAACTCACCGCCGTACTGCCCCTCGACGGCGGGGCGACGGTCTGAGGCCACCCGGCCGGACCGGCTTCCCGCCGCCACCCGCGGGCGCCCCACATCTGTCCAACACCTGTCCCTCCTTTGTCCATAGGCGCACACCCCGCATGCGCAGCACGCTGTCCGCCGACAGGCAGTGCAGGCACGAAGGAGGACAGCGCGCGTGAACGAACAGACAGGCGCCCCGCGCGGGCCCAGCCGCAGAACGGTCGTCGCCGCCACCGCGCTCGCCGGGGTCACCGGCGCCCTCCCGCTCGGCGCGCCCCCCGCCGCCGCCGCGCCCCGCGCCGGCGAGGCGGTACTCCGGTCCGACGCGCTGGAGGTCCGGGTCGACACCGCCTTCCCCCGCATCGTCTCCTACACCGACCGCGGCACCGGCGCCGTCCTGCACGGCCAGGACACCCCGGTCACCCAGGTCCTCATCGACGGCACCGCCCGCACCCCGCACGTCACCCACCGCACCCGCGCCGACCGCGCCGCCTACACCCTCGGCTTCGACGGCGGCACCAGGATCACCGTCGAGATCGCCGTCCGGGGCCGGCAGACGACCTGGCGGGTCACCGGCATCACCGACACCCCGGCACTGCGCATCGGCACCCTGGAGATCCCCGGCCTCGCCCTGCTGAGCGTCCGCAGCGACCAGCCCGGCGCCGCTCTGCTGGCCGCCCGGATCGAACTGGACAAGGCCAAGAGCGGCGACACCCTGGTGCAGGTCACCGGCGCCACCCCCGCCGACGCCGCACCCACCGGATGCGCCTACGCCGTCGTCGCCACCGACGAGCTGGCCGCCGCCGTCGAGACCAACACCTCCTACGACAAGCCCGCCGGAGCCACCACCTGGGAGAACGGCCGGCTCTGGCGGCAGACCGTCAAGGGCGACGGGTTCGTCAAGGCGCAGCTGTCCTGCGGCCAGTGGACACACCGGGCGGCCGGGCAGCCGTCCCCCACTCTCGACTCCGCTCGCGCGGGAGGCGCCCCCCTCGCCACCGACCCGCTGCCGTACGCGACCGTCATCGTCACCCGCGACCGCAACGGCGACGGCAAGACCGACTGGCAGGACGGCGCCCTCGCGCTGCGCGACATCATGGTCGTGCCGCTGGGCGCCGACGAACAGCATCTGCGGGTCGTCCCGCACATCCCGTTCAACTTCGCCAGCCAGGCCACCAACCCGTTCCTCGCCACCCTCGACCACGTCAAGCGGATCTCCCTGGCCACCGACGGACTGCGGCAGTTCACCCTCCTCAAGGGCTACCAGTCCGAAGGCCACGACTCCGCACACCCCGACTACGGCGGCAACTACAACTCGCGGGCCGGCGGACTCGACGACCTCAACACCCTGCTCCGCGCCGGAAAGAAGTGGAACAGCGACTTCGCGGTGCACGTCAACGCCACCGAGTCCTACCCCGTCGCCCACGCCTTCTCCGAAACGCTCGTCGACAAGGACGACGAGCAGTGGGACTGGCTCGACCAGTCCTACCGCATCGACGCCCGCCGCGATCTGGTCTCCGGCGATATCGCCCGGCGCTTCGCGCAGCTGCGCAAGGAGACCGACCCCGCGCTGAACACCCTCTACCTCGACGTCTTCCGCGAGTCCGGCTGGAACTCCGACCGGCTGCAGCGCCATCTGCGCGACCAGGGCTGGCAGATCGCCACCGAATGGGGGCACGGCCTGGAGCGTTCCGCCCTCTGGTCGCACTGGGCGAACGAGACCGACTACGGCCCCGACACCTCCCGCGGCATCAACTCCCGGCTGATCCGCTTCCTGCGCAACCACCACAAGGACGTCTTCGCCGACAAGTGGCCCACCCTGCTCGGCAACGGCCGGATGGGCAACTTCGAGGGCTGGGTGGGCAAGACCGACTGGAACGCGTTCCACACCATCATCTGGACCGACGCCCTGCCCGCCAAGTACCTCCAGGCGTACCCGATCAGGACCTGGGGCGCGCACGAGATCGCCTTCGAGGGCCCCACCAAGACCTCCGTCAGCGACGCCGACGGCACCCGCAAGATCACCACCGACGGCCGCCTCGTCTACGACGACGGCACCTATCTGCTCCCCTGGGAACCCCGCCGGGCCACCGACCCGCACCGGCTCTACCACTACAGCCCGCACGGCGGCACGACCACCTGGACCCTGCCCCGCGGCTGGTCGGGCACGGCGGCCGTTTACGCCTACCGGCTCACCGACCAGGGCCGCACCCAGGAAACCCGGGTCCCCGTCAGCGGCGGCAGGATCACCCTCACCGCCCGGCCCGGCGTCGCCTACGTCGTCCACCGCGGCAAGGCCCCGGCCCGGAGGGACCCCGCCTGGGGCGAGGGCACGCCCCTGACCGACCCCGGCTTCCACTCCGGGAACCTGGCCGGCCGGCAGGTCACCGGCCCGGCCTCCGTCCAGCTCAGCAAGCTGGGCGACTATGAGCTGGTCATCGAGGCGGGCGCGGCCGCCACCGTCGCCCAGTCACTCGCCCGGCTCGCCCCCGGCAGCTATGCCGCCTCGGTACAGGTCGAGGTCGGCGCCACGGCGGGCGAGCGGCGGCGGGCCGCCCTGGAGATCCGTACTGCCGACGGCGTCGGTGCCGCCAACTGGACCGACACCTCCACCGCCGGCAACTACGTCGCCGCCGACCGGAAGTCCGGCACCCGCTTCCAGCGCCTCTTCACCCACTTCACCGTCCCCGAGGGCGGCGGACCGGTCACCCTCGCCCTCACCGCGGCGGCGGGCCGGGCCCGGGTCAGATTCGACAGCCTGCGCGTCGTACCCTCCCGTCCCACCACCAAGAAGGGTGCCCTGGCCTACGAGGACTTCGAGCAGGTGCCCCAGGGCTGGGGCGTCTTCGTCAAGGGCGACGCGGGCGGCGTCACCGACCCCCGCACCCATATCGCCCAGCGGCACGCCCCATTCACCCGGCGCGGCTGGAACGGCAAGGCCGTCGACGATGTCATCGACGGCGGCCAGTCGCTCAAGTCGCGCGGCGAGAACACCGGGCTCGTCTACCGGACGGTCCCGCACACCGTCCGCTTCCTCCCCGGCCGCCGCTACCGGATCACCTTTCGCTACGAGAACGAGAAGGCCGGCCAGTACGCCTGGGTCACCGCCGTCGACGCGCCCGCACCCCGCGAACTGACCCGCACCCCGCTGCCCGTCGCCACCGAACCGGCCGCCCACACCTATGAGTTCACCGCACCGGCCGACGGCGAGGCATGGGTGGGGCTGCGCAAGGTGGCCGACGACGGGAAAGCGGAGTTCGTCCTGGACACCTTCGAGGTGCGCGAGATCTGACGGGGCCGTGGGGGGGGGGGGGGCGCCCCCCCCCCCCCCCCCCCCCCCCCCCCCCCCCCGGGGGGGGCCCCCCCCCCCCCCCCCCCCCCCCCACGGGCGGTGCAGGAGATGCGAGGGCTGGTGGGGTACGAGCGCCGGCCGCCAGGTCC
>NZ_JBICXQ010000033.1:89532-105959 GCF_043200375.1 Streptomyces sp. NPDC048434 | reverse complement strand
TCATTCTTATATTGAGCGCCGCGGGGCGTGGGTCCGCCCCCGGGGGGGGGGCCCCCCCCCCCGCGCGGGGGCGGGGCCCCCCCCCCCCCCCCCCCCCCCCCCCCCGCTCCTACTTGCGTACGTTCGTGCGGTCCTGGGCGTCAGACCTCGACGACCACGGGGAGGATCATCGGGCGACGGCGGTAGTTGTCCGACACCCACTTGCCGACCGTGCGGCGGATCAGCTGCTGGAGCTGGTGCGCGTCCGCCACACCGTCCTGGGCCGCCTTGGCCAGTGCCTCATCGATCTTGGGAGATACGCCCGTCAGAGCTGCGTCCTGGATGCCGGAGCCGCGCGCATGCAGGTCTGGGCCTCCGACGATCTTGCCGCTGCTGGCGTCCACGACGACGAAGACCGAGATGATGCCTTCGTCGCCCAGGATGCGGCGGTCCTTCAGATGGGCCTCGGTGACATCGCCGACCGAGAGGCCGTCGACGTACACATAGCCCGCCTGGACCTTGCCGACGATCTTGGCGACGCCCTTGACGAGGTCGACCACGACGCCGTCCTCGGCGATGACGATGCGGTCCTTGGGGACACCCGTCAGGGCGCCGAGTTCGGCGTTGGCCCGCAGGTGACGCCATTCGCCGTGCACCGGCATCAGGTTCTTCGGCTTGCAGATGTTGTAGAAGTACAGCAGCTCGCCGGCCGAGGCGTGGCCCGAGACATGGACCTTGGCGTTGCCCTTGTGGACGACGTCCGCACCCCATCTGGTGAGGCCGTTGATCACGCGGTAGACCGCGTTCTCGTTGCCCGGGATGAGGGACGAGGCCAGGATCACCGTGTCGCCGGGGACGATCCGGATCTGATGGTCGCGATTGGCCATCCGGGACAGGGCCGCCATCGGCTCGCCCTGGGAACCCGTGCAGACCATCACGACCTCGTCGTCGGGGAGATCGTCGAGAGTCTTGACGTCGACGACCAGGCCGGCCGGGACCTTCAGATAGCCCAGCTCGCGGGCGATGCCCATGTTGCGGACCATCGAACGGCCGACGAAGGCGACCCGGCGGCCGTACTCATGGGCGGCGTCGAGGATCTGCTGGATGCGGTGCACATGGCTGGCGAAGCTGGCGACGATGATGCGCTTCTGGGCGTTCGCGAAGACCGTGCGCAGCACGTTGGAGATGTCCCGCTCGGGCGGGACGAAGCCCGGGACCTCGGCGTTCGTGGAGTCGGAGAGGAGAAGGTCGATGCCTTCCTCGCCGAGCCGCGCGAAGGCGGGGAGGTCGGTGAGCCGGCGGTCCAGCGGGAGCTGGTCCATCTTGAAGTCGCCGGTGTGGACGACCATGCCCGCGGGGGTGCGGATGGCGACGGCCAGGGCGTCGGGGATGGAGTGGTTGACCGCGACGAACTCGCAGTCGAAGGAGCCGATCCGCTCCGTGTGCCCCTCCTTCACCTCAAGGGTGTAGGGGCGGATGCGGTGCTCCTGAAGCTTGGCCTCGATGAGGGCGAGGGTCAGCTTCGAACCGATGAGGGGGATGTCCGGCTTCTCCCGCAGGAGATAGGGGACACCACCGATGTGGTCCTCGTGGCCGTGGGTGAGCACGATGCCGTCGATGTCGTCGAGACGATCCCTGACGGACGTGAAGTCCGGCAGGATCAGGTCGATTCCGGGCTGCTCCTCCTCGGGGAAGAGCACTCCGCAGTCGACGATCAACAACCGGCCTCCGTACTCGAAGACCGTCATGTTGCGACCGATTTCACCCAGGCCGCCGAGGGGGGTGACGCGCAGGCCACCCTTGGGAAGCTTCGGCGGGGCGCCGAGCTCAGGATGCGGATGACTCAAAAGACTCTCCTCACCACACACGCCACGCTGCCGTTGAGGGCACGTGGCGCGCATGACATTCGTGCACTTGCTATGTGGCGGTTGTTGGTCCGTATTCAGTTGTGAAGTCTGTGATCAGAGCTGTACCCCGCCGGCGGCGAGATCGCGCGTGAGCTGTTCGGTCTCCTCGGGGGAGAGCTCCACGAGCGGCAGCCGCAGCGGGCCGGCGGGCAGGCCCTGGAGACCGAGGGCGGCCTTGGTCGTGATGACGCCCTGGGTGCGGAACATGCCGGTGAAGACGGGCAGCAGCTTCTGGTGGATCTCGGTGGCCTTGGTGACATCGCCATTGAGGTGGGCGTCCAGGAGGGCGCGCAGCTCGGGGGTCACGATATGGCCGACCACGGAAACGAAGCCGATGGCGCCGACCGAGAGCAGCGGGAGGTTGAGCATGTCGTCACCGCTGTACCAGGCCAGGCTGGAGCGGGCGATGGCCCAGCTGGCGCGGCCGAGGTCTCCCTTGGCGTCCTTGTTGGCGACGATCCGCGGGTGCTCGGCGAGCCGGACCATGGTCTCGGTGTTGATCGGGACACCGCTGCGGCCGGGGATGTCGTAGAGCATGACCGGCAGGTCGGTGGCGTCCGCGATGGCCGTGAAGTGCCGGAGCAGGCCCTCCTGCGGGGGCTTGCTGTAGTACGGCGTCACCGCGAGCAGACCATGGGCGCCGGCGTCCTGGGCGGCGCGGGCCAGCTCGAGGCTGTGGTGGGTGTCGTTGGTTCCGGCTCCGGCGACGACAAAGGCGCGATCGCCGACCGCATCGACCACGGCGCGGACCAGCTGGGCTTTCTCCGCATCGCTAGTGGTCGGGGACTCTCCGGTGGTGCCGTTGACAACGAGGCCGTCGTTGCCGGCGTCCACCAGGTGGGCAGCCAGCCGCTGTGCGCCGTCGAGATCGAGAGCGCCATCCGGCGTGAACGGCGTGACCATGGCGGTCAGCACCCGCCCGAAGGGGTTCTGCGGTGTGGAAGTCGGAGCCATGGGTCCCACGCTACTCGTAGCTCACCGCGGGTTGCGCCTCTGGGGAGCAAGGATGTGGACTCCGGCACTGCCTGCTCGGGGGTTCAAGCAGTGCCGGGTCCGTCTGTTCAGCGTAGATGAACTTCTCAAAATGCCGCAATCCGGACACCTCGCACGTCTGTCCCGCGCGCTCCGGTATCCGGCCCGCAACCTGGGCCTTATGGAGCGATCCGGCCGTTCGCATTGAATGCGCCGTACGTGAGCGGCATGAGCTCGGCCCAGTGGGCCTCCATTCGCTCGCCGACCATTTCGATCTCGCGCTGCGGGAAGGAGGGCACCTTCGCCTGCTCGTGCTGGGTACGCAGACCGAGGAAGTGCATCAGGGAGCGGGCGTTGCAGGTGGCGTACATCGACGAGAAGAGCCCGACGGGGAGCACCGCGCGGGCGACCTCGCGGGCGACGCCGGCGGCGAGCATCTCCTGGTACGCCTCGTAGGCCTGCCGGTAGGAGTCCTCCATGACGCGGCCGGTGAGCTCGGACTGCGCCGGGGTGCCCTCGACGAATTCGTACTTCCCGGGGCGGCCCTGCTGGACGAGCTTGCGGGACTCACCGGGGACGTAGAAGACCGGCTCCAGCTGGCGGTAGCGGCCGGACTCCTCGTTGTACGACCAGCCGACGCGGTGCCGCATGAACTCGCGGAAGACGAAGATCGGCGCGCTGATGAAGAACGTCATGGAGTTGTGCTCGAAGGGGCTGCCGTGCCGGTCCCGCATGAGGTAGTTGATCAGGCCCTTGGAGCGCTCCGGGTCCTTCTGCAGCTCCTCCAGGGACTGCTCGCCGGCCGTGGAGACCCGGGCCGCCCACAGGACGTCGCTGTCCGCGGCGCTGTGCTTGACCAGCTCGACCGTCACCTCGCTCCGGAAGCTGACGGCTGCACTGTCGGGGCTCTCAGTGCTCTCGGCGGGGGTGTGGGACACCGGCGGTTCCTTCCGTTCGATCCTCGTGCGCGACCACCCTACGACCCGCCACTGACAGTCCGGGAAACGCGACGTGATGCCGCGTTAGCCACAAAACGGGCGCGCCATAGCAGCGCAGGGAGCGGCCGTTGATATTTTTCACAGAAGTCCCTGAAATTGGGCACCAACCGGACGCCACAGACGTCTAACCCTGTGACAGTGCCCACCTCGAGGTTCCTAGGAGAGCCCGCTCATGTTCCGCCGGCGAGAGCCCGTCCCGTTCGCCTTCGTTGCCGAGGCAGACCGGTTCCGCAGCAATGTCACTCCCCCGCCGCGGCAGCGCGCCTCTCGTGCGCAGCTCCTCGGCCAGTCTCTCATCACGCTGACAGTCGTGGGTGGCCTGGCCGGCGCCCTGCTGTTCGGCGTTCCCGCACTGCAGCAGGACAGCTCCGGCTCGAGCCGGGTGCATCAGTCCGAGGCCGCCCATCGCTGAACGGACGGGCGGGGCGTGCCGCGAAGTGGTTCCGCTCCGCCGGTCCCGATAGCCTCACCGGTCACAGCTTCAGTCAGCGTGCCCATGAGTGAGGATCAGCCGTGCCCCTGCCCTTCCTGACGGCCGACCGCGACCTCGATCTCGACACCCGTGCCGCGGATTCGGCCGCACTTCCGCATGACGAGCCCGACCACTGGCGCCGTCCCTACCGCCCCGGACCGTGGCGGGTAGGGGCGGCGGCAATGTCTTTGCTGCTCGCCTCGTTCGTGCTGATCTCCGCAATGGTCATCGCGATGGCCGGCTCGCTGCCCGGCGCCGCGGCCTGTGCGGTGGTGGGAGTGGTGATGATCGCGGCCGCCCTACGGCTGTTGCGGGTCGGGGTGTGGGTCAGCGCGCACGGGCTGCGACAGGTGAATCTGCTGCGTACGACGACCGAACCGTGGAGCGCCGTCGCCTCGGTGCGTACGCGCCAGCAGCCGGTGCGCTGGCTGGGACTGCCGCGGACGGTGCAGGGACAGGCCCTGATCGTCGAGCGGACGCAGGGCGAGCCGCTGCGGTCCCTGCTCACGGACCACAACGGCGACTTTCTGTCCCGTCCGGAGGCGTTCGAGCGGGCCGCGGACGTACTGGAGGCCTGGGCGGCGGAGTACCGCGCCTGAGCCTCCGGCGCCCCGGGGCCGAAGCGGGCCCGTACGTTCCGGTTCGTACGGCCGAGGGCGGGCCGGACCGGCTCTAGGCGGTCGGTACGGGCTCGTCGTCGTGCAGGGCGATGGCGCGCTGCATCGCCTTACGGGCGCGTGGGGTGTCCCGGGCGTCGTGGTAGGCGACCGCGAGCCGGAACCACGTACGCCAGTCGCCGGGCGCGTCCTCCGTCTCGGCCTGCCGCCGGGCGAACACCGCGTCGGCCGCGTCCCGCTCGATCCGGCCTCCGGGGGTCCGCGCCGGCTCGTCGGCCGGCAGTCCCCCCTCGGCCTCCAGAGCGTGCGCCAGCCGGTGGGCGTCGCGAGCGAAGCGGGTGTTGTGCCAGAGGAACCAGCCGCCGATGCACGGCAGCAGGAAAGCCACCGCGCCCATGCCCATGGCAGCAGGTTCGCCGGTCATCAGGAGGAGTACGCCCTCCAGCGCCACCACACCGAAGACGATGACCAGCACGGTGGCGAGGAAGAAGTACGTGATCTTTCCGCCCATGCCCGTCAGCCCAGGTCGAGGAAGTTTTCCAGGCCCACGGTCAGGCCCGGAGCGGTGACCACGCGGCGCACGCCGAGCAGGATGCCCGGCATGAAGCTGCTGTGGTGGAGGGAGTCGTGGCGGATGGTGAGGGTCTCGCCCTCCCCGCCGAGGAGCACCTCCTGGTGCGCCAGCAGACCGCGCAGCCGTACAGAGTGCACGGGGACGCCGTCCACGTCCGCGCCGCGGGCGCCGTCCAGGGCGGTGGTGGTGGCGTCCGGCTGCGGGGCGCAGCCGGCCTCCTCACGGGCCTCGGCGATCAGCTGGGCGGTGCGGGCGGCGGTGCCGGACGGGGCGTCCGCCTTCTTCGGGTGGTGCAGCTCGACGATCTCGGCCGACTCGAAGAAGCGGGCCGCCTGCTGGGCGAACCGCATGGTCAGCACCGCGCCGATGGAGAAGTTCGGGGCGATGAGCACGCCCACCCCGGGCGAGGCGGCGAGCGAGGTGCGCAGCTGCGCGAGGCGCTCATCGGTCCAGCCGGTCGTCCCGACCACCGCGTGAATGCCGTGACGCACACAGAAGTCGAGGTTGCCCATCACCGCGCCGGGGTTGGTCAGCTCGACCACGACCTGGGCGCCGGCCTCGACCAGCGTCTCCAGCTTGTCGCCCCGGCCGAGCCCGGCCACCAGCTCCATGTCCTCGGCGGCCTCGACGGCCCGTACGGCCTCGGAGCCGATGCGTCCCTGGGCTCCCAGTACGGCCACGCGCAGCTTGCTCATCGTTTCCCGTCTCTCTCTCGGTGATATCGCAGCGAGGCCTAAGCGACGACGTCGTCCAGCCGGGCCGCCTGCCGGTCCTTCAGGGGACCGATGACGGACAGCGACGGGCGGGTGCCCAGCACCTCACGGGCCACCTCGCGCACCTCGTCCGGCGTGACGGCCGCGATCCGCGTGAGCATCTCGTCGACCGACATCTGCTCGCCCCAGCACAGCTCGCTCTTGCCGAGGCGGTGCATCAGCGCGCCGGTGTCCTCCAGGCCGAGGACGGTGGACCCGCGCAATTGTCCGATCGCGCGGCGGATCTCGTCGTCGGTGAGGCCCTGGGACGCCACCTGGTCGAGTTCGTCGCGGCAGATCTTGAGGACGTCCTGCACCTGGCTCGGACGGCAGCCGGCATAGACGCCGAACAGCCCGCAGTCGGCGAAGCCGGAGGTGTACGAGTACACGCTGTAGGCCAGGCCGCGCTTCTCGCGGACCTCCTGGAAGAGACGGGAGCTCATCCCGCCGCCCAGGGCGGTGTTCAGCACGCCCATGGCCCAGCGCCGGTCGTCGGTGCGCGCCATCCCGGGCATCCCGAGGATCACATGGGCCTGCTCGGTCTTGCGGTTGAGCATTTCGACGCGGCCGGCGGTCCGGATGGCCCGGGTGCCGGAGCGTGGCGCGATCGGGACCGCGTCCGTCCGGTCCAGGGCTCCGGCCTGCTCGAAGGCGCGGCGGACCTGTCGGACGACCTTGGCGTGGTCGACGTTGCCGGCGGCCGTGACGACGAGGTGGGTCGGGTCGTAGTGCTTCTTGTAGAAGCGGCGGATGCGCTCGGGGGTGAGGGCGTTGACGGTGTCGACGGTGCCCAGGACGGGGCGGCCGAGCGGGGTGTCACCGAGCATGGTGTGCGCGAACAGGTCGTGCACACAGTCGCCGGGGTCGTCCTCGGTCATCGCGATCTCTTCGAGGATGACACCGCGCTCGGCGTCCACGTCCTCGGCCTCGACCAGCGAACCGGTGAGCATGTCGCACACCACGTCGATGGCCAGCGGCAGATCGGTGTCCAGCACCCGCGCGTAGTAGCAGGTGTACTCCTTCGCGGTGAAGGCGTTCATCTCGCCGCCGACCGCGTCGATGGCCGCGGAGATGTCCAGTGCGCTGCGCCGCTCGGTGCCCTTGAAGAGCAGGTGCTCCAGGTAGTGCGTGGCGCCGTTGAGCGACGGTGTCTCGTCGCGGGAGCCGACGTGCGCCCAGATCCCGAAGGTGACGGAGCGGACCGTCGGCAGCGTCTCGGTGACGATGCGCAGACCGCCGGGGAGGGTGGTCCGGCGGACCGTGCCGGCGCCCGCCGTGCCCTTGAGAAGCGTTTGGGTACGGGCGACGGCCCGCCCCTCCGAAGAGGTGCGGGCCGTCGTCGTGTGCGTACGGGACGTCACTTGGCGGCGTCGTCCTTCTCGTCCGCGGCCTTGTCCTCTTCCTCGATCACGGGGATCAGGGAGAGCTTGCCGCGCTGGTCGATCTCGGCGATCTCGACCTGGACCTTGGCACCCACACCGAGCACGTCCTCGACGTTCTCCACGCGCTTGCCACCGGCGAGCTTGCGGATCTGCGAGATGTGCAGCAGGCCGTCCTTGCCCGGGAGCAGGGAGACGAACGCACCGAAGGTGGTGGTCTTGACGACCGTGCCCAGGTAACGCTCGCCGACCTCCGGCATGGTCGGGTTGGCGATGCCGTTGATCGTTGCGCGGGCGGCCTCGGCGGCCGGACCGTCGGAGGCACCGATGTAGATCGTGCCGTCGTCCTCGATCGTGATGTCGGCGCCGGTGTCCTCCTGGATCTGGTTGATCATCTTGCCCTTGGGGCCGATGACCTCACCGATCTTGTCCACCGGGATCTTGACGGTGATGATCCGCGGGGCGTTCGGGGACATCTCGTCCGGGACGTCGATGGCCTCGTTCATGACGTCCAGGATGTGCAGACGCGCGTCACGGGCCTGCTTCAGCGCGGCGGCCAGGACCGAGGCGGGGATGCCGTCGAGCTTGGTGTCGAGCTGCAGCGCGGTCACGAACTGCTTGGTGCCGGCGACCTTGAAGTCCATGTCGCCGAAGGCGTCCTCCGCACCGAGGATGTCGGTGAGGGCGACGTAGTGGGTCTGGCCGTCGATCTCCTGGGAGATCAGGCCCATGGCGATACCGGCGACCGGGGCCTTGAGGGGCACACCGGCGTTCAGCAGCGACATGGTCGAGGCGCAGACCGAGCCCATGGACGTCGAGCCGTTGGAGCCCAGCGCCTCGGAGACCTGGCGGATCGCGTAGGGGAACTCCTCGCGGGTCGGCAGCACCGGCACGATGGCACGCTCGGCGAGCGCACCGTGGCCGATCTCGCGGCGCTTGGGCGCACCCACGCGGCCGGTCTCACCGACGGAGTACGGCGGGAAGTTGTAGTTGTGCATGTAGCGCTTGCGGGTCACCGGGGAGAGGGTGTCCAGCTGCTGCTCCATGCGGAGCATGTTGAGGGTGGTGACGCCCAGGATCTGGGTCTCGCCACGCTCGAACAGCGCGGAACCGTGCACCCGCGGGATGGCCTCGACCTCGGCGGCGAGCGTACGGATGTCCGTGACGCCGCGGCCGTCGATGCGCTTCTTCTCCTTGATGACGCGCTCGCGGACCAGGCTCTTGGTCAGCGAACGGTACGCGGCGGAGATCTCCTTCTCGCGGCCCTCGAACTGCGGGAGCAGCTTCTCGGCGGCGACGCCCTTGACGCGGTCCAGCTCGGCCTCGCGCTCCTGCTTGCCGGCGATGGTCAGCGCCTGGGAGAGCTCGTCCTTGACCGCGGCGGTGAGCGCCTCCAGGACGTCGTCCTGGTAGTCGAGGAAGATCGGGAACTCACCGACGGGCTTGGCGGCCTTGGCGGCGAGGTCCGACTGGGCCTTGCACAGGACCTTGATGAAGGGCTTGGCGGCCTCGAGACCGGCGGCGACGACCTCTTCGGTCGGAGCCTCGGCGCCATCCTTGACCAGCTGGATGGTCTTCTCGGTGGCCTCAGCCTCGACCATCATGATCGCGACGTCGCCGTCCGGGAGGACGCGGCCGGCCACGACCATGTCGAAGACGGCGTCCTCGAGCTCGGTGTGGGTCGGGAACCCCACCCACTGGCCGTTGATCAGGGCGACACGGGTGCCGCCGACCGGGCCGGAGAAGGGCAGGCCCGCGAGCTGCGTGGAGCAGGAGGCGGCGTTGATGGCGACCACGTCGTAGAGGTGGTCGGGGTTGAGCGCCATGACCGTCTCGACGATCTGGATCTCGTTGCGCAGGCCCTTCTTGAAGGAGGGGCGCAGCGGCCGGTCGATCAGCCGGCAGGTAAGGATCGCGTCCTCGGAGGGGCGACCCTCACGGCGGAAGAAGGAGCCGGGGATCTTCCCGGCTGCGTACATCCGCTCCTCGACGTCGACGGTCAGCGGGAAGAAGTCCAGCTGGTCCTTCGGAGTCTTGGAAGCGGAGGTGGCCGACAGCACCATGGTGTCGTCGTCCAGGTACGCCACGGCGGAGCCGGCGGCCTGCTTGGCCAGGCGGCCCGTCTCGAAGCGGATGGTGCGGGTGCCGTAGGAGCCGTTGTCGATCACGGCTTCGGCGTAGTGGGTCTCGTTCTCCACCAGGAATATCTCCTCGTCTGCGTCTGCAGCCCGTATGGCTGCAGACCGTCTTCGGTGGAGCGCCGGTGCGGGCCGGTCTTCGATCGAAGCACCCGGAGTGATGACACATGGCATGCATGGATCATCCGGGGGCCACTACCGAGGACCGGCGGCCAGGAGGCGCTCCTACCGCGTTCAGTTTTGCGTTATGGCACCAGACTACAAAGCTTCCGTCCACCATGAGGTGGCGTGAGTGTCCGGTGCGTACGGCAAAGGGAGCGGCTCCCGGTAGGAACCGCTCCCTCTACGGCGTCTTACTTGGCGCCCGCCGCGCCGCGGCGGATGCCCAGGCGCTCGACCAGCGCACGGAAGCGCGTGATGTCCTTCTTCGCCAGGTACTGCAGCAGGCGACGGCGCTGGCCGACGAGCAGCAGCAGACCACGGCGGGAGTGGTGGTCGTGCTTGTGGGTCTTGAGGTGCTCGGTCAGGTCCGAGATGCGGCGGGAGAGCATCGCGACCTGGACCTCGGGGGAGCCGGTGTCACCCTCCTTGGTGGCGAACTCGGTCATGATCTGCTTCTTCGTGGCGGCGTCGAGCGACACGCGGTACTCCTCAGGGTTCCGGCCAGTGAGCGCCCCTGGTTTACCTCACAGGGAATCTTGAATGACTCGTCCGGGCCGTCACACAGCGTACCAGCTCAAAACGGCCCCCCGACCAGGTGGTCAGGGGGCCGCCGAGCAGGTGAGCGGGTGCCTCAGTTGCCGGTGAGGCCTCGCACCTTGCCGTAGACCTCCAGGACCGCCAGGCACAGCGGCACCAGGGACAGCAGGACCAGGCCGTCGAAGATGTCGAAGATCCGGCCCCAGAAGGGGGTGACGCCCTTGCGGGGGACGACCAGGCCGACGCCGACCAGGAGGGCGGCGCCCGCCGCGATGCTGCCGGAGAACCAGACGGTACGGATGTTCAGCGGACCGGAGTCCTGGAAGCGGAGCAGATCGACGAAGATCTCCGTCGGCGGGTTCAGCGCGATGCCCAGGATGAGCAGGACGATCGTGAAGATGCCGGCGATGGTCAGGCAGGCGACCTGCGCGGTGTAGTCGAAGAGCCGGGCACGGAGCATGATCGTGATGCCCGCGGCCAGCGCCAGCAGCTGGGCCCACATGTTGTCGGAGAAGCCGAGGACCACGCCGGCCGAGCCGACGGTCAGGGCGGCGCAGCCGGCGACGAGGCCGAGCAGCAGCTCGTGCCCGCGCTTGGCCTGGTTGCCGATCTTGACGAAGTCGACGGACTCGGTCTCGCCGCCGTTGTCGTAGGAGCCCTTGGCGATCTGGTCGGGCGACTTGTAGCCGATGGGCAGCCGGGCGAAGCGCGCGGAGAGGCCGGGCAGCCAGGCGACCAGGGCGATGGAGACGACGGCGGTGACGGCGGCGACCTCTCGGGGCGCGGCGTCGGTGAGGATCGCGGCGAAGACCGCGAGGGTTCCCATGGCGGCCAGGAACGCGGCGGCGACGAAGGGGGCGTCACCGCGCGGCAGCAGGACCACCAGGAGTACCGAGGCGATCAGTACGGTCACACAGCCGACGAGCAGGTGCAGCCGGCCGGGGCCGGCTCCCGCGTCGACGGGGAAGATGCCGGAGCCGGCGAGCAGCAGATGCGGAAGCGCGGCCAGGCCCAACGCGATGGAGGAGCCGTGGTCGTCGTAGACGCGGGCGCGGACACCGGCCAGCGCGACCAGCACGATGCCGACGACACCGGCGATGATGCCGGGCAGGCGGTGCATGTCGCGGTCGGCGGGGTTCGAGAACCACAGGGCGAACGCCATCATGACGAGCAGCAGCACACCCGCGGTGAGGCCGACGACATGCATGAGGTCGTCGCTCCAGCGGCTGCGGTTGCGCTTGACCGCGGAGGCGACGGCGTCGGAGACGTCGTCGAAGACCGGGAGCGGCAGCGACTCGGCGAACGGCTTCAGAAGAAGGAGGTCGCCGTCGAGGATCTGCTGCTGTGCGAGCGACTGTCCGGCGTCAAGAACCGTGCCGTCGCGGCGTACTAGGTGATAGCCGGTCGGTGCGCCCTCGGCCTGCGACTGCCCGGAGAGCCTCAGGATCTCCGGGTAAATGTCGACGAGTGCGACGTCCTCCGGCAGAGCCACGTCAATCCGTGCATCCGGCGCGGCGACTGTGACCCGGCAAAAGCCGGTGCCAGTGCTCGTGCTCACCTGGCGGTTCCCCCTATCCGTTGGGCGTTTTGTCGCTTCGCGCGCCGTATATATAGAGCCGTCACTGCAGGGCTGTGGCACGCTCGCGAGGCGTCAGCGTACCGTTCAATTCGGCGGCCGCCCCACCCACCCCGAGACTTGACGGTTAACAGTAGGATCAACGCCTGCGTCGGGCCAAGTACTTGGCTCGGGGGACCGTCGAATCCAACGGGGGCGGTCCGAGACTGCGAGATGCATGAAGGACTGATGCCTCGGTGAGCGTTGTCATCGTCAAGCGCCCGCCCCGCGCGCTGCCGCCCGAAGTCCCCTCCGAGGAGGTGACACTCGAGGCCCCTCCGGAGCTTCCGCGTGAGGGCGAATCAGAGAACATGCTGATGACCCTTATGCCCATGATGGGTATGGCGTCTTCGGCGGGATTCCTGTTCATGGGCAACCAGCCGTTCATGAAAATCATGGGCGGTTTTATGGTGGCGTCCACTCTGGCAATGGCGATCGTGCAGATCGTCAAAGCCCGTCAAGGCCCTTCCGGGCAAATGCTTCAAGAGCGGCAGGATTACCTCAAGTACCTGACCCAGAAGCGGAAAGAGGTACGGCGCACCGCCCGCAAGCAGCGGGACGCACAGCTGTTCACCCACCCCGACCCGAGCCAGTTGTGGTCGATCGTGGCCGAGGGCAAACGGGTATGGGAGCGCCGGACGAGCGATCCGGACTTCGGGCAGGTACGGCTGGGACTGGGGCCGCAGCAGCTGGCCACTCCCCTGCGGGCTCCGGAGACCGCTCCGGTCGACGAGCTGGAGCCGCTCACCGCGCATGCGATGAAGGAATTCCTCGACAAGCACGGACAATTGGACAGCCTGCCACTGGCCGTCTCGCTGCGCGCCTTCTACCACCTGACCGTCTCCGGCGACCCGGACACGGTCTACGGCGCCTCGCGCGCCATCATCGCCCAGCTGTGCACCCTGCACTCGCCCGAGGACCTGGTGGTGGCCGTCGTCGCCGCGCCCGGTGCGCAGGCGGAGTGGGAGTGGACCAAGTGGCTGCCGCAGGTGCAGGACAAGACCACGGACGGCGCGGGCAACCGCCGGCTGGTCGTCGGCGATCTCGGTGAGATCGAGGAGCTGCTGGCCGACGAGCTGGACGGCCGCGGCCGGTTCAACCCGCAGGGCACTCCGGTGACCGACGCCCCGCATGTGGTGCTCGTGCTGGACGGCGGCGAGGTGCCGATGGACTCGGTGATCGCCGGGGCCGAGGGCCTGCAGGGCGTCACCATCCTGGAGGTCGTCCCGGGCGACCTGGACGAGATCCGCGGCGGTCTGGCCGTACAGGTGTGGCCGGGCAAGCTGTTGCTGGAGTCGGCCAGCGGCGCGGTCTACCGCGGTGTCTGCGACACCCTGTCGATCCCCGAGGCGGAGGCGCTGGCGCGCCAGCTGGCACCGCTGCGGGCGGGTTCCGGAGCCGACGGCGAGGAACCGCTGCTGTCGAACCTGGACTTCACCGACCTGATGAACATCGGTGACGCCGGTTCCGTCGATGTCTCGCGTACCTGGCGGCCGCGCACGCTCCATGAGCGGTTGCGGGTGCCGATCGGTGTCGACAAGGACGGCCAGCCCGTCATGCTCGACATCAAGGAGGCCTCGCAGGAGGGCATGGGCCCGCACGGCCTGTGTGTCGGTGCGACCGGTTCCGGTAAGTCCGAGGTGCTGCGCACCCTGGTGCTGGCGCTCGCGGTCACCCACTCCTCGGAGACCCTCAACTTCATCCTCGCGGACTTCAAGGGTGGCGCCACCTTCACCGGTATGTCGGAGATGCCGCACGTCGCGGCGGTCATCACCAACCTCGGTGAGGACGTCACGCTGATCGACCGCATGCGCGACTCCATCACCGGTGAACTCCAGCGCCGTCAGGAGCTGCTGCGCTCGGCGGGCAACTACGCCAACATCACGGACTACGAGAAGGCGCGTGCCGCGGGTGCCCCGCTGGACCCGCTGCCGTCGCTGGTGATGGTGCTCGACGAGTTCTCCGAGCTGCTGACCGCCAAGCCCGACTTCATCGACATGTTCATCCAGATCGGCCGTATCGGCCGTTCGATGGGTGTGCACATGCTGCTCGCCTCGCAGCGCCTGGAAGAGGGCAAGCTGCGCGGTCTGGACACCTTCCTGTCCTACCGGCTGGGTCTGCGGACCTTCTCCGCGGCCGAGTCGCGGACCGCGATCGGTGTGCCGGACGCCTACCACCTGCCGAACGTCCCGGGTTCCGGCATCCTCAAGTACGACACCGAGACGATGGTCCAGTTCAAGGCCGCGTATGTCTCGGGCGCGTACCGCGGTCCCGGTGCCGGCGGCGGTCCCGGCGGCAGCCGGACGAACCGGCTGCCGGTGCCGTTCACGGCGGCCCCGGTCGTCGAGCAGATCATCGAGGACCCCACGCCGGTCGAGCCGACCGAGCCGGAGCAGGACGACGCGCTGGCCGACACCGTGCTCGATGTCATCGTCCAGCGCATGCAGGGCCAGGGCCCGCCGGCGCACCAGGTGTGGCTGCCGCCGCTGGAGGAGCCGCCCACGGTCAACCAGCTGCTGCCGACGCTCGCGGTCACGCCCGAACGCGGTGTGCACGCACCGGAGTACACCGCGCTCGGCAAGCTCGTGGTCCCGGTCGCGCTGGTGGACAAGCCGTTCGAGCAGCGGCGTGACGTGATGTACCTGGACTTCTCCGCCGGTGCCGGTCACGGTCTGGTCGTGGGTGGTCCGCAGTCCGGTAAGTCCACGCTCATCCGGTCCGCCATCGCCTCGTTCGCGCTCACCCACACACCGTCCGAGGTGCAGTTCTACTGCCTCGACTTCGGTGGCGGCGGCATGCTGACCATGGAGGGCCTGCCGCACGTCGGTGGTGTCGCCTCGCGTCTGGACGCGGAGAAGGTGCGCCGTACGGTCTCCGAGGTCGTCGGCATCCTCAACGAGCGTGAGGAGTTCTTCCGGGCCAACAACATCGACTCGATCGGGACCTACCGCCAGCGGCGGGCCGCGGGCGTCTTCCCCGACCAGAAGTGGGGCGACGTCTTCCTCGTCATCGACGGCTGGGCGACGTTCAAGACCGACTACGAGCAGATGGACCCGGTGATCCTGGACATCGCCGCCCGGGGTCTCGGTTTCGGTGTCCACCTGATCATCGCCGGCGCGCGCTACACCGAGGTGCGCCCCGCACTGCGCGACCAGCTCCTCAACCGCGTCGAGCTGCGCCTGGGTGACCCGATGGAGTCGGAGTTCGACCGCAAGCGCGCGGAGAACGTCCCGATGGGCAAGCCGGGCCGCGGTATGTCCCCCGAGAAGCTCGACTTCCTGGCGGCGCTGCCGCGCCTGGACGGGATGAGCGACCCGGAGACGCTGAGCGACGGCATGGCGAACCTGGTGGAGACGGTCAGCGAGCACTGGCAGGGCGAGCCCGCCCCCAAGGTGCGGATGCTGCCGACGATGCTGCACGTCAACGAGCTGCCCAAGGGCACCGACTACCCGGAGCACGGCATCGCGATCGGTGTCGACGAGACCACGCTGTCGCCGGCGTTCATCGACTTCGAGACCGACCCGCTGCTGGTCATCTACGGCGAGAGCGAGTCCGGAAAGTCCTCGCTGCTGCGCCTGCTGACCAAGCAGATCGCCGAGCGGTACCCCTCCGACAAGGCACTGATGGTGGTCTCCGACTACCGTCGTGCGCTGCTCGGCGAGGTGCCGGAGAGCCATCTGTACAAGTACTGCGCCGCAGGGCCGCAGTTGCAGGAGGTCATCACCGGTCTGGCCGGTTCGCTGGGCCGGCGGATGCCGGGTCCGGACGTCACGCCGGAGCAGCTGCGCAACCGCAGCTGGTACGACCTGCCGGACGCGTTCGTGATCGTGGACGACTACGACCTGGTGGCGACCAGCAGCGGCAACCCGCTCCAGCCGCTGCTGGAGTACCTGCCGTTCGCCCGTGACCTGGGCCTGCGCCTGATCATCGCGCGCAGCTCCTCGGGTGCCGGACGGTCGTCGTTCGAGCCGGTGATGCAGCGTACGAAGGAGCTGGGCGCGCAGGGTCTGATCCTGTCCGCCGACCCGGCCGAGGGTCCGCTGATGGGCAGCACCAAGGGCCAGCGGCTGACGCCTGGACGGGCGACGTTCATCACGCGTAAGCGCGGTGCACAGCTGGTCCAGACGGGCTGGCTGCCGGCGAACGGCCGCTGACCGGCCGCACGCGACAACGGCGGTGGGGGGGGGGGGGGGGGGGGGGGGGGGCCCCCCCCCGGGGGGGGGGGGGGGGGGGCGGGGGGGGCGGGCCCCGCCCGGGGGTGGGGGGGGGGGGGGGGGGGGGGGCGCCCCGGGGGGGCGGGGGGGGCGGGGCCGCCCGCGCGCCCC